>CAYLYU010000222.1:0-1508 GCA_964387725.1 uncultured Zetaproteobacteria bacterium | reverse complement strand
ACCGAGCGCAAGCAGGCGGAGGAGGCGTTGCGCGAGAGCGAGGAGAAGTTTTCGGTTATTGCTACCAACGCCAAGGACGCCATCATCGTGCTGGATAATGAATCCCGCGTAGTGTTCTGGAACCGGGCGGCGGAGCAGATATTTGGTTACCCGGCCGCGGAGGTGGCAGGAAAAGACCTGACTGATCTGATTATTCCCGAGCGATACGCTGCTGCGCATAAGAACGGTTTCGAGGTTTTCAAGAGCACAGGGAACGGCCCGGTCATCGGTAAAACAACCGAGCTGCAAGCCCAGAGAAAGGACGGGAGCGAACTGGATATTGCGCTGTCAATCAGTAAAGCGGAACTTAAGGACAAGCCGTATGCCATCGGTATGCTCCGCGATATCACCGAGCGCAAGAAAGACGAAAGGGATTTGGAGAAATCAATCCGGGCCATGGCGACATTAAGCGCGTGTAACGAAGCGCTGGTACGTACCGATTCAGAAGCCGAGTTAACGCAAAAGATATGTCATGTCATTGTATCGACAGGCGGCTATAAACTGGCCTGGGTGGGCTATGTCGATAAGGATGATGGAAATAAGACGGTGCGGCCGGTAGCACAGAGCGGTTTCGATGAAGGCTATTTGGAACAAGCTGATATCAGGTGGGATGATTCACCACGTGGCCGAGGCCCTGTAGGTCGGGGCATCAAGACCGGGCACTATGTCATTTGCCAAGATATTCTGAATGATCCGGCATTTGAACCGTGGCGGGAAGCCGCCATCAGCCGTGGCTATCGATCAGTAATTGCCTTGCCCCTAAAGGTGGATGATGACATTCTCGGCGCACTAAACATCTACGCTGAAGAAGCATTTGCCTTTAGCCTGGAAGAAGTCACCCTGCTGCAGGAGCTGGCAGATGATATGGCTTATGGCATTCAGTCCCTGCGTACACAGATTGAAAAAAATCAAATTGCAACCCGATTGTCAGACTCACTTACCCAAACGATCGAGGCCATTGCCTTAACGGTTGAGCAACGTGATCCCTATACCTCTGGTCACATGCAACGTGTGGCCCAGCTGTCTGTTGCCATTGCCAGGGAAATGGGATTGCCGGATCAACGGATTCAGGGCATTGACCTGGGTGCAAGTATCCATGATATCGGCAAGATCTATATCCCGTCGGAGATCCTGAATCGTCCGGGGAAACTGACCGATGCAGAATTCGAACTGATCAAGAGCCACTGTCAGGTCGGTTATGACATCATCAAGGGTGTCAATTTCCCCTGGCCGGTCGCCGAGATGGTTCTACAGCACCATGAACGACTGGATGGCAGTGGTTACCCTAATGGCTTGAAGGGCGATGAATTCATTTTCGAGGCACAGATATTGTCTGTAGCTGACGTGATGGAAGCCATCAGTTCACATCGTCCCTATCGACCTGCACTGGGGATTGAAATCGGATTAGAGGAGATAAAGAAATACAAAGGTAAATACTACAACCCGGAAGCTGTGGATGCGTGTGTGAA
>CAYLYU010000221.1:0-1522 GCA_964387725.1 uncultured Zetaproteobacteria bacterium | reverse complement strand
GAACGACGAGCAACGCTGAATGGCCTCATTTGGGGCGCAGCCCTGCGGGACGGGCCATTTTTGTACTCTGCTATGTTATTTCTCGCTGATGTGCCACGGGCACACTGCGCTCGAAATGCCTTGCATAGCAACAAAAATGGTCTCGTCGCTACAACCAAGATTAGTGTTAACAGGCCCTAATGCATGAACTTCAGTCGGTGGTCGCGATTGTTGGCCGCCCCAATGTCGGAAAATCAACCCTGTTTAATCGGCTGGTGAAACGTCGCAAGGCAATTGTTGGTGACCGACCGGGTGTAACCGTTGATCGCCTGGAAGCTTCCTGGACAACATTTGATCGAACCGTGACACTTGTTGATACCGGAGGCATTGGTGAGCCCTTCCGAAGGGATGTGCAGGAAGGTATCGAGGCACAGGTCAATGCAGCCCTGATAGTGGCGGATCTGGTATTGTTTGTTGTTGATGGAATTGCCGGGATGGTGACAGGGGATTATGCCATTGCAAGCCAGCTTCGACGCCAGGGCATCCCCCTGATTCTTGTAGTGAACAAGGCCGAGCGTCAGGAGGTTGCTGCGGATTTCTATGCCCTGGGTATAGGAGAGCCTCTGGCTGTTTCCGCCGCCCATGGCCTTGGCATAAAAGAACTCACGCAAAAGGTAGAGGCGCTTGTTCCTGCGCGGCAGGAGGAGCCAGCAGACCAGCCAATTCTGGCCAGGATCGCACTCATCGGCCGCCCCAATGTTGGCAAGTCCACCCTGGTGAATGCCTGGCTTGGAGAGGCGCGCATGGTTGTAAGCCCTGTAGCTGGTACTACAAGGGATGCTGTTGACTCTGACCTGTCCTGTTCAAAAGGCATTGTTCGACTTATCGATACGGCCGGACAGAGGAAAAAAGGTCGTATTCAGGATAATATTGAATTTGTTTCCCTGCTGAAGGCACGCCAGGCGCTAGCCCGGGCCGAGGCTGCTATCCTGCTGCTGGATGGAGTCGAAGGTATTGTGGAGCAGGATATTCGCTTGATGGATCTGATAAACAGCGACGGGCGGGCACTTGTTGTGGCTGTGAACAAGGCTGATTTACTGTCAAAACAGCAGTGGTCGGATTACCTGGAACGTTTGAGTTTTCGTATGCGTGCTATGCAAAATATCCCGGTACTCAAGGTTTCGGCCAAACACGGGGAAGGCATTCGGAAGCTATTAAATGAAGGCATACGATCAGCCGGCATGAATAAGTTTGAGACGGGCACAGGAGAACTCAACCGCTGGCTGCAACAGGCTCAGCAGGCGCAATCTGCCCCGGGAATCAATGGCAGGCCGGTGCGTCTGAAATATTGCGCTCAGGTTTCCACCCTGCCTCCAACATTCAAGATATTCTGCAATCACCCGAGTTCATTAAAGAAGAATTATATTCGTTATCTGGAGCAGGATTTTCGGAGAAAATTCCGCCTTGCCGGTGTTCCGGTTCGCTTTCGCTTTACATCCAGCGCCAATCCCTACGTTGAAAGTTGACCCGGACGATTTTTAAA
>CAYLYU010000220.1:0-1597 GCA_964387725.1 uncultured Zetaproteobacteria bacterium | reverse complement strand
GTCGGAGCTTTCAATCATCGGCATATTTTCCTTGACCCCAACCCCGACCCAAAAACCTCATTTAAGGAGCGTCAGAAAATGTTCCGGTCCGGCGGGGACTGGGGACATTATAACCCGGACACCATCAGTCCGGGTGGCGGCATTTTCCTGAGAACAGCCAAACGTATCCCCATCTCACCCGAGGCTCGTGTGACTCTGGGAGTTGAGGAAAAGGAATTCTCCGGCGAGGCGTTGATTCGTACCTTGCTGGCTGCGCCCGTTGATTTACTTTATAACGGTGGCATTGGAACATATATCCGAGCCAGTGATGAAACGAACATTGAAGTATGTGATCCGGCAAATAACAGCGTACGCATCACTGCACGAGAGCTGCGCTGTCGCGTCTTGGCCGAGGGTGGGAACCTGGGACTTACCCAAAAAGCGCGTATCGAATTTACAGAAATGCATGGCCATATGAATACAGATGCCATCGACAATTCCGCCGGCGTGGACATGTCCGATCATGAAGTTAATTTGAAAATCCTTTTTTCCTCCCAAGGCCCGGATCAGATCCCTATGGTCCGGCGCAATCGCTTACTGAAATCCCTGACCGAAGAGATCACCAGTAAATGTCTGGCCAACAACCTGGCTCAATCACGTGCTCTTAATCTTGCCGAAATAGAGGCCAGTTTCTTTCCCCCCAAAATTCAGCGCCTCAGAGATCATCTCGTTGACGAGGGGAGAATTGACCCACAGACCGATCCGGGGATAGAGCGAAATGAAACGCTTGGACTGAGACCACAGCTTGCAGTCTTACTGGGGCATGAGAAGAACTGTATCCACTCCGCTCTGGCAACTGACAACTTCGCGGGCAGCAGTTGTTTCCGTGACGACATGCTTTTTTCCTATTTCCCCAGACGAATTCAACGGCACTATTCGTCTTCCATACATGCTCACCCTCTTGCCGATGAAATCACGCATACTGTTGCTGCCAATCATCTGATAAACAACTTTGGCCTGAACAGTCTCCAGCATCTGCGTGGTCTGGTTGATGCGACTTATACCCGTATCGCGCAGGCACTTCTCTTATCCGAATTTATCCTTGATGGTAACTTCCTCATGACCGGAATATGGAAGCAGGTTGGCAATATGCCGCTAGCTTGCCAGTTGCAGCGCGCACTCCAGGACAGCATCATTCACTTTGCCGAAGACGTGTTGCGCCTCTGTCCGGTCGATCAGATGGACAAGGGCTGGATGCTGAAACAGCGCCGACAGTTTCGCCGCTACCGTCACAGCATTGGTGACAAAACCTCCGAGAACATGAATGCAGGTAAACATCCGTCTTTCTTGCAAGAGGCGATGGAAGCCGGCATGGATGAGCAGCTTGCCACTGACATGGCCACAATACCGGGACTTGCTATGGCTGGTATAGCGGTGCATGCAAGTTCAGTTCTAGGTCTGCCCCTTATCACCTGCCTGAGGGCTAATCAAATTTGCTTACATTGTCTGCCATTTGAAGAAGTGGAGGCGAGGCTCAGAACTCCCGTTTGGGGAGATGAGCTGGCTCATGAACTTCGCCGTGAGTGGCTGCACCGACTCTGTCTTCTGAAAAGCCGTG
>CAYLYU010000219.1:0-1597 GCA_964387725.1 uncultured Zetaproteobacteria bacterium | reverse complement strand
GTCGGAGCTTTCAATCATCGGCATATTTTCCTTGACCCCAACCCCGACCCAAAAATCTCATTTAATGAACGTCAGAAAATGTTCCAGTCCGGCGGTGACTGGGAACAATATAACCCGGATACTATCAGTCCGGGTGGTGGTATTTTCCTGAGAACAGCCAAACGTATTCCCATCTCACCTGAGGCTCGCTTAACGTTGGGAGTTGAGGAAAAGGAATTTTCCGGCGAGGCATTGATTCGCACTTTGCTGGCCGCACCCGTTGATTTGCTTTATAACGGTGGCATTGGAACATATATCCGGGCCAGTAATGAAACGAACATTGAAGTACGTGATCCGGTCAATAATAGCGTACGCATCACTGCACGAGAACTGCGCTGCCGCGTCCTGGCCGAGGGTGGGAACCTGGGGCTTACCCAAAAAGCACGTATCGAATTTACAGAAATGCATGGCCGTATGAATACAGATGCCATCGATAATTCCGCCGGCGTGGACATGTCTGATCATGAAGTTAATTTGAAAATCCTCTTTGCCTCGCAAGGTTTAGATCATATCTCTTTGAGCCAACGCAACCGCTTGCTGAAATCCCTGACCAAAGAGATCACCAGTAAATGTCTGGCCAACAATCTGGCCCAGTCGCGTGCCCTTAACCTTGCTGAAATTGAGGCCAGTTCCTTCCCCCCCAGAATTCAGCGCCTCCGGGACCACCTCGTTGACGAGGGCAGGATTGAGCCACAGACCGACCCGGGAATGGAGCGAAATGAAACGCTTGGACTGAGGCCACAGCTTGCAGTTTTACTGGGGCATGAGAAGAACTGCATCCACTCCGCTCTGGCAACTGACAACTTCGCAAACGGCAGCTGTTTCCGTGACGATATGCTGTTTTCCTATTTCCCCAGACGAATTCAACGGCACTATTCGTCTTCCATACGTGTTCACCCTCTTGCCGATGAAATCACACACACTGTTGCTGCCAATCATCTGATAAACAACTTTGGCCTGAACAGTCTCCAGCATCTGCGTGGTCTGGTTGATGCGACTTATACCCGTATCGCGCAGGCACTTCTCTTATCCGAATTTATCCTTGATGGTAACTTCCTCATGACCGGAATATGGAAGCAGGTTGGCAATATGCCGCTAGCTTGCCAGTTGCAGCGCGCACTCCAGGACAGCATCATTCACTTTGCCGAAGACGTGTTGCGCCTCTGTCCGGTCGATCAGGTGAACAAGGGCTGGATGCTGAAACAGCGCCGACAGTTTCGCCGCTACCGTCACACCATTGGTGCCAAAACCTCCGAGAACATGAATGTAGGTAAACATCCGTCTTTCTTGCAAGAGGCGATGGGAGCTGGCATAGATGAGCAGCTTGCCACTGACATGTCCACAATACCGGAACTTGCTATGGCTGGTATAGCGGTGCATGCAAGTTCAGTTCTGGGCGTGCCCCTTATCACCTGCCTGAGGGCTAATCAAATTTGCTTAAATTATCTGCCATTTGAAGAAGTGGAGGCGAGGCTCAGAACTCCTGTTTGGGGAGATGAGCTAGCTCATGAACTTCGCCGTGAGTGGCTGCACCGACTCTGTCTTCTGAAAAGCCGTG
>CAYLYU010000218.1:0-1773 GCA_964387725.1 uncultured Zetaproteobacteria bacterium | reverse complement strand
TGACCAGAAAACTGATTTTCCTGTCATCCATGATGGCCAAAGCTTGCTCCAACGAATCATCAGGCGGCAGAGAGATGACACCCCTTGTTTCAATATCCCTGATCATCGTAATCTTCATCTAAGCTCCGCCCCAACGGGTAAATACATGGCGCCAGTTATCAACGCCACAGAAAAGCGAACAGCCTGTGCATATGCATGTTTGTCATCTATCCGTTCCAGCCACGTTGACCGTACCGTACAAAAGTTATTTTTCATTTTGTTCGCCTTTCAGCTGTGTAAGTTTTTGCTGCAGGTTGACATTTTCATCGCGCAATTCCTTCATGCGAAACTCGCGTTCTGTGGTCACTTTCTGAAAGCGTTCCAGTTCTTTCAGCCGTTGCCTGAGCATTGCCTCGGCTTGTATACGTTCTAATTCGACGCCTGCCCGGGCCGCGAAAGCCTCCAGCACCGGCAGCAAGGCCTCTGCATCATCGATAGCCTTGTTGTGAATAATTCCCAAATGGCCAATGATTTTGCCCGACTGGCAGGCAAAGGGAATGCCAATATAGCTCTCTGCTCTCACATCACGTAGCCATTGATCCCCGGAATAATTTTCCTGCACCTTGCTCTCAACGACAGCGATTTTGCCATCAACCACCTGTTCGCAGGGTGTGCCGGAAAAAGACCACTCAAAATCCTCCTCAAAATCACCATCTTTAATAATAGCCAGAGACCGTGCCTTTCCATCCAGATGTTCGGCGACGAAACAAATATCGACATCCATGGCTGCCGCAACATGACGGCTCAACTCGTGGAAAAACGCCTTCCCCGCTACCGCCGAGGTTCCCTCGATAATATGATTCAACATCTTCTGCATCTGCTGGCGTTGCTCTTCCTGCTTGAGATTAGTTATTGCAAAGGAGATATCATCTGTCGCCTCGGCCAGAATAGCAATTTCCTTGTCGTGGAAAAAAGCTGAACTCCCGGCATACACGGCCAATACGCCATGGGGCTTGTTTTGCAGTTTGATTGGGAAAGCAGCAGCAGACTGGCAGCCATGCTGAAGCAGCGGATCACGGCAGGCCGCCTTGCAGCTGGAACGCATCATTTCATTACAATAGGCCGGTTTACCCTCGGCTATAGCCTGGGTGGCCATGGCGCATGGCACAGTATGATCTGCTGATGCCTGCTGCACTGCTTTTGAACAGGTATCGCTATAGGAAGCCAGCGCTGCGGTTTTTATTCCATCACCTTCTGCTTCAGTAACGCCCACCCAAGCAAAACGAAAACCGGCAAATTCCACAGCAGCCTTGCAGATTTCATCGAACATATCCTGAGAGCTTCGCAAACGCTGCACATTCAGATTCACTTCACTGAGGAAGCGGAGTAAGCGGTTCAGGTGAACGGTTTGATCCAGCAGCCCTTGTTGAACCATGACCATCCTGTTTGCATAAATACCGATGCCGATAATCAACCCGCTGATCGCCAAACGCATCCATAACTCATTGGGGTCAGATGTGAACAAATGTTCGGAAAAGGTGCCCGCTCCGCTAAGCCATGCATCCATCATGGCTTCAAAGGGCCAGTATGCAATCGCAAGAATAATGCCGAGCCGTGTCAGGTTAATTGGATGTGCTGTTTTTTTTGTCATGTATTTCATTATCCTGCATCAAGATAACACCTAAAAAAATTACAGGTATCGTGACAAAGTGTAAACTTCTACTGAGCCCTAGTCTATGTTGGTGATTGGTGATTGGTGATTATTTTGATCCATTAGCGCCTGCTATCAAACGA
>CAYLYU010000217.1:0-1904 GCA_964387725.1 uncultured Zetaproteobacteria bacterium | reverse complement strand
TGAACCGATATAGGGGGACAGCAGATAAGCAATGACGATCACCGCTGTAGCAAGAAGCGTCGCAACTAGCAGGGCGGTTTTCACGCCGGATGTGCTCATGGTCCCTTGATGGTCTTCGGTTGAATCAGCAGGTGGATGTCACTGTGTCCAGCATCTCTGGTGTGCTGGTTGCGGAAAGAGAAATCGAAGGTGTACAAACCGGGTATTCGGAATAGCTGATTCAAAACACCGCCCTCATCGAAAACAATCCGTTTGCCTGCCGTGGGTCCGAATGCATCAATACGCAAGGCATTTGGCGCATCGGCTGCAGATCCAAATATCACGTTCATCGGGTCGTTCCGGTTATGCGCACCCCAGGTATTGTTCTTATCCATATCAACGCTGGCAGTTTGCCCATCCGGCGCGGTAACCGTCAGACGGATAAAATCATCCGTGCCGAATCCACCGCCTCCCCACAGGAAAGTGCCTGCCAATGTGGTGTCTTTTTTGGAGACATCCGGCGTATCATTCCAGGCAATCCATTTTGTTGTTATAGGGTCAACGAACACAGAAACAGATGCTTTATCATATTCCACTCCACCGGGGCTGGCTGAGCGCGTATTCATAGCCCGGGTGACGAATGCGGGCAATGCTCCAGAATTGCCGGTTTGATTCTCAATGGTTTGATCTGTTTGCTGAGGGCAACTTCTGCTTGCTTTGTCCCAAATAACACCGTCAGGACATTCACAAACTAACCTTCCTTCAGTATTTTTTCCTGTTGGGGAAGTGCCCGGAAAATGTTGAGAGCAGGTTTCCTGATCCGGATCAGTATGATCAGGTTGTATTTCCCCGACAGCCTTCTCAGCAGATTCTCTGTTGATGACTCCTGAAATACAGCAGGTACTTGATCGCGGTTTTGCGACAGCATTTTTCAGCCAGCAGATACCCTCTCCTCTCTGTGACGCATTCGGGTGCACCCATGTGAACGATTTGCAGCGTGGTTCATCCATGCAGGCTGCCTGACACGCTTTTGCATCTTTGGTGAAAAGATTGCGTAAATCGCTGCCGGGTCTGTCAGTGTTTATTTCAAGTTCCTTGAGCTGTTTGGCTTTTGTATCGTTTCCGAAATCAAGTCCATTTCGGGAAACTAACGCATTCCAATCGGGTTGTGATAGCTTTTGAACTGGCCCCAAGTTGCCTTGATTGATGGATATCTTCTCGCCCGCAGTAAGTGGTTTTGATTGGCCGGTTTCGGTATTGCGCATGTCTGCGTGCCCTTCGATTACATAAGCACTAACCTGCTGTGTGGCAGGATTATGAGATACCACAACATCCGAGCCTCGAATCCCGCAAACTGTGACGCCTGTTTTAACGCTAACTGAAGAGTTTTTCCCCCAGCCCTTTATAAACTTGCGAATTGTTCCCTTGACTAGGTCTGTCACCACTTCAAATTTGCCGCGGTTCGTTAATCGTTCGCGATCTCCCGGTTTTTCGTCAGGCATGTAGAATTTATCAAAACAGAGCTCACTATTGGCTCCGATATTGATGACAGAAGGTCCGGAATTTCGTTCTTCGTCCCTATCAGCCAGTTGTACCCTGAGCCTTCCATCGGAGCCGGTTCGGATGCAGTCACCGAGCTGAATCAACGTCCCCCTCTTCGATGGGTCGACGCCGCCAGTGCATAAATCTACTTCGCCATCACCAGTCGCTGCCACAACTACGCCGATATAACCGTCCCTCATGGTCTTTTTGATAGGTTTCTTTCTCTCTTCACTGCACCAATCAGCACGAGTTTTTTCACCTTCAATTTCGGTATCGGCCATATCAGAGGTGAAATCATCGGATGAGCCATCCCGAACTACTTTCAGGAAGCGGGGATAAATCTTGCGAGCCAGAGAACGGAGTAATTGTCCCGCTTCATGATC
>CAYLYU010000216.1:0-1909 GCA_964387725.1 uncultured Zetaproteobacteria bacterium | reverse complement strand
TGTCATGAAAAACATGTCAAAATCAGATAAGGAAGAAGTAATAAGAAAAGCTAACCTGAATAATTCATAAAAAAGGATGAACCTCGCGCAAGCCATTGATATCATAGTGGTTCCGCAACCAAAGCTTCGTACGAAGCAACCCCACGAGGTTCACCATGGCACAGACTACATCAGAGCAACTCCGTTTTCCCAGTATTGATGGCATGAGCGTTCGCGCTCACTTTGATGGCGGCGCTTTGTCATCTGATTTTGGTGCGTTATTGCTGGCCGGTATTGATCGCCAGCTCGGTTTGACACAGCGGTTAGCCGATGCATTTTCCGACCAGCGGCATGAGTCGTACATCTGCCACGATGTGCATGAGCTTTTTAAACAACGCATTTATCAGCAGGCCGCCGGTTATGAGGATGGTAATGATGCCAATGCTCTCAGGGTCGACCCGATGTTTAAGCTGGCTGTGGGACGTAAGCCCCTGGATGAAGACACCCATCTTGCCAGTCAACCGACCTTCTCCCGCCTGGAGAATGCAGCCAGTTGCAAAGATATCTATCGCATGACACGCACCATGGTGGATCAGTTTGTCGCCAGCTATGCCAAAGCACCCAAACTGATTGTGTTGGATATGGATCACACATCGGATCGTACATTTGGTCAGCAGGAGCTTTCCTTTTACAACCATCACTATCGCAGCTACTGCTATTTGCCGCTGACCATCTTTGAGGGAACTTCCGGCAATCTGGTGGCAACCATATTGCGACCGGGCAAGCGCCCTACAGGCAAAGAGAACACCATGATTATGAAACGGATCATCAGACGCATTCGCGAATTCTGGCCGCGCACGCATATTATTCTGCGTGGTGATGGCCACTTCTCCAACCCCTGCCTGATGCAACTTTGTCTGGATGACGGGCGTATGGATTTCATCTTTGGTCTTGCCTCAAACAAGAAGCTGGCAAAGATGGCTAAGCCGACCATGGAAGAAGCCAGAGCGCTGCATATTTACCGCAGTTCCTTGCGCAAAGCCAATCATGCGCCAGCGAAGAGCACGCGTATTTTTACAGAATACGCGTATGGGGCAGGTTCATGGCCAAAGGCATTCCGCACCATTCTCAAAGCGGAAGTCATGGATGCCGGTGACAATCCACGTTTTATCGTCACCTCAATCGAGAACATCAGTCCGAAAATGGCCTATCAAGAATTGTACTGCGCCCGTGGCAACGATGAGCGCTATATCAAGGAACTGAAAAACGACCTTGCATGTGACCGCACCTCGAACTCAAGCTTTCTGGCAAACTGTATGCGACTGCTCATCAGCAGTGCAGCTTATACGCTGATTCACTCCCTGCGCGCTGAAACGCTCAGAGGAACCAGTTTGGCCAAAGCATCAGCATCCACCATTATCTCAAAGTTGTTCAAGATAGCTGTTCGTCTTGTTCAGTATAAAGATCGGGTCAGGCTGCACCTCCCAACTTCATGTCCTGTCAGCGCTGTTTTGCATCAAATAACTGAAATTCTATACAAGATACCACCACCCAAGACCATCTGACTCGAACCACAGATGCACTTCAAAACCTATCCCGGCTCATGCTCCGGTAGGGCCGCCATGCTCAATATTTGGGCGATTCGCGCAGAATCACCAATAATTCGCCTCAACAGGCTACGAAAAATAAAAAACATAGCTCCTGAACGAAAAAACATGCCAAACCGCCACATTTAAACCGTTTTATTAATAAGGGTAATCGATATTTTAGGTGTTTATGAATTATTCAGGCTACCATGATATTATACTCCCTATCGATTGAGAGGATAAAGAAAGAACTGCGGTCTGAATCGTCATCCTTCTTACTTCCGCCCAAAGTAAATAATATTCAGATATCCTCCGAGTACCAGCAGACATATCTGAATGTCCAG
>CAYLYU010000215.1:0-1924 GCA_964387725.1 uncultured Zetaproteobacteria bacterium | reverse complement strand
CAGGCTTAACGACAACCGGGGCTACCATACTAAGCAATCTTGATTCGCTGCCCCCATCTATTTTGTTTTGGCGCTCAATGCAGCAATGGCTGGGCGGTATGGGGATTATTTTGTTGGCCGTTGCTGTTATGCCTTTGCTGGGGATCGGTGGTATGCAATTGTTCCGTGCTGAAACTCCCGGACCAATCAAGGATAAACTCACCTCACGTGTAACCGAGACGGCCAAGGTCTTGTGGTATATTTATTTTGCCCTGACGGTTATTTCAGCCGCAGCCTTTACCTTTGCGGGCATGGGGTGGTTTGACGCAATAAATCACGCCATGTGCACCGTATCTATAGGCGGTTTTTCCACCCATGATGCAAGCATTGGATATTATGATTCAAATCTGATCCGTGGGCTGGTAGTTCTTTTTATGTTTTTGGCCGGGATCAATTTCACCCTGCATTTTGCTGCACTCAGGCAGGGCCTTTCCCTGTCTGTCTATTTCAAGGATGGTGAGTTCCTTTCATATGTGAAGTGGCTGGTATTTCTCATGATTCTGATTGGAGTCGTTGTTCAGGTTTCAGGAAGTGGAGATATGAACGAAGCTATATTTAATACGGTGTCCATTGCCACCACTACCGGCTTTTCTGTGAGTAACTATGCTCAGTGGCCGGCCGGAACCAACCTGCTGCTGTTTGTTGCCATGTTTGTCGGAGCATGTGCCGGTTCGACTGGCGGTGGCATGAAGGTTGTCCGTGTCATGTTGCTATTCAGACAGGGGATGCGTGAAATTCGCCGTCTGATTCATCCACATGCCATTATTCAGGTGAAGATGGGACGAAAAAGTTTGCCGGATAGCGTAGTGCAGGCTCTGTGGGGGTTTTTTGTGCTCTACGTTGTTTGCTACATCGTTATTGCTACGTTTGTTGCATTCACTGGTGTAGACATGCTAACTGCACTTTCAGCCGCTGCTGCCTGCCTCACCAATACAGGCCCGGGGTTTGGAGGCGTTGGGCCGGCATCTACTTATGCATCACTTCCTGATACGGCCAAAAGTGTCCTGCTTTTTGGCATGATTCTCGGTCGTCTGGAAATATTTACCTTCTTCGTGCTATTGGTGCCGGAATTCTGGAGGAAATAAGATGTAGCTATTCAGCTCACCACTGATTTTCCCGATGACTGCGTCAATAAATGCTCACTTACACCAGTAAGCTCCGCTTTTTTCCCTTGCCCTCGGAAAACCAGCGGCAATCTGAACAGCTACATTGATACCGGGCTAGATGCCCTCGGCATAGCCAACCCTGTCGTCTGCAAAGACAGTGGTGGAAAGATATTTTTCTCCGCCATCCGGAAAGATGGCAACGATTTTACCCGACTTGTTTTCTTCGGCCAGGCGTTCGGCGACCTGCAATGCGGCAACCAGGGCGCAACCGCTTGACTGTCCTGCCAGAATGCCTTCTTCACGCGCCAGGCGTTGCGTAAAACGATAGGCTGCCTCGGTCCTAATCCCGAGTTTTTCATCATGCATGGAAGCATCATAGATTTCGGGGACAATACTGGATTCAATATGTTTCAGGCCCTCAATGCCGTGGAATGGAGAGTCAGGTTCCGCCGCAATAACCTTGATATCCGGGTTCATCTTTTTTAGATAGCGGGCCGTGCCCACCAGTGTTCCGCAAGTCCCCATAGAGGCGACAAAATGTGTCGCCTGTCCATTTGTATCACGCCATATTTCCGGTCCTGTGGATTCTTCATGTGCTCTCGCGTTGACAGGATTATTATACTGATCCGGTTTGAAATAAAGTTCAGGCTCGGACTCGTAGATTTCCCGGCAATAAAGAATAGCTCCATCTGACCCTTCAAGCGGATCGGAAAATAGAATCTCTGCGCCAAATGCTCTACAGATGCGTTTACGTTCGTCTGAAACATTGCCGGGCATGA
>CAYLYU010000214.1:0-1932 GCA_964387725.1 uncultured Zetaproteobacteria bacterium | reverse complement strand
CAACCTCCATATACGGCCTGTTTTACGAGGGTCAGATGCGGCCCCGGCGGCCAGACAATGATGAGAAGAATCATGCACATAAACTGGTGCGCGGTACAGGATTCGAACCTCTGGCCTCTGCCTTTGGAGAATCAGGTCATTGAGTTTGTACCCAGCCAGAGCGGCATCCATTATATTGTGAAATATGGGTTGTTTCATTTTCATGACAGCTGATTATCATCCGCCATCAGATTAAATATGAGAAGCTAAAGAGCTCTAATGTTATTCCCCACGATATGGCTGGTAATCCGTTTAGCTTCAACTGATTATAAATAGCACCCTTAGCTCAGCTGGATAGAGCGCTGCCCTCCGAAGGCAGAGGCCAGAGGTTCGAATCCTCTAGGGTGCGCCAGTTCCATTAACAATTACGGTTATTTAGGCGACATCCATAATTGTGTCAGGCTTGACATTTGGGTGCTTTGAAGGTGAATTCACCGAATGCGCTTGAATATCTTGTTGCCGCGCTGTATCACATTGTAACAACCGCCTGCCACACGAACTCTGGGTTTGCGTGCCATGCCTCAAGAAATGCCCAAATATCAAGCCTGAACATCCCGCTTGAATTTTCAAACGGTTTCAGGTAACTCTTCTTTGCGCGCATAAAGCCTGTTCTTTTTCACGAGTGACCAGATTACACGCGTAAGATGCCTGCCGAGTGATCGAATCGCCTGGTTGTGTCTTTTGCCTTCAGAGCGTTTTTTCTCATAGTACCTTTTGGACTGGGGCGTATGCCAGTAATGTCTAACTACAGCTACCATCATGGCCGCCTTGGCGCGTCGATTCGTTTGCTTTCCAGGAGGTCGATCTTATCTGCAAGCGCAAGCACACGTTTAGAATCTTCGATCACCATATCACCAACAAGAAGTACACCAGAAGATAATAAAGCAGTCTTCTGCCACTGACGAATCAAACCTGTATATTTCACTCCAATGCCTTTGATTTTCATCATGCTGGATTGATGCATACGTGCGAGTTGGTCAAATGTGTCTCTGGCCGTCAGAAAGCCAAGAAACCATTTGTTGCCCACCTGGCTGGAATTCTCCAGCAGCCCCGGCGCAATGGCCTGTAAGTCGCTATGCATGCGGTTGCTGAGCATCGTGCGCTCATTCACCAATTGCCGCCGCCTGCGAGTTAGGAGTTTCATGTCGTGATTAACTTGTGGCGCAGGAATCACCTCATTCAAAATATCCTTGGCCTGTGGCAACAAAGGACGAAGGCGCATCAGCTCTAGAATTTTACGTGCATCAATAGCATCAGTTTTAGCCGGTGATGGGAAGATTTCCTTGTACCGGGCAAGCTTCAGGTTGTTTACATTAAGCAGCGTCCAGCCTTTGCCAATCACCATCCGTGTCGACGCTAACAGGTAAATTGAACTTCGTTGCCTGCTTATCAACGCGTAAAAAGAATTCATCAAGTGAGCTGGGCTGGTGATCCAGGTCAAACTGATCAATCAACGTTCCATCCGGCATACCAACCGCGACACGATGACGACGACAGCCAACATCGATGCCTACCAATAGTTGTTCCATAAAAGACTCCTTATAAGCAAGATCATCATCCAATGTCTCGTCTACAACACAGAGCCACTATTCTACAAAAGAATCGGCATCATCCCGGAAGACTTTATGGGATGATACATGAATGACAGGGTCGGCATTTCAGAAGCTGAGCAGAGATAAAAAGCCTGCCGACCCCAAGAGCCACACCCCCGCCAAGTCAATACTTTAACAAGAAGGAATGAACCCCGCTATCATGCCAAATCCAATGGTAGACCCTTTGCTTATCCCTTTATTCTCAATGATGCATGTGTAGACTTTCATGAAAGACTTTATGATTGCCGAACAAGGATCCCCACAACGTGCCACTGGTTGAACACCACCCATTGCCTGCCTT
>CAYLYU010000213.1:0-1964 GCA_964387725.1 uncultured Zetaproteobacteria bacterium | reverse complement strand
TATAGTGGCCTACCCACCAGACACGTTCCGATATTTTGATGGCATGGTTTGTATCTAAAGACTGCTTGTCCATGAAACATTTTCCCCCGCATTGCTGATCACAGGCTAATAAATTGGCGCATCACGAATCTGTGTGGGTAAATCAAACCAATGAGCTATCCTTTGCGGATGAGAGACAAACAATTATACCAACAAATTCTTGGCATCGAATCACCTTGGCGTGTGGTTGATGTCGAATTGACCGCCACTACGGAGGAAGTTCGCGTCTATATCCAGCGCAACAAGGGAGCCAGTTTAAGCTGCCCGCAATGCGGCAAAAGTTGTTCAGGTTATGACTTCAGACAGCGTGAGTGGCGACATTTGGATACATGCCAGTTCAAAACGATCCTTGTTGCAGATATTCCACGAACCCAGTGCCCTGAGCATGGCGTTCACCAGATATCCGTTGCCTGGGCTGAACCGGGTTCCGGGTTCACAGCATTGTTCGAGCGTCTGGTTATCGACTGGCTGAAAGAAGCTAACATCAAGGCTGTAGCTGAGCGCATGGGGCTCGGTTGGAGCGCCGTAGATGGGATCATGCAGCGAGCAGTCAAACGGGGGCTGGCCAGATGCGACGATACGGAGGTTATTCGGCATATCGGCGTGGATGAAGTGTCGTTTCAGAAACGGCATGAGTATATCACCGTAGTCTGTGACCATAGCCGCAACCGTGTTTTGTATCTGGCCGATGACCGTAAGACCACAAGCCTGGATGGCTTTTATGAATCGTTGAGCGATAAGCAAAAAGCGGACATTGAGACAGTCTCAATGGATATGTGGCCTGCATTTATCAACGCAACCAGGAGACATATTCCTGATGCCGATAACAAGGTTTCTTTTGACCGCTTTCATGTCGCCAAGATGTTCAACGACGCTATCGACAAGGTGCGCCGCGCCGAACACAAGTCGCTGCTCTCTGATGGTGATAACAGCATGGCAAGAAGCAGGTACGACTGGTTGAAACACTTGGGCAATGTGTCTCGTAAACGCTGGCCTGATTTCAAGGCATTACGGGCTATCGCCCTCAAAACAGCGCGGGCGTGGGCAATCAAGGAGCATGCATCATCGCTATGGAATTACGTCAGCCGAACATGGGCTGAAAAGGCATGGAAAAAACTGCTTGGATGGATGTCACGCAGCAGGTTGCCTGCCATGGTCAAGCTGGCAAAGACCATTCGTAAACATCTTTGGGGCATTATCAATGCCATTGTGCTTGATGCCAGCAATGGCAAATCAGAGAGCATGAATAGCCGTATTCAGAAGGTGAAGGCGCGCAGTCATGGCTTTCGTAATAGAGAACGCTTCCGTAATGCAATCTACTTCCATCTTGGCGATCTGAACCTCTACCCGCAGCCCAAGGGGAGTGCTTTATGATCGGCTACCCACACAATTCCGTGAAGCGCCTCAATTTCATTCATGGCTCTCGAAAGTTCATTGGCCGAATCACTAACATCACTGGCCATACGCATGCAAAGAAACAGCGCCAGAACACCGCCGATCAAAACCAGTAAAATCATCCAGCCAATCATGCCAGTCATAAAACCGCTACTGTCAGCAAGCCCGCTGATTAACCATTGATGGCGAACCTGAATGATCTGGGTTACCCCAAGAATCAGCGTATTGGGCAAAACAACAAAAAGTGAAACCAGTAGAAGTTTCTGTTTCATACTAAATGGAATAATGCGCTCATATTGTTCTGCCGCCATGATATCGCGATGTTTTCGCAATCGGACAATTACTTCTTTGATGGGAACCGATACCGCATAGTATTCAAAAATGGCATGACTGATGGCAATGATGAAAGAGACCAGCAGGGCAATCAGAGCCTGCCATAACTCCAAATTCAATTCCAGAAACAGATTGGAAAGCAATATGAAGAAAAAAAATGTCGTTGCAAATGCCGGAGCCTGATATTGCAATTCGGG
>CAYLYU010000212.1:0-1965 GCA_964387725.1 uncultured Zetaproteobacteria bacterium | reverse complement strand
TCCTGGCTACCGTCAAAGGTGATGTGCATGATATTGGCAAGAATCTGGTGGACATTATCCTTAGCAATAATGGTTATGAGGTGATCAATCTTGGGATCAAGCAACCGATTGAAAATATTATGGAGGCGGCTCGTCAATACAATGCCCATGCCATTGGTCTCTCCGGCCTGTTGGTTAAGTCCACCGTAATCATGAGAGAGAACCTGGGAGAATTGCACAGGCAGGGCTTTAAAACCCCGGTTCTGCTCGGGGGTGCAGCCCTGACACGCAAATATGTTGAGGAAGATTGCCGCGCCTCCTATCCGGAGCGTTTTGTTGCCTACGCCAAAGATGCCTTTGACGGCCTTCATCTGATGGAGAAGCTGATGCAGGGTGAAGAAGCCCCTTCCCGTCGTGCAGGAAGCAGGAAGGTCTCAACCTCTTCTGATCCTTCGGAGATAACAACCGATGCTTCCCGGGAAGCGGAGAAATCCAGAGATGTCGAAGCAGAAGCGCGCTTTGGTAGTGCCGGAATAGGGCGGCCTGATAAAGTAATGACCGACAATCCTGTTCCTGTTCCTCCCTTCTGGGGTAGCAGATTGCTGGAGTCAGTTTCTTTGAAAAACCTGCAAGGATTCCTCAATGAAACCATGTTATTCCAGTTTCACTGGGGTTTTAAAAAGCGGGGGGTAAAAGGGTCTTTTCAGACTTATATTGATAGCGAAGTCCAGCCTGTGCTGCATCGCCTTCTCAGACAGTGTATGGATGAAGATATCCTCCAGCCGAAAGCGATCTATGGCTTCTGGCCATGTCAGTCACGGGGCAATGATGTCATTGTATATAATCATGCTGCTTTTATGGATGCACAAGAAAATCCATTCCTCCAGCCTCGAAAAGAGGTGGTAGAAATATGTCGGTTTTCATTTCCACGTCAGTCGGAGCGCAAGGGTGGCTTGTGCCTGGCTGACTGGTATCGCCCGGTTGATTCGGGAGTGTATGATCTCATACCCTTGCAGGTCGTTAGCATGGGTCAGAGAGTTTCAGAAGTGGCCCGGGACTGGTTTGAGGCGAACTGTTACCAGGATTATCTGTATCTGCACGGTTTGGGTGTAGAGATGGCGGAGGCCATGGCGGAATATGTCCATCAGCGTATTCGTTCCGATCTTGGTTTTGCCAATGAAGATGCGCGTGATACGTACAGACTCCTCAAACAGGGTTATCGGGGTTCACGTTATTCCTTTGGCTATCCGGCCTGTCCGGATATGGAGCAGCAACGGCCGCTGCTGAAATTGTTGGACGCTTCAAGAATTGCTGTGCAGATGGATGCAGAAAGTTTCGAGCTGCACCCGGAGCAATCAACATCCGCGGTTATTGCGCATCATCCTCAGGCAAGGTATTTCAGTGTTTGATTTATGGAGGGAATCATGGATGATATGCAACCATCGATAAGTTCTCAGGAGGTACAATCATGAAAAAACAATACAGTTTGGTATTTGCCCTTGCCGCCTTTGCTCTGTTGGTGGCTGGCTCTGGTTTCTCTCAAACGGTTCTGGCCGAAGAAGCGAAAACCACAGCCGGAACTAAAGTTGGCGCTCTTACCTGTAAGACCGTTCCCGATTCTGGTACGAACCTTTTAATCCACTCTACAAGGGATGTCACCTGTGAGTTCAAGTCCACGGCAGGAAAAGGGTCTGAATATTACAGGGGTGAAACAGGGATCGGTCTTGGTATTGATCTTAATTTCAAACAAGATGAAACAATCGGCTACACCGTTCTGTCTGCCGATTTCAAGGCTGGAACCTACCAGCTTGCCGGTAAGTATGCGGGTGCCAAGGCCTCGGCCACACTCGGGATCGGCGCCGGTGCAGCAATTCTTCTCGGTGGCAGTGAGGACAGCATTTCGTTACAGCCCATTGCCCTCTCGGGAAGCACCGGTCTCGGAGCTGCCGCCGGTATAGGTTACCTGTATCTGGAACCTGACAAGAG
>CAYLYU010000211.1:0-1990 GCA_964387725.1 uncultured Zetaproteobacteria bacterium | reverse complement strand
ACATCATCAAGCGTATTGAAGCATGCCAGTTCAGGCTCGGTCAGCAGTGAGGGGATATCATTCTTGGATACTTCCTGGATAGGGAGCGCATTTTTTTTTCTTTGAATCAATTTGATGGTCAGAGCTAGAATAATCAGAATGGCAAGGCCAAGCGCCAGCAGAGACCAGTCGGAGGTTGAAGCCGGAAGATAGCTTTGTAGAAGTTCCATCTGCTTACTCTAGCACAATTGATATCAGTTTGGGATGGTGAGTCTTTTCCAACATGAAATGAGTCTGAAATCAAAAATGTTCTGTCCATCATATGGAGATGCTTATCCAGATGGACGAAAGAAAGATAAAGACGGTTGCCGACGTTGCAGCCTTTCTGGCTGGAACAGATAAGATTGAACTGAGATTCCAAGGTAGCAAAGATGAGATTTATGCCTGGGTAGAGAGAACACTTAATCGGCTCCGATATTCAATCCTGTGTAAAAAAGAGAAGGGTCTGGTGCTGCGTTATCTGATTCAACTCTCAGGCTATTCGAGGCAGCAGATCACACGTCTGGTCACGCGTCATCGGGAAACCGGCCATGTACACCGCAGGCAACGCACAACCAATGGATTCGAGCGCAAATACACGCGTGCAGATATTGTGCTGCTGGCCGAAGTAGATCAACTGGTTGATAGCGCTTCCGGAACGGCTGTAAAAGTCTACTGCCAAAGAGCCCATGAGCGATTTGGTGACCAGCGCTTTGCACGTCTTGCCAACATCTCCGTTTCACACCTGTATAACTTGCGAGAGAGTCATATCTATCACCGCTGCAGAAGAGTTTACACTAAAACCAATCCTGTTCAGGTGCCCATAGGAGAACGTTGCAAACCAAGGCCAAATGGCCAGCCCGGCTACTTGCGCATTGATAGTGTGCATCAGGGTGACATGGACAAGAAGAAAGGTGTGTATCACATCAATGCAATTGATGAGGTAACCCAGTGGGAAATCATTGTCACCGTGCCGCGCATTCAAGAAGAGTTCATGCTCCCTGCACTGAAATCACTGCTCAAACAGATTCCGTTTGTGATCAAAGGGTTTCATTCGGATAATGGCAGCGAATACATCAATCGCTATGTCTCTGAGCTACTCAACAAACAGTTGATACGTATGACCAAATCACGCTCTCGACACTGTAACGATAATGCGCTGGCTGAAAGTAAAAATGGTTCAGTCGTACGTAGAGCCTTTGGACGTGTGCATATCCCACAGATCCACGCCGAGTTGATCGACACCTTTAACAGACAACACCTCAATCCCTGCCTGAACTATCATCGTCCTTGCCACTTCCCGACCACTGAAACAGATGCCAAAGGAAAACAGAAAAAACGATACCGTGTTGAGGATATGATGACGCCTTATGACAAGCTCAAATCATTGCCCAATGCAGAGCAACATCTCAAGCCGAGCATCTCTTTCCAGTGGCTCGATGCTCTCGCCAACAGACACTCCGATCTTGACGCATGGAAACAATTACGGAACGCTCGCAGAATCTTGTTCAAAACAATCTTTGGACAGAACAACAGGGCAGCATGAATCGACAATGCATGCGCCTACCTTTCAGACTCATTTATGGATTAGAAAATACTCCTACGGGGAAGGTACGCGATCGGATCAACTGGTGTAGGCCCCCTTCTCACTTCAAAATGAAGATGTGGCCCGCTGGCACGGCCTGTCTTGCCCACTCTGGCAATAATATCGCCTGCCTTCACTCTACTTCCTTTGCGAACCAGATTTCTCTGGTTATGTGCATAAGCTGTAAACATGTCTCGGCTATGCCGAACAATAATCAGCTTGCCATAACCGGAGAGCCGCTGATCCGAGTACACCACCTCACCTGAGGCTGCTGCATGGATCGGTGTCCCCTCTTTGGCACCAATATCAATGCCATCATGCATGCGACTGCCACGCCTTCCAACACGCCTTTCTCGCCCCGCACAGCGACCTCGGCCGCGGCGCTCT
>CAYLYU010000210.1:0-2001 GCA_964387725.1 uncultured Zetaproteobacteria bacterium | reverse complement strand
TGCTGCATGCAGCTGCGATCGGTGCCCCGGGAATAGATAATTTAAAATGGCTACGTCCCTGGTATCCCGGTCAGGCACTGGATGTCGAGGTTAGTCTTGCCAGCAAACGCGAATCTGCGAAACGGCCTGATAGAGGCTATCTGGGCTTCAAGATGCTGGCCACAGCCACTGGCATGCAGACGCTGACAATGGACTGGGTCGTGATAATCCTGACGCGCGAGGGCGTAAAGGATCAGGAATTAGCAAACTGAATGCGTTATATCGGAGGCTGTAAATATTTCTGTGTAACTGCCAGGTTCAAATGTAGCCAACCAATCGGTCTTCAAATTTGATCATAAATCGATTCAATGCGGATTTCTAATTGCGCAGCGGCATGGTCCATCGTTTCGATGCCGCCTGGAATGCCAGGTAGATGACTTTCTTCTTTGACACCTGTTTTGAACAAATCTGGCTGTTCCCAAGAAAGACTATGTCCCGCCTTGTCGAGAATTACATATGTTGCCCTTGGGTAGTTCTCTATCATGCCCAGCGCCCGCATCAAGCATTAGGGCTACGTCGCGTACACTACGTGCCATGGGTCCCTCCACCCACAAGACATCGAAAGCCGGTAACCGCGTCCCCTGGGAACACGTCCCGGCCCTGGTCGTAGACCTACAATGCCATTGAAACTGGCGGGGGTTCGCAAGCTGCCACCAAGGTCATTGCCAGTTGCAAGCCAGACCGACCCGCTGGCCAATGCTGCGGCAGATCCACCGGATGAGCCACCAACGCTCATTCGCGTATCCCAGGGATTGCGAGTCGTTCCAAAAACTGGATTAAAGGTGTTACCGCCTGCCCATTCGGGCACGTTGATTTTGGCGATTGGAATCGCGCCGTTTCGCTCTAGTCTGGCCACAGTTGCATCTGAAACGGCGGCGATATTGTCAGAAAATATTGGTGATCCGTATGTAGTGCGCACACCGCCAACATCATTGTAATCTTTTACACCGATGGGCAATCCACATAGCGACCGTTCATTGCCATTAAAGCCCGCGCTTGTAAGTCTTTCCGCACGATTGCGAGCGTTGTCGAAGCAATGGATAGGCAGGGCGTAAATCGTTCTATCAACATCTTGAATTCGCTCGATACAGGCTTCCACTAACTCTATCGGTTTGATCTCGCGACGAAGAAGTCTTGGAACAGCTTCCGTGGCCGTCATTTTGCAAAGCTCATTCATAATCTCCTCCGGCGGTTAACCTCCCTGTAAGCTAAGTCGCTTACGATAATTTGTTTGAAACACGTTCCGTTCCGGTCGCGGGCAGTATAAATCGAGTTCTGATATGTTTCCCACATCACGATTCAACTCTGCGGCGTGAACGAAGCGCAGTGAAGTGAACGTCCGAACGAGCGCATTGTGATGTGCTTGCACCATTCGCTTGTAAGACTTCTGAACTTTGGACTGATTCTTTTTCATTGAACCCCGAGTTGTTTAGAACGGGATTGGTTCACCATCGTCATCATAAGGCATCATGTCACTCATTAAATTCAGAAACACCCCAAGTGATTCGCATAGATTCTTTACTGTTTCACTGTGCGTCAGCTTCTCCTCTGGAGTCTTTGCTTTTCCCATTGCTTTTAGAGTGATATCGATTTCTTTTGAAATGCCAGTCATTATTTTTTCAGTATCCATTATTCCTCCAACCTCTTCTCTTTACTGATACGAAATATTCACCGAAGTTTCTTCAGCACATAACGTCTGGGCTCAAGTATGCGGGCACTGCGTCACTTGGAGCCGTTTGTTATGTTGTAAATATGTCATATCTGACATATATTACGGTTCCGTGAGCCCAAAGGGCAAGCCTATTGTTTGGCTCCATGGAGAGGTGAAATCTCCACCTTTATCACGGGAAGCAAGAATGGAAGCGGGTTTCCTCCTGCGAAGGTTACAACGTGGTGGCAAATTATTCTTACCCGAATCCAGACCAATGCGTACTCTTGGGCCACGGTGCCATGAACTTCGTA
>CAYLYU010000209.1:0-2022 GCA_964387725.1 uncultured Zetaproteobacteria bacterium | reverse complement strand
CGCACAACGGATTTTGGTGATGACGTGGATCGTCCCCTGGCCAAGCAAGATGGCAGCGCCACCTATTTTGCAGCAGACATTGCCTACCACATGGATAAATACGAGCGGGGATTTGATCGGCAGATTGATGTCTGGGGTGCAGATCATGGTGGCTACGTCACACGTGTTCAGGCGGCTATGCAAGCCTTAACCGGCAAGAAAAATCAGCCGGAAGTACTCCTTGTGCAAATGGTTAACTTGATTCGGGGTGGTGAGCCGGTGCGTATGTCCAAGCGGTCGGGTGCTTTTGTAACCCTGAGGGAAGTTGTCGATGAGGTGGGGAGGGATGCTGTTCGTTTTAACTTTCTTACCCGCAAGTCGGAAAGTCAGCTGGACTTCGATCTGGAAACGGCCAAACAGAAGTCCGATGAAAACCCTGTTTACTACGTTCAATATGCTCATGCCAGGGTTTGTTCCATCCTGAGCAAGGCCAAGAGAGAAAGGATACATCTCTCCGAGCCTGAAGATGTTGATGCAGGACTGCTTTGCTCTGATGAAGAACAGACGCTGCTTAAGCAACTGCTGTCCTATCCGGAGATGCTTGAGAAGGCTGCCAGTCGTCTGGAGCCATACCGTGTAGCTACATTTCTTACCCAGCTTGCCGCAAGCCTTCATACTTATTATCACAAACATCGGGTGATCGGAGTCAATGATGCCCTTTGTCAGGCCAGATTAATGCTGCTTCGGGCTGTCGGACAGGTTCTGAAGAACGGGCTTGGATTGCTTGGTGCATCTGCTCCGGAACATATGTAGATGCCGAAACGGGATTATGTCAGCGCCAGAAAAAGGCGTACTAAATCAGGAAGCAAGGGCGCGGGCCGGGCGTTCCTTATCACTTTTGTTGTGCTATTTGCCGCTATATCAGGTTTTGCCGGTGGCTACTGGATGGATAAGTCAGTTCTGCTGCAAGAAACAGACGGGACGGATAAGAGTATAGCGTTGCTTATAGAGATTGAGCAGCTTCGAGATCAGATTCAAACTATGCGTAAGGAAGTCGGTAAACAAAAAGAGGCAGCGAAAACAGCTGACACCGATGTAGGTGAACTGAACTTCTACCGAGAGTTGCCTAAACAGTCTGTAACTCCTGAACCTGTTGTCGAGACGTCTACGCAGGCAATGCAAGACAAGAAGATGCTTTCTCAAGCTGCCGCGAAGAAAAAGATCAAGAAACTTGCACAGATTCATAAGAAAAAACATGCAACGGCAAAAAAGAAAACCCTGTCCGAAACAAAAAGTCATTTTCGCATTCAGGTTGCATCCTTTAAGTCGGCATCTGCTGCGGCCAGGTCGAAAAAGCAACTGGAAGATTGGGGTTTGAACGCTGTGGTGAAAAAAGTTCAGGTGTCCGGTTATGGCTGGCGCTATCGTGTCTATACAGGCCCATACAAAAGCCGGAAGGATGCGAATAAGGCCAATCTTTTGATAACAAAGAAGCTGAAAAGAATGGGAATTATTCTGAGTGTCAAATGATGCAAACAAAAGGGTTTTAGCCCGGGCGGACTGGCTTAAAAGCGTTTTAGGTGAGCTGCCGGATATTATTCCTCTGGCCGGAGATGCTTCCTTTCGTTGTTATTTTCGTATTCAGGATAAGGCTTCGTGTCGGGTGCTGATGGATGCCCCTCCACCCAAAGAGGATGTGCGACCCTTTCTTGCGGTCAGAACGTGGATGCAGAAAGCAGGTCTACGAGTCCCGGGCCTGATAGCCGAAAACACCAGTCAGGGTTTTGTACTACTGGAGGATTTTGGTGATATCACCTGGTCTGTTTACCTTTCAATGGGCAATGAAGCGGATTCATTGTTGGAAGATGGGCTTAGACAGCTTCACCTGCTACAGGCGTATTCAGGGCCAGGCGTGGTTCTTCCTGTGTTCGATGTGGCTCACATGCGTCAGGAATGTGATCTTTATCTTGACTGGTACTTGCCCGGGATTGTCGGCTATATCCCGTCGCCGGATGAACGCCATGCCTTTTATAAATTTCTGCT
>CAYLYU010000208.1:0-2025 GCA_964387725.1 uncultured Zetaproteobacteria bacterium | reverse complement strand
GGCTGTATTTGAGAAGAATGCGGGTTAGACTCCGGATATGAAGTTGCTGAAGAAGGTTGGTGACCCGGTGACACTACAAGTTCTGTGCGATGCATTGAGAGAGCGGGGGATTTTTTTTCAGGTGGACAATACAGGCATGAATGCTCTTTTGCCTGTGCCCGGACTGATGGATGCCAGAGTGATGGTGGAGGATGAGGATATGAGCGCGGCAGAGTTGGTGCTGGCAGATATAGAAAGTGTTTAAAGGCGCGGCCAGCTTTTTTTTCGGCCTGCGTCTGCTGCTGGTAAGGGCGGAATTAAGAGCTGTGCTGTGGCGCATGCTTATTCTGCAGGTGGTCATCGGTATCCTTGTAGGCGCAGGTGCCTGGTGGTTGCTTGACTGGCTTGTTGTCACGTATGTGCCACAGGCGGATGCATGGTACTGGCAGGTCCTGGCATGGATTGCCCGGTTGTTTGTCAGTCTGTTGGCTTTCACGGTCTCCATTGTGGCCTTTGTTGCGATTGGCACTGTTGCCGCTTCTCCCTGGCTGGAAATGCTGTGTGCACGTGTCGAATGCCTGGAAGGACATGAGGTGAAGGTTTCTGCGGAGCCCTGGTGGAGGACGGTATTGACCAGTCTGTGGAATATTCTTATGCCCCTGCTTCAATTCCTGCCCTGGGCCTTGCTGGCCCTCGTTTTGCTGTTGATCCCCGTCATCGGGACGGTAGCAGCCAGTCTTATCTGGGGCTATGCAGGCATTCGTTTGCTCAGTTTTGAGTTCATGGATGCGCCTGCAAGTCGCCGTGGGTGGAAGTGGTCTGATCGCAAGCGCGATTTCCAGAACAACAAATGGTTTTACTTCGGTTTCTCCGGCCTGGCCTCGCTGTTGTTCGTTATTCCGGTTTTGAATCTGCTTGTCCTGCCTGCGGCAGTAATCGGCTTATCCGGGCATAAGTTTGATGACAGGGTGTCTAAAGAGGGCTAGCTGGTAACAAGAATCGCGACGAGTAACGCAAGGGCAAACATGATTAATGGGATAAGCCAGCGTACTTTGCACCATAAATGTCTCAAATTCATTGTCTGTAGTCGGGTAGGCTAAGAAGATCTTTTGCATTTTTCAGCACGAAGTCCCTGAAGACTCCGGGTATGGCAGCAAAGCGTTTGCTTTTTCTGTGTACAATGTGCCACTGGCGCATAATTGGAAAGTCTTCAACATTGAGTACAACAAGATGATTCTGTTCCAACTCCATCTCAAGCGTTGCCAGAGATACAATACCCAAACCAAGTTCGGCCATCACAGCCTGCTTGATGGCCTCACTTCGGTTCATTTCCATACCCGGCTTCAGTGTCAAATCGTGCTGGGCGAAGAATCGTTCAGCAGCGATTCGGGTGCCGGAATCCATTTCGCGGACAATGAACGCTTCATTGGCAACCTTCATAAGCTGAACCTTTTTGCGCCCGGCCAGCGGGTGGTCAGGCCAGGCAATAATCACCAGCGGATTCTCCATGAAAGGAATACCCGTCAGGTCATGTCCTGCCGGTGGCCGGCCCATAATGGCCATGTCCGTTGTGTTGTGATCAAGTGCATCCAATAACCCTGTCCGGTTGGTTACATCCAGTTTCATTTCTGCGCCGGGATATTTGTGGTGGAACTCAGCGAGCAGACGCGGGGCGAAATAGTTGGCTGTACTGGCCATGGTTAAATGCAGCCTGCCTCGCTTCAGGCCCTTGAGGTCGTTCAGTACAACCTCCAGCTCATCCAGTTGCTGGTGAATATTGTTGCTGTAGCGTAGCAACTCTTCTCCGGCCTGGGTGATTTTTATCTGTTTGCCTGCACGTTCTGTTAGTGGCATATCGATTTCCTCCTCCATTTGCTTGACTTGCATGGAAACGGCGGGCTGGCTCAGGAACAATTCCCTGGCTGCTACAGAGTAGCTTTTGTATCGGGCTACGCTTTCAAAGATACGAAGTTGGCGAAGTGTTAAACGCATGGGTTCTCCTGGTATAAATAAAGTTTATGGAAAACATCATATCCTTTGATTAGA
>CAYLYU010000207.1:0-2028 GCA_964387725.1 uncultured Zetaproteobacteria bacterium | reverse complement strand
GCGAATCAAGAACTTGCGCTATGTGCGTGCGACCAACTGCTTTTTCTAGGATCATTACATAGACGGGCGATTGATCTTTATTCTATGGCCTAGCTGGGGCTATTCATAAATCACCGTGAATGATTACGCAGAGCCTTAGAACCCCAATATTTCAAATCAGCCTCCGGTGTTTCAGCGCGGGAAGCATGTCGCGAATACTGAGTAATTGATCCAGACTGATATCAGCCATGGCTAAACCCTCACCGTCGGGATATTCGGCCATCACTTCTCCCCAGGGGCTGACAATCATTGAATGACCCCAGGTTTTTCGGCCACCGGGATGAATGCCTGCTTGATCGGCGGCAAGAACATAAGCCTGATTTTCAATTGCCCGTGCCCGCAACAGACATTCCCAATGCGCCCTGCCTGTAGGAACGGTAAAGGCGGAAGGGATAGGAAACAGGTTACAGCCTGCATGACTGTAGTGACGGTAAAGTTCCGGAAACCGAAGGTCATAGCAAACACTTAAACCCAGCTTCCAGTCTTTCATTTCCACACTCACAGGCTTTTCCCCGGCAACAACGATTGCAGATTCCTGATAAACCTCATCAGGCAGTTCGACATCAAACAGATGAATTTTGTCATAGGTAGCTAAACATTTGCCATCAGGTGAAAAGAAGGGGCAGACATTACGCACTTCGGGTTTGCGGCTGCTAAGCAAGGCAACAGTACCACCTATAATAAACATGCTGTTATTTCTTGCCTGTTCAGCCAGAAAACTTAGAACCTGTGAAGCTTTTGGCCACTCGGCAATGCCACGCTTGTCAGATTCATCTTTGCCCATAAAGGAGAAATTTTCAGGAAGTACAGCCAACTCCGCATCCCGGCTGGCTGCCTGAGCCAAGAGCCCGGAAGCAGACTCCAGATTTGATTCTATATCATCCTGTGAACACATCTGAATACAGGCTATCTGCATGCCCCCTCCCTTTTGTAGCTAATTACCCTCCGAAAAACGCCCAAGACCCAATTTCTCCCCGACATTGGCCTGATCGTCCAGAACGGGGACAAGTTTCTCATCGACTGCTGTCATGAGAGTGGATACTCCGGGGCCATGACCACCAAGCGGAGAGTCGGAATGAATGACCACGCCAATGGTAACAGCACCCTTGCGATAACTACGCCCGAAACGTCCGTCGTGATCGAGAATGGCTACAAAATCACCAAAGCGTAACTTTTCAAGGCCGTATTTCCTGACAACCGAATCATCATGACAGAGGATATCGTAGTCACCCGTTGTTACCGATAACGATCCAATGCCGGAACCCATGGCATGTCCGGGCACCATGGCAGTCACAGGAACCTCAACTCTGCCATCGCTGCGTTCGTTTAAACCCATTCTATCAAACAGGTCAGGATCAAGGTTGTAGACAAACACTTCAGGGTGGCTGATCAGTTGCAGCCCCTGACCGAAACCCCGAATCAGAAACTTGTCATCGCAGCTAAGTTTCTCCAACACGGAATCGGAAAAATCGATAATCAGATGTTCGACACCGCCGTGATGCCCGATAACCGTTCCTGTTTCTCCCTTGGCTTCGCCGCTGATGACACACGCCTTGTTGCCGCAACAGGCCAGAAACTGAAACCCTGCTTCAGCCTTCCGGTTTTTGTGTGTGAATGTAGCGGACACACCGGGTTCAATATGTTCTCCAGCCCAGCCAAAGACGGAATCGCCAACCTTAACGTTGTAGGTGATCCCTCCCGTGGAAGGCCAGGCAATAATCTCACCATTCGATCCTACCTCAAATGGAGCCCATTGATGAGCAGGCGCTACCGCACCCTGCACGGCGATAGCCACCAATTTATCTCTATTTATTTTCAGGCTCATATTGCCTCCTTCACATAATGCAGGAACTGACTTTTTCTTCCCTCTTTAAGGCCCCGTTGCTCAAACTTGGTTTGCAGGCGGTTCAGTTCGCGTTCGACTAAACCCGATTCATCGCCCATATTATGCAAGCCATCGGTTCTGTCGAGAATCTCACGCATCCATTC
>CAYLYU010000206.1:0-2051 GCA_964387725.1 uncultured Zetaproteobacteria bacterium | reverse complement strand
TATATATATTGTTTATATAGTTTTACTCGCCATTTAATCCGCCAGAGAGCATGTCATGAAGCCAGACACAGAAGACAGAAGAGAATCCACTGGCTTGATGGAACCGATGTTGATTCCAGAAGGCTCCAGGCATAGAAGCGAACTCATGGACTTAGCTGTTTCCCTGGCGGCTAAATCTTCGGGGTTCCGGCGTAGCCTGCCGGATGGCATATACACGGCTCTGGCAAAGCTGGTGCGCATTATGAACTGTTACTACAGTAATCTGATTGAGGATCACAATACGCATCCGGTTGATATTGAACAGTCCATGAAAGGTGATTACAGCCACGATCCCGAAAAGCGGAACTTGCAGCTTGAAGCCAAGGCCCATGTCGTATGTCAAGAGTGGATCGATGAAGGAAACCTGAAAGGGCGGGTCTATACATCTGAAGCACTACTGGAAATTCACAGCAGGTTTTGTAATTTGCTCCCACCTGATCTTCTTTGGGTTGAAAACAAGGATACGGGAGAAAAGCTTCAAGTCATTCCCGGTGAGCTTCGTAGCTGCGATGTCAAAGTCGGCGATCATCTGGCGGTCAGTCCCGGAGCTTTGCCACGCTTTATGGAACGGTTTGAATCTGTTTACAGTAATACAGGTAAATCAGACTCTATTCTGGCCGCAGCCGCCGCCCATCATCGTTTTTCCTGGATACATCCTTTTGCAGATGGTAATGGCCGCGTTGGCCGACTGATGTCACACGCCTCCATGCTTGAAACGCTTGATACGGGCGGTGTCTGGTCTGTCGCCCGTGGTCTTGCCCGCGACGTTAAAAAATACAAGACTCATCTCAAAGAATGCGATCTGGAGCGCCGGAATGATTTGGACGGACGCGGTACTTTAAGCGAAGAAGCTCTTGCGGAGTTTACACGCTATTTCCTGGAAATATGCCTTGATCAGGTCGAATTTATGGAAGGCCTGGTCCAGCCGGATCGGCTACGCACACGCATTTTGCTATGGGCTGAGGAAGAAATGCGCATGAACACCCTTCCTGATAAGGCCGGTACAATACTGGAGGCCCTGCTCTATCGTGGCATTCTGCCACGCGGCGAAGTCGCACAAATCACTGGCACGAGCCATCGCCAAGCCAGCCGGATTATTTCCGCAATGCTTAAAAAGGGCATCGTGACCTCTGAGCACCACCGCGCCCCGTTGTACCTTACCTTCTCTGCGGAACTGGCAAACAGATGGATGCCTAACCTGTTCCCAGAGCGGGGGTAAACGAGCCTATAAAGGGAAAGCAGAGCACTGTTCTGTCTTAAGGCTGAATCCCATAAAGGTCCCCAATGTTCGGGGTCTGAAGTCCAGTGGTACGAAAACGTACGTTAAGGATTGCCAATTTCTCCCGCTACTTGGTTCAGGGGCCGGAGCTACCCATTCTTGATCTGCTCTGTCAATATAAATGAATAGCGGCCGAGCACATTCAGATGCTCATGAACCAGGGGTGACAATCTCCCTTCGTCCTCAGCCTGGATTCTATTGGGTTGTAACCGTAAGTGATCCAGTGCTGCCTGCATATAAATGGTATTCCATAGAACCACCGCATTGGTCACAAGCCCTAACGCTCCAAGCTGATCTTCTTGTCCTTCACGATAGCGCTTTCGAATTTCGCCGCGCTGACCATAGCAGATGGTTCTCGCAACACTGTGTCGACCTTCACCCCCGATTGAGTTGAGTCAATATACGTCGACGGTAGTCTTCGTCATCGATGTAGTTCAGTAGGTGCAACGTTTTGTTGATGCGGCCGACCTCTATAATGGCTTGCGCCAAGCCAGATGGTCGCTCACTTTTTAGAAGAGATCGAATGAGCTCCGACGCTCGGACTGTGCCCAGTTTCAGTGAACCCGCTATCCGTGTAGTGGTCAAGTAAAAACGGACACTTTTTAAGCTGCTTTTACTAAATTTTCATAATCAGCCGGAGATTGATAATCGAGGTAAGAATGGAGCCTCCGACTGTTGTAGAACATTTCGATATAGTGAACCACATCTCTTTTCATTTCTTCCCGTGTTGCAT
>CAYLYU010000205.1:0-2053 GCA_964387725.1 uncultured Zetaproteobacteria bacterium | reverse complement strand
TATCAATCTGGGACTGGCGACCGTCAATATCTACACTGAGGTTGGTCTGGTGACGTTGATGGGGCTGATCAGTAAGCACGGCATTTTGATGGTGCAGTTCGCCAACGATTTACAAGCCGCAGGCAAGCAAAAACTGGATGCGATTATCGAAGCCTCCGGCGTGCGTCTGCGTCCGATTCTGATGACGACAGCAGCCATGGTGCTGGGCGTGTTGCCGCTGGTGCTGGCCAGCGGCGCAGGTGCAGCAGGGCGCTACTCGATGGGACTGGTGATTTTCACAGGCCTCTCCATCGGCACACTGTTCACCCTGTTTGTCGTACCTGCAATGTACATGCTAATGGCAAAAGATCGCTACAAAGAGGCGACCCTGTGACGTAAAGATTCTCTTCCCACAGCTCAAAAAACAACTCAATAGCTCATGGTTGCCCCTTTCTTACTTAGAAGTTGAAATCGGTTATCTTCTGAAGATATCGGTAAACTGCCCCCGTATATCTCTGGGCAACATCAACTTTGGCACACATCCTGCGATATAGATGATAAAGGCTGATAGTAAGCAATTGCCGTCTGCAGCCATGCAGACCCATTGTTTTTTCCTTGTAGTATGGGCAGTATGAATTCATAGTTTGCATTGTTCGGCTGCCAACAGTGGCCGATTTTGCATAAAGGAGGGTAGATTTATGACGGATGCCGTAGAGAAACTTCTGCGCAGTCAGGCAAGCCAGTCTTTTCAATCTGCTCAGTCCATTCAAAACATCGTTGCACTTGAAAGAGCCATGCGCGAAGCAAGCGTAACACACGGTAATACTTTAGGTCAGCGCGATGGCGCACGCCCTGACGGAAGATTCCTTCCTGTTTCCCAGTTCAACCCATCCGCGACATCTGGCTAAATCGAAATGCCATGCTGGAGCGGTATCCTAGAAGAGATTAACCGAGAAGCATTAAGGATTGAGGCGCTGCGGACAGCAGAACCTGAGAATCCTGAAGCTTATCTGCATCCATCTATTGAGGTCTGCAAAAGGTACCTTGAAGCCCTGTCCGAACAGACAGGTAGATATGCTGTGGTGTATGGCAGCGCGTGGATACAAAAGCCTCAGTCTCCGGCAGACCACCTTATGGTCAGCGGAGCTGACATGGATGGCTTTCTTGAGGTGGTTTACCACGCCAATGGTGTTCGAAATCTAGATCTGATTCTTCACAGTCCAGGTGGCTCCCCTGAAGCAGCCGAGCAAATTGTCACGTACCTCCGTGAAAAGTTTGATCACATCAGGGTCATTGTGCCCTTTCAGGCAATGTCCGCAGCTACCATGATGGCCCTTGCTGCAGATGAAATATGTATGGCAAGGCACTCAACGCTTGGACCTACTGATCCACAGTTCGTTCTTGGAACCAACACCGGAGCGACTAGATATGCAGCCGCTCATGCTATCAAGGAAGAGTTCGGAATGGCGAAGAAAGACGCTGCTTCAAAAGGCTTCGCAGCTTGGGCACCGATTCTGGCACAGTACCCAGTCGGCATCATGGCTCAGTGTGACCATCAAATTGCTTTGACGAATGATTTGGTTGCTGCATGGCTGGCTCAGTATATGCTGAAAGACAGACCTTCCCCTAAACAAAAGGCACGGGCAATTTCTAAATTCTTTGCTGGCGCACACCACCACACCCACGGGCGTCCACTTATGAGAGACGAGCTGAGGAGCCGAGGCCTTAAGGTCAGCGACATGGAAAATAATCAAGAAGAACAAGACCTTATCATGTCTTCCTACCATGCTTTGACACACCTGATGGGTGGAACTGGCATAACAAAGGCTATCCTATCAAGTGCCAAACAAGGGTTTTTCAGACAGGACGTCCAGATACCCACAGGTCTCCCCCAAGAGTAATTGGGAATTTCGGGCGCATTTATGGTCCGTCCCGCGTTGCAAGGAAAAAGTTTGATCGAGAAATCGGGGACAGTGTATTCTTTTATTGTATTAAACGTTTTTTGAGCCTAAATTTTCGAGATGGCACGTATGGCAAGGGTCGTTGTTCCGGGAGTTCCGCATCATGTAACTCA
>CAYLYU010000204.1:0-2074 GCA_964387725.1 uncultured Zetaproteobacteria bacterium | reverse complement strand
TATTCCGATGATCCCGGCCACCCAAACCAGTCCATTCGGCCACCCTGTGGCGGGGGGAGATTCTGCTGGGCGGCGGGTACTCTGCTGGGGTGGTCTCTTCGGTCAATGTTGAGGTCACGGCAAATTTGTTCTAAGCAAGCCCCTGACTGTTTTTGGTCATTTTGAGAACATCTAGCATCTGCCTTGTGTTCAAGAGTAACAGACGCATTTTTTCTGCGATATTCTTTATGCCTCTTGATTTTAGCAGGCCGACAGCAAAGCGCCTCAATCGAGTTATGTTCTCCGGTCCGTATCCTGTTCTGATCCGACTTTTGTCTTCGTTGTATATTGTGTCGATGATATAATGGCAGCTGTTTTCAATGCTCCACTGCCCTCGGTTGGTTGCGAGCACTTTTTTCGGGGTGGCCTGATCTGACTTGCAGCTTGTGATGCCATAGGCTAACTCCGTGCTTTCTTTTCCTGTTTTCTTTTCAATCACATGCCGCTCTATTAGGAATGACTGACCGACATGAGGAAAATCGAGATAATCATTAAGCTCGTCACTAACCCAAATTTTGCGTTGCTCTATACGCCCATGCGCTAACGTGACAGGCTCAGCGAAGTCTGGTTTTCCGCGCTGACGAAATAGCTCGACCACATCTTCAAGCAGATGCTTCTGGTTGCCTTTGACGGTAAAATGGTAATGCGCCTTACGTTCTTCCACCAGATACTTAGCAAACTCTCGTTGCGTCAATAATGCATCAGCCGTAATGGTTTTCCCTTCAATATCAATCTGATCAAGCAGCATTGGTGCTGTTTTTATCTCGTTGGTTTGCTTGACTTCATCGCTACCCTCAATGGGCAGCGCACCTACTTTTTTTGAGTGTAGCAGTTCTTACTCCCGTGACCAACAGCACTCATGATATGGGTTTGCCGCCCCTCTTCGTTAATGGCGTTGCACATGGTTTTTCCATCAATGGCCAGGCTGTCGTCATCAACTCCATATATTGCATTCCACTGCTGCAAGGCATTATCCAACAATTCTGGCTCGACTCTGATCATTAGTTCGCGAATCGCAGAGAGACTTGGTACAACCCGTTTTCCATTTTCGACCCGGCACCGGAAATATCTGAGGGACTTTTGCCCCAATGAGTCGGCATATTCATGGATCTCTTTGTACCCACTCCTTCCGCACAATGTCGCTGCTGCCGCAAGTGACATTATGGTTGGCAGGCTATGTCTGCGCCCCTGTTTGCGTCGAGGGTCAGGTGTCCCCTGAAAGATCGAAGGTAGGGTTTTAATTTCTTCGGCTGTAAGCATTATTTTGGGTTTCCCGTGGCGATAAATTTCATCAAGCATAGGCTGTGATAACAGCTTTTGTGCATTGGACTGAAGGGAATGAACAAAGATCATTTTTGGGGTGTGCTCACAAGAGCTGTAGCCTGACTTCGTGCGACGAAAACCTTTTGTAAGGCCAACCATATGCCAGTTGTCGGCTCTGTAGATGGTTCCGGAAAAATGAGTTGGGTCAACAAAGGTTTCCAGTAATAATAATGGATGGTTATAGCGTCGCTGCCAATCAAAGTTGAGACGTTTGCGGCACAGTGAAAGTACGCGTGTGGCAAGATTGGGATAATGCCATTGCGGTAAAATCAAAAAACGGCTGTTGTTGGCAAGCAAATGCAGTCGATCATATTGGTGACGAAACCGCCATCCAATCCATTGATCTCGCGCAGCGCATTTCAAAGATGCCGCAGAAAAGCATAGCAGTGCTACCCATTTCCCTTTAATTTCAGCAATATACCAGATTGACTCGCCAATCTTTGCTAGAGAGCCAAGATAGTGGTGGGTTCGCATCAGCGAATAAAAACGCTCTTCTTCATTTGCCTGAATTGGGCGTACTTCGACCTGATCTAGCTGGAATTCTTCCGCATGAGTCTTATGCATGAGACGAATGATAAGGCGGGATGCGGATATGTCCAGACCTAGTAGATTACATCTTTAGAATCATAGAGTTGGATTTAGGGACGAATTTGCCGTGGGTGGCTGCAGCTATGCGTTGCAGTGCAACGCGTAAAGAGTTATCAAAAGAGGA
>CAYLYU010000203.1:0-2082 GCA_964387725.1 uncultured Zetaproteobacteria bacterium | reverse complement strand
AATCACTCATGAATTATATATTTTTTCTTGACAAATTATTCTTTAAGTGCAAAATGTGATGCAGAATGGAGCGTTTTGCAGATGAATGCTAATCAATATCCAAAAACAGTTGGGCCGCAGGCGGCATTCGTGGTTGCGGAACTATACGAACGACAAAAGAATATTTTTTCTCATGCGGACGTGGAGAAGATCAGTGGCCTTTGTTCTGATTCTGCACGCGGGCTTGTCAGGAGGCTCGTCAACCGGGGGCTGGCAACCAGGTTGAAGCCGGGCCTGTTTATCCTTGTTCCTTCTGAACTTGGCCACGAGCGCGACTACCTTGGCAATCCTTATGTTGTGGCCAGGGAGATCGCCGGCGGAGCTGCGTACTATATTTCCCATGCCTCTGCGATGGATATCCACCAGATGGTAACCCAGCCGCAGTTCGTGGTTTATACAACAACCATTCGGGCTATTCGTCCGCATTTCGTGATGGGAACAGAATTTCGCTTTGTGTGCTGCAAGCAGAAACATTTCTTCGGTACAACGGATCATTGGATCACCAAGACGCAGAAAGTCTGGATTAGTGATCTTGAGCGGACGGTTATCGATGGGCTCAGGCAGTCCGAATACTGTGGCGGCTTCAGTGAGGTTGCCAAGGGGTTCTGGATGCGGCGGGAGGATATTGATGTAAAAAAACTTCTGGAATACGCAATGCGGCTGGATATCGGGACTGTCTATCGCCGCCTTGGCTATATGCTGGAGCTGTTTGATTTGGATGCCTTTAGAGAGATAGAAACGCTACGGAAGAAGCTCACCCCGTCTTATGCCATCCTCGATCCAATGCTGCCGAAGGAGGGCAAGTTCCTGGCCCGTTGGCGGTTGCGGCTTAATGTGAGCCCGGAAGAGATTAAAGCAGTAGTGAGAACCTGACTCATGATTCCCCAACGAAACATTTCGGTTCTCTCCAACCGTCTTGCCCGAGAAGGCGGCCGGCGTATACCCGAGGCGGTCCTCGAACTTGATTACTGTATTGCCTGGTTTCTTGTAGGCCTTTCCATCTCACCGATCTGCAAAAGTCTCATATTCAAAGGCGGCACAGCGCTGAAACGATGCTATTTCAGTAAGTACCGCTTTTCCGAGGATCTTGATTTCACACTTGCAGAGGAAATGCAGCTGGAAACTATCCTCGCCGGGTTTGAGAAAGTCTATGCCGAAGTCCGACAATCTTCAGGCGTGGTTATCCGCTACTCCCGGGAAGACCCCAGAAAACATCAAAACAGCCATACGTTTTACCTGGCCTACGAGGGACCGTTGCCGGGCGCATCCAAAAAGGAATTCAAGGTGGACATTACCATTAATGAGCGGATTGTCATGCCGGTACAGGAGCTGCCAGTGCTTAAGGGGTATGACGAGTACGCCGATCTTCCGGAAAACTCAAATATTCAGGTATATGCATTGGAAGAGATTCTAGTGGAAAAGATTGTCGCCATGACAGACCTTGCCCGTAACGAACCGCGGGATCTCTACGACGTCTGGTATCTCACGGCGGTAGAAAACATGGATTTGACCGCACTTACACCAGAAGTTGCAAGCAAGCTGGAATTTCACGACAGGGCTTTGGCGGAAATGGGCGATGAATTAATAAAAAAGGAAGCCCGCCTGAGAAAGCTATGGCAGGTCCGGCTCGCCAATCAGATGGCCGATCTTCCCCACTTTGATGAGGTCTATCGTGCCGTACGACGTTCATTGCGTGTGGCTGGCCTGATGAGAGGGTAGATGTTTTCTATTATTACCAGTTGGTATCTGTCCGATTTGAGTAAAGCACAGGGCAAACAGGAATTGTTCACTCATCAATCGCCTCAAAAACTCAAGCTTCTTCGTGAGCATGCTTCAACAGTTCTTGATCAGCTTCACCAGAGCATGATACTTTTCGGAGCAGGTCGTGGAGAGGCATTGAAAAGATTTCTTGTTGATGATGGTATCGGTATGAACCCACTTTGCTGGCGATTAGCCCAGGCCCTTTCCGCCCTCTATCCATCCGGAACGGATGAAAAACGATGGGTGGACGGGGTTCTGGCAAGGAAAAAAGGGCTTGGATTT
>CAYLYU010000202.1:0-2102 GCA_964387725.1 uncultured Zetaproteobacteria bacterium | reverse complement strand
TGAAATAGCATCTTCTGCACAAGGAGGTGGCTCATGCGTGGAAAATCTAATAAAAAACAGGTGAAAGTAGATGCTGCCATGGGCATAGCTCGACTGTGGTGCCTAAGAATCCTTATGCTGTGTGGGGGACACAGGAAATTCATCGAAAGGGACGGGTTTGGCAATGATGATGTTCTCATCCTGTTAGGTATGGATGAATACATTGATCAGAACATCGAAAAGAAGGATGCCCTGACCTTGCTTAGAAAAATGCATGCTGATGCTGAATCCGGCGCTTGTAGCCCACCACAAGTTTTGATCAATAATATGGCTTACATCTTGGATCGAATCAGCCTGAACAAGATAGAAACAGACTTGCTTACTTTCGCTATCATGCTTCACACAGAAATAGGGCTTGAGGAATCTGCGGAGATGCTTGGGAATATCGATAAGTCAAAACTGATCAGGCATCTGGCATTGATCTTGGCATATTCACAAAGAGACATATCGCAAGCAATGAGCATGAATGGTCAACTTGCTGTTTCCGGCTTATTGACTATCGACAATCGCTGGTCTCGCGATATGAAAAACAAACTTGATTTGATGAATGGGGTTGCCGACGAGCTTCTTGTACCTGATTTGGATGCTGATCGCCTCTTTTCTGCAAGCTTCACCAAAGGAGTGCAGCCAAAGCTTGGCATGGATTCGTTCGATCACGTCGGGGATGGCCTTAGAATTATGAAGTCCTTCCTGGAGGGAACCCTTTCCAAACAGACAGAAGGTGTGAATATCCTCTTATACGGGCTTCCGGGAACCGGAAAATCTGAATTGGTGAGGACTTTAACCAAGGCCTCCGGAGCCTTGCTATATGAAGTGAGCATAGAAAATGAAGAGGGGGAGCCACTTTCAAGCAAGAAGCGTTTTTCATCATATAAACTAAGCCAACAGCTACTGAAGCACACGCCAAAAGCTGTCATCATGTTTGATGAGGTTGAGGACGTGTTTCCGGAAGAGAACAGGCTTGGGGCTCCTGCTGCTGGCAACACCGAAAAGAAAGCCTGGATCAATCGATTGTTAGAAACCAACAAAGTTCCTGCATTTTGGCTGAGTAACAAAGTACGCCATATCGATCCGGCATTTCTGCGCAGGTTTGACTATGTAATGGAAATGCCGATTCCGACTTCAAACATGCGAGAAAAGATATTTAGCAACTACCTGAATGGTGTTGGCGTACAAAAGCAGTGGCTGACTTCAATCAGTAAAGATTCAAGTCTGTTGCCTGCCCATATCGAGAAGGCAGCAAAAGTTGTCGGGCAGATGCCTAGGCAAACTGATATGGAAAACCAGTCAGTTATTGAGCACGTGCTCAGTGGGACACAGGTAGTTCTCGGTAAAAGGCTGGAATCCCGATTTAACCTACATCAGTCGACCACCTATGACCCATCTTTGATTGCAACCAATGTTGATGTTTCCATGGTTGTAGAGGGATTAAGGCGTAGCGGTCGTGGGAACCTTTGTTTGTATGGCCCTCCGGGCACAGGGAAAAGTGCATTTGGCAGGCACATTGCAGATACGATTGATCGCCCCCTGCTGGTCAAGCGGGCATCTGACATATTGAGCATGTGGCTTGGAGGAACGGAGAAAAATATTGCTGAGATGTTTGGAGAGGCAAAACGCGAGAATGCCGTATTGCTTCTGGATGAGGCCGACTCTTTCCTTCGTGACCGACGAAATGCGAATAAATCGTGGGAAGTAACTCAGGTGAACGAATTATTGGTTCAGATGGAGGAGTTTGATGGTATCTTTATCTGTTCCACCAACCTGATGGACGAGCTTGATCAGGCCAGTTTACGGCGATTCGCTTTGAAAGTTGAATTCAAATATGTGACACCGGAGCAAGCTATAATCATGCTTGCCAAAGAGTCAGTTGACTTGCCATCTCAGAAAGACAAACAAAAGATTGCTTCTCTTGATCAGCTGACGCCAGGCGATTTTGCTGCGGTGAAGAAACGGATGCTGCTGCTTGGTATGGAGTTAACGGCTTCAAGCATGGTTATTCAGTTATGTGAAGAGGTGTCCTTCAAAGAAGGTTCTCGGGCATCGAAAATTGGATTTCTACATTA
>CAYLYU010000201.1:0-2146 GCA_964387725.1 uncultured Zetaproteobacteria bacterium | reverse complement strand
CTTAGTGCGGTCACTGCCGATTCGGTCCTGTCCTACAAACCACATACGTTATCGCCGATGTTTGCCGCCTTCTGGATTCTGCTGGGCAGTCTGACCGCATCCCTTGCCCTGCGCTGGGAGCAAGGGGCATATATTCTGGCAGCCGTATTTGCCATGCATGCGTTTCGTTCGGGCAGGAAATTATGGCATCATGACCAGAGCTGGTGGCTGTGGACGGCTTGGTCGCGGGATACCATCGCAGCCTTGAGCTTCTTCATCTGGCTGAGCCTGATCAAGCATGTCGGATGAGCGCCGGGCACTGATTCTCGCCTCAACCTCCCCCTACCGCAAAGCGCTGCTGCAGCGATTACACCTTCCCTTTATCCAGGTCGCCCCGGATTTCGCAGAACAAACAGTGGCTGCTGATTCCATCGAGGCGCTGGTCGAACACAATACCGTTGGCAAGGCGCAAAGCGTTCTAGAGCAATATCCGGATGCTTCGGTCATTGCATCGGATCAAATTGCATTGTTTGAAGGTGAAGCCGTCGGCAAACCGGGCACGGCTCGGCATGCCATGGCCCAACTCGCCCGCTTCAGCGGCAGGGCGGTGGATTTTCTCACCGGTATCGCGTTCTGTTCCGCATGCGGGCAGCATTTCGATATCGTCACCACCCGCGTGCACTTCCGCCAGCTCAGCGAACAGGAGATTGCCGACTATGTCCGCATCGAGCAGCCGCTGGACTGTGCCGGTAGCTTTAAATCCGAATCCCTCGGCATTGCATTGTTCAGTCGCATTGAAAGCAACGATCCAACGGCATTGATCGGCCTGCCACTGATTCGACTATCCGAATGGTTAAAGCCTTTGCACAACAACGACGTTTGCTTGCTCTGCCTTGCGGGTCCGATAAATCCCATCTAAATTTGCCACTTGGTATGGTAGGAGTTGGAGACATTGTATGGATAAAAAAGTACTGTCAGCAAGACAGATATTAAAACTAACGTCTTTCATATGTTAAGTATAAACCGTGATGGCGATACACTGCTTGAGCAATACGGACCATTTGCAGAGCTATTCTCAGATACAGATCAAGCCGCTCCCCCGCACCTCACTCTATTAAAACTTATTGATAATATTCCACAACACGATGCGATAAAGACCTCACTGGTCCGGGTTCAGGTTGCAGTTTCTCAAGGAAATACTGAATTTTGGATGCACCGGTTATTGATTGAGACTCCTGACTGGAGAGCACATATTATTGCAGCAGTCGCAATTCTGATGCTCGAAGATGTATCTCCGGCCTACGTTGAAATGCTTTGGGCCGTTGTTGACAATGGAAGCTGGGTAAGCCCTCAGACTCTAGTCGTTTTATCTATTGTGGACGCCAGTTTTTCAGAACATTGCCGTATCAGGATCGAATCTGACTGCAAAGTCACTTTGCCAAAGAGCATATCAACGAATGATCGCCAAATAACGATGGGGCCTGCGACTGATAATGCTCGGGCAGGGAAAAATGCCTCAGCAATTGTGGAATTATGTGGAAACAGTGCACCTCCGGCAGACTGGGTACAAAAAGCGGTCGAAAATCCAAACCTAATATCAATCATTTCCAGTGACGTTGATGGTAGCGGGCATATTGCAGCAGAATGGAAGAAGGCATTATGTGAAAAATTTATGCTTCGAGGAGTGCGTTTGGTACCCGCTTCGATGAATAAAACAGACGATGATTTGTTTGTAAGGTTTTGCCAATTCTCATTCTTTCATCGAAATGAACCCCAGCCACTTATCTTCGATGTTAACCATGAGATTTACGTAAAGCATGGAATTGATGCTACGGCGCTTGTGCATCTTGATACGATTGGACTCATTCATTTCAACCGCACAAATGGATTCAAAATAAAGAGTATTGGAAAGAGTTTCCCTTGTAGGTATTTCGATCAAATGTTCCTGCTTGATGGGGCCAATGAAAAAGACAATGAAGCTCTCGTCGGAGTGGCTCAATTTACACCGACTGGAAAAGACTTATCAAAAGTCTGTGGCGCGCAAAAGAACACTGACTTTATTGAATACGTCACCAAAGAGTTGTCAAAGCAAAACGGAATACAGTCAGTAAAACTATTATAGGGAGGGCGGTTTCAAGTTCCAAGTGCAACATGACTAAAATGTTTT
>CAYLYU010000200.1:0-2147 GCA_964387725.1 uncultured Zetaproteobacteria bacterium | reverse complement strand
TTCGTTCTGTTTCAATCAGGATGCCAGTGGGATTGCTTGGTGAGATAATAACTGCTGCACGGGTCTTTTCAGTCCAGTGCTTTTCAAGGTGATCAAGGCTCAGGTGGTAACGGGAAGCCGGGCCAACCGGGATATTAACGGGCTCACCACCAGCCAGACGAATGAAATTGCGCTGACAGGGATAGCCAGGGTCCGGCAGAAGAACCGATTCACCCTGATCCAGAAGTACACCATACAAAAGATTGAAGGCTCCTGAAGTGCCGGGCGTAATAAGTATCCGTTCCATATCGATTGATAGGCCATACTCCTGTTTGTACCAGGAAGAAAGAGCCTGTTGCAGCTCAGGCAGGCCGGTGGACGGCGTATAAAAGGTATCACCCCGTTCCAATACCTCTTGTGCTTTGGCAATAACCGGAGCTGGCGTAAGAAAATCCGGCTCGCCGATTTCCATGTGCACAATATGTCGGCCCTCTGATTCCAACTGCCGGGCACGTTCCAGCAACTGCATGACACGGAAGGGCTCGATAAGATCAATTCGTCGCATAAACCCAAGTGTAGTGATAAAGAGCGCTCAGTAGTATCAAAATGCTTGCATATTTCCAGCTTGAGCTATAATCAGCCTATGGGAATGTCTTGTGCTATGCATGATCAATTTGAAGCTGCGGCGATTCGCAATCAACATTGCCGCATCGTCTACAGGGACACCTACGGAGAACACCATGCCGTCATGGTTGTACCGGTTGACTGGCGTATCCTCGATGGCGAGGAGTGGGGGTTTTTCCGCTCGGAAGGTGGAGATGTCCTTGAAGTAAAGCTATCGGACATAGTAGCGATCGAGCCCCAATCCGATTAGCTTCTCCCCATGGAATGGCTTGAGGTTTTCCACATAATTTTCCTGGTTTCATGGTTTGCGGGTCTTTTTTACCTGCCGCGTATATTCGTTTATCACGCCAATCATGCCGATGGGCCGGTACACGATCAATTTTGTATTATGGAACGTAAGCTGTATCGCTTTATTATGATGCCAGCCATGATCCTAACCATGATTTTTGGTGTAGGACTTGCATATCTGCAATGGGAATATGTGAGTGAGGAATTGTGGTTCTGGGGCAAGATGGCTTTGGTCATGCCACTTCTCGTTTACCATTTTCATAACGGTTCCACGGTGAGCATGTTCGCCCGCAGGGAAAACCGTCGTGATCACAAATTTTATCGCTTCTACAATGAATTCCCAACGCTGATCCTGATTGCCATTGTTATCCTGGTGGTGGTCAAACCCTAACCTGCTACGTTCAGAGGAAACGGCCTGAGGAGATCCCTTGGTTAAACATATCGTTATGTGGAAACTGAAGAGCAAATCTGATGCCGCTGGCATCAAGGCCCGTCTGGAGGTTCTGGCCGGGAAAATACCCGGTTTGTTGAAAGTAGAGGCCGGAATTGATTTCCTCGAATCAGCACAGTCCGCCGACCTGGTTCTTTACGCTGAACTTGAAAATCGGCAGGCGCTGGAGACTTACCAGAACCACCCGGAACATTTGGCGATTGTACCAATGATCAAATCAGCAGCAATCAGCCGCACGGTGGTTGATTATGAAACCCCGGGAGTGCCGGACTAATGATGAATAAAACTGAGTTCCAGAATAATAAAAGCAGTGACATCCCGGCGCATGTGTGGCGCCAGTATATCAATCTGAAACTTGCAGGGCTCGACCAGCCAACGTGTGAAACTGACAGTGAATATTCCTTCCTGAGCATTGCCGACAGCATGCTTAAGCACTACTCCCGGCAAAGGCGTTTACTCTCGGCCTACAGATGTCCTGCCGATCAACGCATACAGGATTTTCTGAACACTTATCTGGCTGAGCACAATATCGACCAGCATGTGGAACTGCCCGGGACAACATTTATTCTTGATAAACCCGGCCTGGCGCGTGAAGCATCACTACCGCTGGATGGCACCCACTTTCACTCAGGCCTGGTCGAATCCTACCGTTTGTTGCAAGGTGTCCTGCACAACCCCAAAAGTGATCGCCGCACGACCAAAGGCGTATTTCATATCACAGCCGGTAGCCTTCCTGTGCCGGCTGACAAACTTGAGGTGCCCGTAAGGGTCTTTGCAACCTTGTTAGATCAGGCGCTCGATCCTC
>CAYLYU010000199.1:0-2160 GCA_964387725.1 uncultured Zetaproteobacteria bacterium | reverse complement strand
GGCGCAAATCCCAGAGAATTTTCTGCGGCTTGACCGGAAAGCCCTTGTCCTTTGCAAAGGATTTCATCTCTTCGACAATGGCGGTTCTTAGCGAGGAGGCCATGTTGTCCGACTTCGCTTCCGACTCATGAGCGATCCGTTCTAGGCTAAGTGAGATATCACCGATGACGCCGGCTTCGAGAATGTAGCACTCATCCACTTCGGCCGGGGATGGATCAATATGTACGATCCGGTTGTCCTTTGTCGCATTCCACAGATGGGGATGATATTCCACCATGTCGTAGCCGATACACAGCACAACATCGGCACGCTCGATGCCGCAGGCAATATAATCGTTAGCCTGCAAACCGACTGCGCCGAGAAATAAAGGGTGATCAGCTGGCAGAATACCCTTGGCCATGAAGGTGGTCGCCACCGGGATATTCAGTTTTTCGGCAAAATGTACAAGTGCGCCACAGGCGCCGCCCCTGATGACGCCGTTGCCGGCGATGATGATGGGGAATTTCGCATCCGAAATGATCCGGGCAGCCTGGTATACCTTGTCGTGTGGCGGTTCGGGTGGCGTGGCCTGCTGCACGAGCAGGGGAGATGGATTGGAACTCATGTCTATTTCGGCGATATTTTCGGGGAACTCGATAAAACAACAGCCGGGCTTTTCGGCCTCGGCCACCTTGAAGGCCTTGCGCACAATTTCGGGGATGTTTTCAGGCTCCAGAATCTGGGTGCTGTATTTCGTGATCGGCCGGAAGATGTTGACCAGATCAAGTACCTGATGGCTTTCCTTGTGCAGCCTGGTGGTGGCAGCCTGGCCGGCAATAGCCACGACAGGCGCGTGATCCATATTGGCATCGGCCACTCCGGTGATCAGGTTGGTCGCACCGGGACCCAATGTGGCCAGGCAAATCCCTGCCTTGCCGGTTAATCGTCCATAAACATCGGCCATGAAGGCGGCGCCCAGTTCAAGGCGGGTAGTGACAAAGCGGATATCGGAATCAAGCAGGGCGTCCATGACATCGAGATTTTCTTCGCCCGGAATGCCGAAGATTGTATCCACGCCCTCGTTCTCCAGACATTTCACAAACAACTCGGCTGCTTTCATGTGTTATCTCCTCGCAATGCAAGCTATAGTCGATATGAAGCCGGTTCCATTACGTTGAACCATGTTGCGCTTCCGAAAAGTTTATCCAAACGTTTCCATGATGATTTATTCATCTGCATCGGGAGCATGTCTGCGCATCTTCTTGAGTTTTCCCTGACGCCCCTTGGCTTTCAGGCGGCGTTCCTTTGATGCAAGAGTCGGCCTTGTTTTCTTTCTGGGTTTGGGTTTCTCCCATGCTTTGCGTATCAGGCGGACAAGCCGGTTCAGGGCATCCTCACGGTTTTGAGACTGACTGCGAAACTGTCTGGCTTCGATAATCAAAATACCGTTCATGTTCATACGTGAACCTGCCAGACGCAGCAAACGTTTGCGGACATCGTCCGGCAAAGACGGTGCATTCATGACATCGAAACGCAGCTGCACAGCTGTAGAAGCCTTGTTGACATGCTGTCCGCCCGGCCCCGAAGCCCGGATAAAAACGTATTTTATTGAGCATTCGTCAATCGTGATGTCGTCTGCAATCTGAATCATTTCTAAAACGGCCAGATGCTCCAGCCACGATTCAGATCTTTTTCACAGCGAGCCAGCTGAATGCGGTAACGTTCGGCATTCCTGCTTACTTTTTTGGCTACCTTGATCAACCATTTCTTTTTTCGGTACGTTTTGCGTTGAAAGCCACCATGCCCCTCGTGATAAGCCAGGTATTGGCTATAGGCATCGGATTTGGCTATGCCCAGTTTCCGGTGGCTGACATTTCCGTACCAGCCAATGAAGTCGGCCACATCATCAAAATCATCCCTATCAGCCCAGTTGTTGCCGGTATCCCGCTGATACCATTCCCAGGTACCGTCCTTGACCTGCCCATAACCGTAGGCTGATGATTTCCGGCTCCAGGGGATAACCCAGAGCAACCTGGTGCGTGGGGGCTTGGCATCCTCCTGAAAACGGGATTCCTGATGCATGATGGCCAACTGCACATGAATCGGCACTTTCCATTTGTCATAGGATTTTCTGGTTGCTTTGTACCAGCCATCCTTATCTTCAAATATATCGCAGGCGTT
>CAYLYU010000198.1:0-2177 GCA_964387725.1 uncultured Zetaproteobacteria bacterium | reverse complement strand
CCATTCGTTATGTGGGGATGGGTGAATCTCTGGAGGACTTGCTGGACTTTGAAAGCGAAGCCTTTGTTCAGGGTTTATTGCCGGATAGCCATCCACCCAAAATTTGACTTTATAAATATTGCTCGACTAAATAGGGGCTCCCCAGAAACCCCTGTTTGTACTTCTCACGCCAACAGCATCTGGCATAGTAAAAGTATTTAAATGCAACAGAATGGTCTTGAGGCGATTCATACAGTGACTGTGTTTGAAGGGACAATTACGGTTGTGCGCGTTTGTGTGGCATAATTGTGATGCCGGGAACCAATAATATAACCAAGCAAGGCGCCAACTCCGTAACCATAATAGTGATGGCCATGACCGTAATGATAGCCACCACCTGCTATGGCTGCACCTGGGATTGCCAGAGAAAAAAAGACGGCAAATAGGATGAGTGCGAATTTGTTCAGTAAGCGATTCATCCTCACCTCCTTCATTGTTGAGTCGCAATCTGCCATGCTTTAGTTACAAATCAGTGGCGGGTAGTTGCTGCCTCTGGAGCCGGAAAGTTCCCGGCATACTTGCCAATCCATTCGTGGGCGGCTTCTTCTTTGGAGAGATTGCGTCCTTCGGCTTCCTGGACATTCTTCCGGTAGTGTTCGATGTGGCAAAGCTGTTCCACCATGCGGACACGGAAAGCATCCCTGTTTTCCACAAGCGCCAGGCCAACAATAAAGCCATGGTGGATTTTACGGCACCACATCACCCAGCCCTGGGTTTCAAAGGTAGGTTGAACCACGGGAATGGTGATTCGGACCAGCATGCCATGTTGCAGATATACATTGGTCCTGAAAGAAATGCCCCTGCCATCATCCAGGCTCAAGGAAGCCTTACGTCTGGCAGGCTCAGGTTGAATATAGACATCGATGGGAATATCCTCAGGATGACGAATATATTCCTGCCCGCCAGTCTTGAAAGAAGTTCCATAGTTCCCGTTCATCATGGCTGCACATTATCACAGCCCACCTGAACCAACGGTGAACAAGGTTTTTCAAGCAAGGCTGGATTCAGGGCATGAGCTTATATCTCGCTAGAGATAAGACTGCAAATTCCAACCACTTTATCAGAGGTTTGTGGAGGCCAATAACATCTGTCATAAGACCAACGACCCACTCAAAATTATGTATTTAACAATGAATCCGGCTAAGCTAGGGGGGTATTAGCTGAAAATCAGGTGCCTTTCACCCCGTGAAAATGACCCCAATGTGGGGCAACGCGCATGAGAAAAACGTTCGGTATCTTTATCTTGATCATACTGTTATTGCATTTCTACAATGACCTCATCCCCTCGACTTATGCACAGTCTCTGGTCTTCGGCCCGGAATTCTTTGCTCATGAAATCGGCACATCTCAGCAGGCAGCTAAGAGCTTCTCCGTTCAGGATGTTAATCAGAAGTTTATGCTTTCAATACAAAGCGGAGGAGGCAGGGAGCATGAAATTAGCAGTTGCACCATTGATATAAACGGAGCAATCATTGTATTGCCAGATGAGTGCGGCAAACCGTTCAATATGCTTACAAAACCTGTGAAACTTCAAAAGCAAAATGATATTTCGGTCAAAGTAACAGGTGAAACTGATACTCTGATTGTCGTAGCCATCATGAATATGGAGGACCACGCCGTGACCGCTAAAATACCTCCAATCGGTAAGTTAGTGAGCCTTGCAGGGTATGCATCAATCCTTTTTCCTGCCGATACCTTTGACAGTGTTCAGAGTGTCACTGTTTCTGCCACCTCTTCTGCTTCAACCAATGATATTTTTGAGGCCTATGCCACCGGGCCTTATTTGCCGTATGAGATCAGGATAAACACCGGGAACAAGGCTCCGGGAAAAGGTATTGAAATCGATCTGAATATCCCTGACTCCTTTTACTCATCACAATATCAAATTCACATATTTGCCCGGATGCATAACAATCCAGAAGAGCCGGAGAAGCATGACCGGTTTTTTATGATCAGTTCCTCAGTGGACGAGGTTATTAAGACGGTCCGTACGACTCTGCCGAAGCATGCTTTTTCAACCCTCTATAGCAAGAATGGAACCTATGAGGCGGTCATAACCGTTGGCTTGATTGAATGATGCCTGGTTACTTGGAAGAAGGCGGCTCGGGTCATATAAGCTAAATCCAATGGCAGACCAA
>CAYLYU010000197.1:0-2206 GCA_964387725.1 uncultured Zetaproteobacteria bacterium | reverse complement strand
CAACTTCTTCACCAGCCTGATACTTTACCATGACACTATCTTCAGTGGGGTCGAATAGTACCTTGACGTCAATAACCTCGGTCAAATCATTAGATTGGACATTTTTTAGGAACATGTTTGCCTCCTGTGATAAAGGGTATCTGTCGAGCTTATGAGAAACATGCTGCTATTGCCTGATCGCTTCGGTCACCCAAGTTCAGCAGGTTCCTGAAATACTCCTCTTATCATAGTAAAGCATAGCGCATCCCGCCAGTCTGAGTTTCAAGCCGGTGGGCACGGGTGGCCCACTCAGCTCGGGTTTCGTTAAAAAGGAAAAGTTTGGCTTAACTCCGTGGAGCCGGCAGGACAACATCAATCCGGCGATTCTTTTTCCGTACTTCTGCAGTTTCATTGTTGACGATGGGTTTATCTTCACCAAAGCCGATGGCTGAAATTTCCGACTTGCGACCTTCGACAACGCTGCTGAGGTATTCTTTCACAGCCAGAGCCCGACGTTCCGAAAGCCCCTGGTTATAATCGCTCATGCCAACAAAGTCGGTATGTCCTTCGATACGGACAGGACGATTGGGAAAGACAGCAATAGTCTGCAGGACCTGATCAAGAAGAGCGTATGACTGAGGGGGAATCACGGCACTACCGCTCCTAAAGTTCATGCCTTTCATGCGCAAAATGACATCCGCATCAGGAGTCAGCAAAATTTCCACTTTTTCGGGATCAAACAGGTTGGCAATATGCTTGATTTTAGCCTCAGCTTCACGTCTGAGTTGAAGTTTGCGGCGGAGTTCTGCCATATCTGACAACTCACCTTCATATTTTTGCTGCAGCTCCTGCATTCCGGATAATTCTGATTGATATTTACGCTGCAGGTCTTGCATAACGGTAAGCTCACCCTCGTATTTGGCGAGTTTTGTGCTCAGCTCACTGATTTGTTGTTCGGCGTCCTGGAGTTGGGCGGCATGGCTTTGCCTGATGTTCTGAATCGCAGACTCAATTGAAGCCAGTTTTTGTCTGGATGACTGGCCGGAAGATAGCTGGATGCCAAGGGCGGTGGCAATAGCCATCAATCGGCCATCTGCATCTGCTATCCAACTCTCGAGGGTTGATGGATTACGTGAAAGCTGGCGGCCCAGAGAACCGACGCGACTGGCACGTTTTGCCTGTTCCTCACCTTTTTTGGCGATATTACGCGCCCTTACCATCGAACTTGGATCTTCCTTGATGATTTTTTCAGCCTGACGTTGGGCGTTTAACGCCTTATCCAACGCCTTGGGTGCAAATTTACGCGCTGAAACCTTGCGTGAAGCTGCGATAGATTTGCTCAGTGGGCGAATAATTTGCTCGCGAGCGGCAACAACGGATGCTGCATGTAATTCCAGCAGGGCAACCTTTACATCACGTTTCGCTTTGACATCCTGCCCTTTCTCGACGGCCTTGACTACGTCAGAGAAGTGAGTTTCAGCACGTTTAACCAGATCGGCACGATAGTTTTTCGCTCCGGTCAGCTGCATTCTATCTCTGGCCTCAACCATATCCTGAAAGTCGATACTAACTTTCTGAGAAATGAGAATAGCTTGTTGAGCGTGTTTTCTTGCCCTCTCAAGAGAACCCTCTGATTGGGCAGACTTTGCTTTCGCATAGTTTGATGGCGAAAACTCAGTGGCCCTAAGTTGTTCAGCCTCAGCCATCAGGGACTCCACCTGCTCACTTAGGGCTTGATTATCAGCCGCAAGGGCAAATGCCCCGCTTGTCAGTAAAATCAACGTTGTTACGCTGAGCAAGGTGATTGAATGGAATGGTTTCATATACCTCTTCCTTCTTATTTATTTCAACCTGTTTGGAAACACATCATGAAACGATGCTGTTGCAGGGACGGGTTGACCGGGAATTCTCGAAATTCATTTGATGACTGGCTGTGAGCATAGTCACGGTTGAAGAAGCTGTAGAAAGTATGTGTGAAGGGTCAAAAAAAACGCCCCGACCGAGGTCGGGGCGTTATCCAGATGCCGGGAAGGGAGGGGGAGGGAGGGAAACCCGACATCTGATTTCGAATACGGGAACATTGTACGACTTGATAATGATTAATAAATTAGAAGAAAATGAAAACTTGTTCATGATATCTGATGGCAAGCTGAAAAAACAGTTATGCAGACTCCTAGGGAAGTGCTGATTAAACCTTCAGATTGTGATAAGATATTAGCTCACAGAC
>CAYLYU010000196.1:0-2211 GCA_964387725.1 uncultured Zetaproteobacteria bacterium | reverse complement strand
TATCAAGAAAGAACACAAAATCCTGGAACATTTTTTGGGTGGCGGTGGCATCTAGGGAACCGCTGAATAAAGCTGGTTCGGGGTGATACGAAATACTTGATTAAAACAGTCGGGCATGTAGCTTTTGCCGCGCTTATTTAGCCTGCATCATTCATGAATCATGCAGGTTGGGGTTACCTCTTGTTTAATAAGCATAATATCCGTTCTATTTTACAGGTTCAGGAGGCTTTATGCGTTTGACCACACGGGGACAATATGCGGTATCAGCGATGGTTGATCTAAGCAGACATCAGGGCGATGGACCCGTTACCCTTGGCGTAATATCAGAGCGTCAGTATATTTCCCTATCTTATCTGGAGCAGCTCTTTCGCCGCTTGCGTGAAAACGGCCTGGTTCGCTCTGTGCGGGGGCCCGGGGGTGGCTATTTGCTCAATAATCAGGCGAATGATATTTCAGTTGCCGATGTGATTCGTGCTGTCGATGAGCCTATTCGCACGACTGTTTGTCGTGATGCCATGCCGGGTTGTCATAATGGGAAACGTTGTGCCACACATAATTTATGGATATCACTGCGCCAGCATATCTTCCGCTTCCTTGATGTTGTGACTTTAGAAGATGTAACCCGGGGCAGGGTAAGCCTGAGCGACATTGAACTCTCTCCGGTCGGGGAAAATGACCCGAATGCGGTAACAGACAGTGAGCATCATCAAATTGCAGCGGTATCTGGATCATAACGCTACCTGTCCACCAGTAGCTGAGGCGCTTGCTGCATGGTGCGCAGTTGCAGAAGAAGCACCCGGAAATGCATCCAGTATACATTGGGCTGGGCGTGCCGCCCGGCGTATCATTGATGATGCGCGGGATTGTCTGGCCGAAGTTATCGGGAGTGATGCAGCTTCCGTAGTGTTCACCTCTGGCGGTACCGAAGCTAATAACCTGGCCATTCATGGCTGGCTTTCCAGACAAGAACCCGGACGAATTATTACTTCGGCCATCGAGCACCCATCGGTGCTGAAACCATTGCAATGTTTTGCCGAGGCAGGTTGGGAACTTGTTGCTGTCCGCCCGGATGAAAATGGATTTATCGAGGCCGGTTCAGTGGTAGAAAAGCTAACTGAAAACACGCGCCTGGTCTGTCTGATGGCAGTGAACAATGAGACTGGTGCCATTCAGCCTGTTGCTGAGGTGGGGAATCACTGCCGGGCAAGGGAAATCCCATTGTTGGTCGATGCTGTGCAGGCATTGGGGAAATTACCTGTGGATTTGCATAACTGGGCAGCAGATTTCGTTTCCTTTTCAGCCCATAAGATCGGCGGGCCAAAGGGAGTGGGAGCACTGATCGTTCACAAGAGCCGACCGTTACAGGAATTGGCTCCCGGTGGTGGTCAGGAAAGGGGCAGACGATCCGGGACAGAAAATGTGCCTGGCATTGCCGGCTTTGCTGCAGCGCTGGGTGTGAATGATTTTATGGTCCTTAAATCTCTTCGCGACAACTTTGAGAAACGTCTGAAGAAGCGATTGCCGGATGTTGTTATTTACTCTGAACATGTTGAACGTGTTGGCAATACCAGCATGTTCAGCCTTCCCGGTTTTGACGGGGAAACCCTGTTAATGCAGCTGGATTTGGCCGGGTTTGCCATTGCTTCCGGTTCAGCCTGTTCATCCGGAAAACGGGATCCCTCTCATGTCCTGCTGGCCATGGGCCATTCCAGGGAAACTGCAGGCAATAGTGTGCGGGTAAGTTTTGGCCCCGATAACTGTCTGGAGGATGGCTATGCTCTCATTGATGAGCTTTGTGCTATTCGTCAGCGCCTGTTAAGCATGACCGGGGCTATCTGAAGATGGAGCTGAAATGAACGAAACAACACATTATCCTGAACCTGATCTTGAGCTGAGCACTGCCGCAGTATGTAGGCTTTCAGAGACAACAAAAAGGCATGGAAGTGCCGGAGTCAGGGTTTCGGTACGTGCTGCCGGTTGCTCCGGTCTCGAGTACGTCATGGATTATGCTGACGGCCCCGAAGATAATGACTACGTTAAGACGTTTGAAGATTTTTCTATTTATATTGATGCGCCTTCATATAAACAGGCGCTAACCGGCCTGAGGCTTGATTATCAGGAGGATGCACTTTCCTCCGGTTTTGTGTTTGCCAATCCGAACAAAAAAGGTGAATGTGGTTGTGGGGCATCTTTTACTGTCTGAGACGGGTG
>CAYLYU010000195.1:0-2217 GCA_964387725.1 uncultured Zetaproteobacteria bacterium | reverse complement strand
GGTTCTCCATGCCAATAACGTTCGGGAGCATTCAGGCGTTCAATCACCCTGTACTGGTCTGATTGTTCCAGATGCGCAATGGCCTCGGTATTGTTCATGCTTACTCCTTTCTTTGATGAAATGAAAATATATCGGCGGGCTTTGGATCAGGACGCTAGCTACGGGAAGAACCTGATACAGGCTGCAGGCTAGTTCAAGAGAGTGATTACAGTGAACAGAAAGACGAAACCGGTATTAAAAGAATACCTGTAGACACATGGAGCTACTGATACTCAGGCTGCTCTGTTTTGTTTTTCAGGCGTGCCCGTTGATCAATTTCCAGGCAGTTACCGGGTGTTTCCTTGGCTTTGCATTTCAGTTCGCTGGCTGCTTCAGATGCCCCCAGGTGTGAAGAGAAGCACCCGGGCGGGCACGATACAGCTCCAATGGAGACTGAAGCCAATGGAAACTTTCGTATTTCGCCGGTTCTGCTTTTCGATGTGATGTGTCCGTTTGTCACATCATTCTTGTCGTAGAGGCTTAGTGCTTTTTCCTTAAATGCTTTCATTAATTGCTGTATGCGGTTTTGCCATGCATTGTCCTGCGCGAGAATGAATGTAAAGTCATCGCCACCAATATGACCGATAAAATCCCGTGCTGACGAAGTCAGCCTCATGATATCAGCCATAAGGCGAATCATGGCATCTCCGTGTTGATAGCCATAACGATCATTAAATGCCTTGAAGTTATCCAGGTCAATATAGCAGAGGATGAATGATTCGCCTGCCTCCAGCCGACGCGTCACTTCCCGTTCGATGGCAATATTGCCGGGAAGGTGAGTCAACGGGTTTGCATTCATTGCCTGTTCGATGCGGTTCTGTGTGATGTGTTCCAGAATATCATGCACGAAAACCAGGCCGGCATAGCCTTGCTTGTCTTCCACAATGACCGGCGTATACAGATAGGAAACAGGGCGGTTGGTGACCAGAGAACTCAGCTTATCGATTGCTGTATCTGTGGAAACGCTCAACGGTTTTTTCCACATGAGGTGGCGAATTGGTTTGCGTCCATGCAGTTCACTGCCGAAACGGATGGAGAAACTTTTCAGCATATCTTCACGCAGAACCATGCCGATAGCTCTCCCGTGCTCCACGATGGGCACAGCGAGGAGTTTGTTGTCGTTCTGAAACAGATCAAGTACATTTTCCGATAGCTCAGTCGGGGAGCAGGGAGAAGCTTGCTGAACCAGACTGCCTACACATGCGTGACTGTAGTTCATGCATTCAGGGTGTGTTACTGCTTCATGGAGTACCTCGACAGGCATATTGACAGCTTGGGGTGATGGTCTGCCCAGTAAGTAGCCTTGGGCAAGATCCAGACCCATTTTTTTCACTTCGCTCAGTATTTCCGGAGATTCAATACCTTCAGCCAGGACGCTGCAGTTAATCTCCATGGCCAGCCTGGCAATGGTGCTCACAAATGCCCGTGCTACAGGATCATGATCCAGTTTCCGGGTAAAATAGATATCCAGTTTAATGTGCTCAGGGCGCAATTCCATCATCAGTTGCAGATTGGAGTAACCCGCACTCAGATCATCCAGTGCAATGGAAAACCCCATGTTCCTGTAGTGCGTAATGGCTTTGCTCAAGCTCTCCATATCATCGATATGTGCGTGTTCCGTCAATTCGATCACTACCCTGGAACACGGCAAGCCTGCCTGATGGAGTGCCGTGGTTGTGGTGCCTTTGCGGAAATCGGGATCTAACAAAATCAGTGGATCCAGATTGAGAAAGAGCCGTTCATGGCCATCCAGATTCAGCTGCATGAATTGTTTGATGGCGGACTCCCGGCATATGCATTCCAGTGCAAACAAGCGCTGGTGTTGGCGGGCGGTTTTAAACAGCAGGTCGGGCATGCGCAGGGGCGATGTTTCAGGCCCTCTGCTCAGGGCCTCATAACCGTAGATACGGTTGCTACGCAGGTCGAAAATGGGTTGGAATAACGTGTATATCTGTTTATCCCGGATGATTCGATTCAGTTCATCCAGAAGAAAGCTGTCGTCTTCAGCTGCCGGCCTGAAAGCTATGGGCGGTATCTTCTTGCCCGAGAAGGTATTTTCTGCTGATTCCATGATTGATTACCAATATGTGGAATATAACCTCAGTATATGACAACCCTATGACATACTAAAATAATGGATTAATCTTCCCGTTTGATGAAACGGATAATATGTCTGCG
>CAYLYU010000194.1:0-2304 GCA_964387725.1 uncultured Zetaproteobacteria bacterium | reverse complement strand
GGCTGTATTGTCCGAATACCTCATCACCATGACTGAGCAGATCAGGTCTCTGGGTGGCAAAATCGGCAGTGTCGAAGCGACCCGGATTACAGCGTTTTGGGAGATCAATACTCCTGCCGATGCGGGGAGTTGCGCGTGGGCCGCACTTGAAACGGTATCGGCATTGTCAGCCAAATGCTTCGATGATCGAAACATGCTCCATTTGCATGTCGGTATGGCTGCTGGACAAGTGATTATGATTCCATACGAAGACAACGTACAAAAGTCAGTCACCATCTTTGGCAAAGTGCTGGCATCGGCAAAATCGTTAGCACGAAAGAGTCACGGAGATGGTTCAAAGATTATTGTATCAGAACAGGCCAAGAGGCTTTTAGGTGACCAGTTTAAATTTGAATATCTTGACCAGATTGCAGTTAAGGGAGAACAGGCTGCTGAGAGAGTGTTCCAGTTGTATCGGTGAAGGCTCGCATGTCGATCTGATGCTATTCTTTAAAGGTTGTAAACAGAATACAGATCACGAAGAGGATGCAAGCTATCTCATGCTAAAAGGAGTGATTTTATGCCACTAGAGCTTCAATCTTCTATCACTGGCTCAATTCTCGGCACTGCAGTCGGTGATGCCATCGGTCTTCCTTATGAGGGACTTTCGCCACAGCGTGCAGAGCGCATGCTTGGTGCACCGGATCGTTATCGACTCTTTTTAAAATTCGGCATGGTTTCGGACGATACCGAACACAGTTGCATGGTGGCGCAGGCTCTGATTGTTTCCGGGGGGGATGTCACCATTTTTCAACGACAATTGGCTAGAAGATTACGCTTCTGGTTTCTAGGACTTCCCGCCGGTATCGGGCTGGCGACACTCAGGTCAATTATCAAACTATGGGTCGGGTTTTCTCCGGATAACAGTGGTGTCTTTTCAGCCGGTAATGGCCCAGCTATGCGTGTAGCTCTGCTAGGCGCTGCCATGGCTGACGAGGGGAAGATGCGTGAGTTCGTAAGTGCATCCACGCGCATCACGCACACCGACCCGAAGGCTGAATACGGCGCTCTGGCGATTGCATTAGCCGCCGGAATCTCAGCCAGAGAGATTGATGTTTCTGCTCGAGATTATCTTAAGAGGCTCACCTCGCTACTACCAACTGATGCGGATGAGTTTTTACACCTTATCAATCAGGTATCCAGCAGTATCGAGAAGGGTGAATCAACAATGGTATATGCTGCCTCCATTGGACAAGGAAAAGGTGTGTCGGGTTATGTCTATCAAAGTGTGCCCGTTGCTCTGCATGCATGGCTCTCCCACCCACGCGATTTCAGGGCTGCAATCATTGCAGCGATTGAATGTGGCGGAGATACGGATACGGTCGCTGCCATGGTAGGTGGCATTATCGGTGCCGGTGTTGGTAAGGAGGGCATTCCAGAAGCGTGGCTGGAGCAGCTGATTGAATGGCCGCGCTCAGTTTTATGGATGCAATCTTTGGGAGAGAAGCTCCATCAATCGCTTGTTTCAGACAAAAATACCGCCTCTCCTCGACTACCTGTCACAGGAACTCTACTGCGCAATTTCCTCTTTCTTCTCATTGTGCTTTGCCATGGTTTCAGACGGCTTCTACCACCTTATTGAAAGTTCTTTCACTAAACACTTCGTGAGCCGCTTCGGCAGAATCAAAAAATGATACACTGGAGTGCTGCGATTGAACTTCACTACTCATCAGGAAGCCTCCTTGATCAGCTGTTCCTCTTTCTCTATCTTAAGGAGACAGTAACGGGGAGGTTCACTCAATGGCTAAAAAATCATGGCATGACGACTCTTGGAGCTTGATCATCGGAGTCATATCTACACGATGAACAGCCCTTTGTTCAAAGCCATAGAGCAAGGCGATATTGAGAAGCTGCAAGCACTCGCGAAAGGCGGTGAAGATATTAATGCCAGAGACAGGCATGGGTTCACCCTACTGCATAAGGCAGCATTCACTGGTCATCTGGCAATGGTCGAATGGCTTATTGATCAGGGCGTGGATATCAACATCAGAAATGTTGCCGGAAGAACTGCCCTGCACGAAGCTGTCTGCTCGGGCGAGTTGAAACTAGTTCAGTGGCTTGTTAAGCATGGCGCAGAGATCAATGGCATTGCGGGCGTCGGCTGGAGCCCGCTGCATGACGCAGTAAAACTTGGGCATTTAGATGTCGTTCAATGGCTTGTTACTCACGGTGCGAACGTAAATGCTGTGGATGAAGATGGGAAAACAGCTTCGGATATTGCAACGGAGTGGGCTGAAGATGAAGTTGCCGATTTTCTCAAACAGC
>CAYLYU010000193.1:0-2331 GCA_964387725.1 uncultured Zetaproteobacteria bacterium | reverse complement strand
AATCAGAGAATAGGGCGCCGCATTGACGATCCCGTCGGAATTGAGTGTGGTGATAATGCCGATGGGAAGGGGCATGACCAGCTTGTCCGCGTACCAGAAGGTTCTGATGGGTACGGTCTGTTTCATAAGACTGCCCTTTCCTGAAAATTTAAATTGAATAAAGTATAAACTGTACTGTTAAAAGGTACAAGAAGTCAAGGGTTCCCCACAACCCATAATCCACCGCCTAATTTTTTGGCCACAGTATTTCTTTCTTTTCAGGCCTTTTTTTTCAAAGCAGGCGCAAAAGTATCGTCAATTGTTCAGTACAAGCGACAATAATGCCGCAAATCCATCCGTTTTTAGGGCATGTCTGCCTATAACCCCTTTTACAAGTCTCGTTTTTCCGAGGGGTTTTGACCCTCAAAACAGAAGATAATCAATCACAGGGCAATATGGAAAGCCCTCCCGAACTATCCGGTCGCCGGCACCAGCATAGCGATCCTTCTGCGGGCCTCAATCAACAATTTATATGACGGATGGTTCTGTGTCAGACGAACAATCAGGCTGCGAGAACGATTAAGGACACGACCTGGAAGATTGATAATAGAATAACGCACGGCTTTCATCCTCTTGCTGACCCATGCCTTGCCCAGTGCCTGACGCTTTAGTACCGCATTCAGGTTATGGGCAAGCACCATGATCCACCACCATGCAGCATTCTCACCAAAATCTCCCGAAGGAAACCTGCCGCCCGCCAGATCATGCTTCATCACGGCATGAACCTCCTCGCTCTTGCCGCAGCGCTCATGCTGCCAGTTGATCAATTGCTCAGCGTCCCAATCCATGTTTGTTACGATACCAAACAGCTTGTAGCGCTTGTCCTGCAAAGCGATCGTTTGAAACGGCAGTGTCGGCTGAGAGTCCATCCCTGGAAGGACTAACTGTTCTGTCAGTACTTCCCGTTTTGCGATATATCGATACTCAGGACCTTTCTTGCTATAGCCCATGCCCTGGGGAACAAAACACACTTCGGCCCACTGGGTTTTCGTCCGTCGCCGCTTTCCATCAACCGTTTTGTACAGCCAGTGCCAGTCCGCCTCCGGCACCTCTGCCACGGCATGTTTGAACTCCGGCGTCACATTACAGCCAATGGCAAACTCAATTCGACCCAACCGCTCATTTGTACCCATCTCACAATACTTCAGCAGATTGTGCTGGTAGCCGGCTGTATCAGAACGCAACCGAACTTCCGCTACACCCGCCGGCAGACATGCCAAAGCTTCTATAAACACACGCAATTGCTCATAACCGGCCGGAACATTACCATCTCTGAATTCCGTATGCAGCAGTATCCCCTGCTCGGCCCACCACGTATTCAACGGCTGGTATGACCGGTATCCCTTATAACAGTACAGAGCTTCGGACTTATGGGTTTCTACTAGCGTTGCGTCCATATCAAGAGTGGCAACCTTTTCCAGGGTTTGAGCGTATGACAGAGCCGCTATTTCCCGGTTAACCCATGCAAACCCCTTTAAATGCTCATTCGGCTCCGGGATAAACGCTTTGCCGGTCTGCCGTTTCTTTTCCTGAACGGCATCATGAAATGCCGCCAAATAACGGAATGCTGCCGAGGATGAAGGCACTGTGCGCGTTTTATCCTTACGCCATCTTTTCATCTGCAACCGGCGCTCTTTGCGTTTCAGCCCGTGCAGCTCTGATTTCTTTAATATCTCACAAAATCCATCATCTGCCTCTAATACCTTTAAGTCATCAACACAATTACCGCCGGAAAGGTTTAATAATATCAGCGACAGCACCATCTGACTATCTGTCCATCCCTGTCCGTTTTCACGCACGTTTATATGTTGCTGGATAGATTTTGAAAGCCCTGCTTTTTGGGCCAGTTCCAGATATATCGGCAGCCCGGCCAGTGCTGTCATTCCCGTATTTTTTTTCTCTTCTTCGTACTTGAAAGGTAATATCCCTTGTGCCATAATTGTTTCACCTCGTTGGTGATATTGTTGTTTGTCCAAACACATTATATCTTCCCTGTTTACAGGGGCCAACGAGTTTTTTTATTTATTTGATGGTGAATCAGGGGAATAGCGTTTTATCAATAATTGCACTCTACCAGACGCACAAAAAAGAATAAACCAAATCCTTTCGACAGTGCCACGAAAGGTCGTGGCAAGCTTGTTTTTGACGTGTCTGAAGCGGACTCTCCCGACGCAAACCCGGAGCCCGCTGGCGTCACTGCGGTGTGTATGTGCGTGTCGCGTGCCAGCGGCATCTGTCCGGGACGCATGACCGTGGTCGTGCCATCAGCAAAGTTGATGTCGGCGTAGCCAC
>CAYLYU010000192.1:0-2495 GCA_964387725.1 uncultured Zetaproteobacteria bacterium | reverse complement strand
GGACGCGATGCACCGGACAAGGTGATGGAAGTGGCTGATACCGTAACGGAAATGCGCATGGTGAAACACGCCTATGAAGCCGGCATTTCTGCCACACAAGGCATAGAGTTCTGACCTGTTTCAGGTCAAGCCGCAAAACATTAGGATGCATCTGAAAAAGATTTTCCATCAGGGTGAACTCGATCAAGTGACAACATGTAAGGATTTCTTACATGTTCAAAACGAAGGCGGCAGAAAGGTGAAACGAAGCCGTAAATTTTATAATCTCGATGCCGTCATTTCAGTGGGATATCGAGTAAATTCAGTGAATGCGACTCGCTTTAGACAATGGGCTAACCGGATATTGAAAGAATATCTGACACGTGGTTATGCCTTGAATGAAAAGCGCCCTCATGAACAGAATCAAAAACTGGCTGACCTGCATCGCACTGTGAGCCTGCTGGAGCAGACACTGGCGCACCAGACCATGGGCGAAAATGAAGCCAGGGGGGCTCAAGGTTATCGCCGATTATGCCTATGCGCTGACCACGCTGGATCGCTACGACCACGGCAACCTGGAGATCAGCGGTACGTCTGCGGCACCTACTGTTCATGCTCGATTATGATGAAGCTATGGGCGTGGTAGCACCCATGAAGGGCGAATTTTGACCTGATAGAATAAACGGCTATGCTGGCATCAGACGTATCAATGTATTGGGGATCGAATGGCGGATAAAAAATCTTTGTCTGAACGGGATATTTGCACCAAATATATCACCCCAGCTTTGGAAAAAGCTGGCTGGAATATTCAGACTCAGATTCGCGAAGAGGTTTCTTTCACGGATGGGCGCATTTATGTGAAAGGCAACTTGAGCACGAGAGGAACAAGAAAGCGTGCTGATTATATTCTTTATTACAAACCTAATATTCCCATTGCAATCATCGAAGCCAAAGACAATAAGCATTCCGTAAGGGCTGGTATTCAGCAGGGTATTGATTATGCCCGGATTCTCGACATCCCCACAGTGTATAGCAGTAATGGCGATGGTTTTTATGAGCATGACATGACATGTACGGGTGGTTCAATTGAAAAGGAATTATCACTGGATGAATTCCCGGCACCTGAATTTTTATGGCAACGTTACAAGGCATACAAAGGTATTGTCACTGAAGAGCAGGAAAAGGTGTCAGCTCAGGATTATTTTTATGATGGTTCGGATCGTTCCCCTCGATATTACCAGCAGATTGCAATCAACCGTACTGTAGAGGCTATTGCCAAAGGGCAAGGTAGAATCTTGCTTACTATGGCTACAGGCACAGGAAAGACCTACACAGCATTCCAGATTATTCACCGCCTCTGGAAAAGCGGCACGAAGAAAAGAATCCTTTTTCTTGCGGATAGAAATGCCCTGATTGACCAAACCAAGCGTGGTGATTTTCGGCACTTCAAAGATAAAATGACAGTGATTAAGCATAGGCAAATTGATAAATCTTATGAAATTTACTTGGCTTTGTATCAAGGGCTTACCAATTATGATGAGGACAAGGACGCATATCGCCAATTCAGCCCTGAGTTTTTTGACCTCATAGTCATTGACGAGTGCCACCGTGGCAGTGCTGCGGAAGACAGTGCATGGCGCGAAATCCTGCACTATTTCAGCTCGGCTACGCATATTGGCTTAACCGCCACACCGAGAGAGACAGAAGCCGTATCCAATACTGAATATTTTGGTGAGCCTGTTTATACATATTCACTTAAACAAGGTATCAGTGATGGTTTCCTGGCCCCTTACAAAGTCCTTCGGGTAGGCCTGAATGTTGACCTGGAAGGCTGGCGACCGGATCATGGCAAAAAAGATAAGGATGGCATGCTGGTCGAAGATCGCATCTACAACCGCAAAGACTTTGATAAGAACCTTGTTATTGATGAGAGAACAGAAGCTGTAGCGAAAAAGGTTACGGAGTTTCTGAAGAAGCATAACCGATTTGATAAAACGATCATCTTCTGTGTTGATATTGACCATGCAGAGCGAATGCGTTCAGCCATTGCCAATGAGAATGCAGACCTTGTGTCAGAGAATCCAAAGTTTGTTATGCAAATTACGGGTGATAATGATGAAGGCAAAAGAGAGTTGGATAACTTCATCAATCCAGAAGAACGCTATCCAGTTGTAGCAGCCACATCCAAGTTGATGACAACAGGTGTAGATGCTCAAACCTGTAAGCTCATTGTGCTGGATAGCAATATTGGTTCGATGACTGAGTTCAAACAAATTATCGGACGTGGCACACGTATCAATGAAGAGTTCGGTAAGTTCTTTTTCACCATTATGGATTTCCGCAATGTGACAGACCTGTTTGCAGATCCAGCATTTGATGGAGACCCAGTGCGTGTCAAAGTCATTGGTGAAGGTGATGAGATTGATACGCCTAAAGACGAAGAACAGGAAGATTCACCCGTTGATGAAGAGACTGGTGAAGAGGTTGAGTTTCCCCCTGAATCTCCAGAAATTATA
>CAYLYU010000191.1:0-2497 GCA_964387725.1 uncultured Zetaproteobacteria bacterium | reverse complement strand
TGCGGGGATTATACGAAAACCATCAGCCATACGTATCGCTCGGGCATGAACCTTCTGATCCAAAGAATAAGACAAAACACAACCATTTACTGGCTCAGCTTTTAATCGCCAACTCTGCTTGCCGAAGGCTTGAGGCCGAGGGTGAGCATTTTGAAAGCAGCCGAAAAGCAGCATTTACGTTTGCGCGCTCTATTTGCAGGAAAAACTACTCAAGTGCCCTAGATGCCCTGCCGGACAAGGTATGCTCAACGGAAGAGTACTTGTTGCATTTGGCAGGCCTCAGCGACACACCCAGGACGGCATCATTTGCCGTATTCATTAGGTACGCACTCAGATTAAGAAAAGGCATAACCAGAAGTACATCTGATAATCATCTTAAGCATCCTGCAAAAGAACCTACCTCACTATCGAATGAACCGGACATAGGGCAAAACTTTGTTACAAACCGTTCTATGAAAATGCCGCTTCATAATCCGGCGAAAGAGAAGGAAATGGAAAAAAGCGGGTTGTCATCTCAAGAGCTTACGAATCCGAAGGAGTATTCGGAGACCTCCTACTCAGAAGAAAAACCAATGGATGGGCGAAGCAGCACAGAGCATCTGCTGCGGAGCAAGTCTTCTCAGAAGCAAGTCGCAATGAGCAATCAGCAACTACAGTCAAGGTGGTCAGTCCTATCAAGTTTTGAGACCAGCTGCATAGCTTCAGGAATCGCAGATGTATATCGAAGAGGTAAAGCCCGTCACCATGAGAACTTATCCGATCAGTTGCTGGAAAAGGCATCCTTACTCACGATCATGTTTTGGTATTCTGTTCCATTTGACGAGGCAATCAATGCAATAGGCCATGAAACATTTCCAAAAAAACCAAGAGAGCGCGTCGAATTCGTTCTCGACTCCCCATCGTTTGTTCTCATTAAGACGGCTCGGCCAAAATACAAGTCACAGTATAGAAAATATAAGTGCCTGGATATTGCATCACATGTGCCACTTAACTCTGGAGTTGCCATTGAACAAATCATTGCCGAGCATTTCAAAAGAGTAGGAAAGAGGCGCAAGCTTTTCAATCAGCCCATGGAATATTATGCGGAGTTAATTGCTAAGTTCATCGCTCGCACCAATCAGCGCTATGGCTGCAGATTAACAATGGGGCGCATTGCAAGCTGCCTCTTCGAATCGATTGCGAATGCTCCCGGTTCAGATATCACATATGCGATGCTCATCACAGGGCGTTCCTCTTATATTGGAGAAAATCCTCTCTTTTACACGGCTACGAATTCATGGGAGCTGAACAGTATCTACCAAGCCACATGCAAATCGATTGCCAAAAATGCCCGAATGGAATTAGGAGGTGGCAAACGAAGGCGAACTGCTCCTATTAAATTTAAGCCACCGTGTAAAATGTATGGAGCAAGAATATGCCCCATGTATCCTCATGTCATAGGGTTGAGGTGGTATCTGAGTAGTAAAATTGAAGATGCCAAACCACTTGGGGCTATTGAAGTGCACAATGCTATGGCTATCTACACTTCCGCATGCATCAATTTTGCAACCGGCTACCGGGCTGTAGGGGACGCTTCATTTCATTCGGAGGAGATTGATTACGATTCCGGGTTCGCTGTTATCTCAGACAAGGATAGTGTTGATGAGTATCACTCCAGACTTGTCTGGATCATGGATGAGTGCATCAAGCAGATTCAATCATATCAGGCGCAATTAAAAGCTGTTCTGGAACATGCCTCGCTGAAGCTTCCAAATGTTTACACGGCGTTGAGCAAGGATTTGCATGGTTCGATCAAGGACAAACCAAAATCCATCCCGGGACTGTTCCTCATAGAAGGGGACAAGATAGTTCCTTTAACTCCTTCTGCTTACGAGTCGCATTTTCCAAGTTCATATCCATTCCCAGCTAACGCACACAGACACTTTTTGCGGAGCAACCTGCTCGAGATGGGCTGCCCACCTGATGTCATCAATGCCTTTATGGGGCATTGGGAAAATGGTCAGGAACCATGGGCATCTTTCTCGACGCTTAGTGCCATCGACTACAGGGATATCATTAGGCCAATAATTACAGACCTGGTAGTTAATCAATGCGGATGGCGAGCGATCAACCCGTATGAATAGACTCCATGAAATATGGCGAAGTCTCGCACCTCGCCCTGACAAAAGAAGCCTGCACTCAAGGCCTGCACAGAGAAAGCGAAAACAGCTTCTAATGATGCTCAACACGTTAAAAGAAGATCACCCGAACATATATGCAGGCCTCGCAGGAGCCACCTTATCAAAAGTCGAAGCAGAAAGGTTCTGTGAAAAACTGCGTATTGATGCCCCTGGACACATCTACAAACAGAGAAGAAATCTGTTTGTTCTTGGATTGGGAAAAGGGGTCAAACAATTGGGATGGGACCTTTATATCCCTGCACCGGTTGCCTCCTATAGGCGAGAGACGCCTTACTTTACACGAAACGCCATGTTCTCCCTATCTAGGCTGCGAGAGA
>CAYLYU010000190.1:0-2514 GCA_964387725.1 uncultured Zetaproteobacteria bacterium | reverse complement strand
TTTCTCTTGCTTCATTCTGTCGTTGAATCGAGACATTTCCCTGTGGATGGCATAGGCTGAGCGGATCGCACGCTGAGGAGCGTCCTCCAAAGCGATGGGAGCGCCAAACAGCGCCATTATCCCGTCGCCGGTCATCTCATTAACCGTACCATCATAATCATGCACCTTGTGAATCAAAATCTCGTATACCTGATCCATTATGGAATAGACTTTTTCTGGGTCGATTTTTTCAGAAAGCCCGGTAAATCCCTCCATATCGCAGAACATCACCGTGACCTGCTTGCGCTCCCCTTCGATTCTGTCTCTTTGGGCCAGGATCTTCTCGGTAATGCCCTTCGGAAGGTACTTTTGAATCTTTTCGAGCTTTTCATCAAAAGAAATTTCTTTACGTGGGGGTGCTTCGGAAGGAAGGCTTAATTTGTAGCCGCATTTCCCGCAGAATTTAAATTTAAGTGGATTTGAAAAGTTGCATTCAGGACAAATGATTTCTATTTTAGCTCCGCATTCACCACAAAAAATCATGTCTTCAGGGTTTTCAAACTGACAACTAGGGCATTTCATTTTGTGCCCTCCATTAAATTAAGGAACTGCTTGAATCATGAGCACAAGCATCATTGCACCTGTCGTGCTTCTCCCTTCCAGAAGGGAGACCGCAACTCCGTCTTGAGAACTTTCCCTGCGCCACTGAGCGGAAGTGGTTCCCGGCGGATTTCGACACTGCGCGGGCATTTGTACCCAGCAACCCGTTCCTTGCAGTGCGCAATTATGTCTGTTTCGGTCTCGTTGTGGCCTTCTTTACAGACGACGACAGCATGGATCGCTTCACCCCACTCATCGCTGGGAATTCCGATGACGGCGCACATGACGACTGCAGGATGCTGGTAAATCACATTTTCCACTTCCACGGAGTACACATTCTCACCTCCGGTGATAATCATGTCTTTGATGCGATCTACGACGTACACAAAGCCTTCGCCGTCCATATAGCCGGCATCTCCAGTGTGCATCCAGCCGCCGCGGAGGGCTTGCTCGGTCTCTTCCGGCTTGTTCCAATACCCTTTCATCACATGTGGACCACGTGTAATGATTTCCCCGACCGTCCCGTGCGATACCTCATGATCGTGTTCATCAACTATTTTTACTTCAATGCTGGGAACGGCCTGTCCAGCCGAGGCGATCTTGCCAGAAAGAGGGCCTTCGAAAGTGTGATACCTTCCTTCGAGCATAGTGATAACAGGCGAGGTTTCAGTCATCCCATAGCCTTGAATAAACTCACAGGCCGGAAACACCACCATGGCCCTGGCCAACACTGCTGCCGGCATGTGCGATGCGCCGTAGTAAATGATTCGTAGGCTGGAGAGGTCATACGCTTCAACACCGGGGAAGTTGGCCAACATGTTGACCATGGTTGGTACTAGCATGGTGGCTGCTACATTCTGCGCCTGGATGGCTGTGAGCATTGCTTCGACGTCAAACTTAGGGATGAATAAGTGGGTGCTTGCCGTCATAGTGAGGGAACAGTTCGATCCGCAGTCGGCGAGATGGAACATCGGCGCTACATGTAGGTACCTCCCTCGTTCGCCCGCGTGATCCACGCTGGCTAGGCCGTTCAACGCATTGCTAATAATATTGTCGTGCGTCAGCATGACACCCTTTGCCAGACCGGTTGTCCCACCGGTGTAAAAAATACCGGCAACTTCATCACCACCTCGCTCGGCGTCGGGAACTGCCTCAGCTAGGGCCAAGCGCTCTTCGTAGTTGATGGTTCCCTCGGGGGTGGCGCCTTCACCAGCAAAGACTATGTGCTTGACCGTGGTTAGTTTGCCGCTAAAGGCAGGTAACATGGCCTGTAAAACATCATCAACAAACAGTATCTCGGTTTCGGAGTCATTAAGCATGTAGATGAGTTCCGGTGGGGCAAGGCGGATATTCAAGGGTACCACGACCCCACCCGCCCAAGGGACTGCAAAGAAGTATTCCAGATAGCGATCGCCGTTAAGGGCAAGGATCGCCACACGCCCCCCTTTACTGAGGCCCAGCCCTTTTAGCACCCCGGCCAGTTTGGCAACACGCTCAGCAAACTCTGCCCAGGTGCGCTGTCGTGCACCATCAATAGTAGCGATTCCACTACTGTTGATTTGCACGGCACGTTTGAGTCCTTGGGTGATGTACATTGGATTTTCCTCCCTTGGCACGCTTTCCGCAGAAAACATGCGACTTAACATTAATATTTAATTGTCAATGTGTTTTTATCCCGTTTTGAGATGTTAACTAGCTGGCTATACAAGTCCTCCATATGGAACAAAATTCAGTTTGCAATGAAGTGAAGTGATCACAAGATATAGTTTTTTAACGGATGCTTTTTATGAAAACGAAGCCAGCTCCTTCTCATATTTTTCTACCCATCCATCAGCTCCGCATTCTTTGAAGATTTCGATTGCTTTGCCCAGGTTTTCCTTTGCTTTCGGCAGATCGCCTTTTCGTTTAAACAAATCTGCATACAGGGCATAATCT
>CAYLYU010000189.1:0-2534 GCA_964387725.1 uncultured Zetaproteobacteria bacterium | reverse complement strand
CATCCGTGCAGTTCTGGATGGGCCTTCAGGATGAGTATGAGTTGAGAGAAACGCTTCCTTCAATTCAGGATAAGCTGGAACAGTTGCATCTGCTGGCTGCCTGATTGCCCTGTTAATAACCAACGGTTATTTCCAACCATGAGCTGTGCTTGTACGCTAATCAGGTCTATGCCTGGCCATAGCAATGGATGCGCCGGGGAGCAGGAGCAAAATGGCCCTGTGGGCTTAACATGAAATGATCGATTCCGGCGCACAGTTTTCTCAACTGCTGGCCACTTATTGGTGGCTGCTGTCTCTGTTTGCTCTGATTACCCTGCTCTAGTCGCCATGGTTCAAGGGTGTAATGCGCGATACGCGTCCTGACCCCTGCCACATGATCAAAATCGTCGCCATTGCTGGCGAGGGTTCTTTCAAACAACTCAATAACTCATGCCTGGCACCGACATGCCTGGCACCGACATGTAACTCATGCCTGGCACCGATACTGGCCTGCATTGCTCACAAACGTTGCCGCACCGTTGGGGTATCTGAATGTTATCCGGCGAAAATCAGGCCGCCTTTTTTAGAGTGACGCCCAGCCCGAGACCAAAAGCATGCAAGATCGCCAGCAAACTTGAAAAGCGTGGGTTTCCTTCCGTTCCAAGCGCCTTGTAAACAGCCTCGCGGGTCAAGCCTGCGCGCCGCGCCAGTTCGCTCATGCCGCCGATGGCATCCGCAGCTTCCCGCAACGCCAACAGGACCATGCGCTCATCACCATCTTCCATGGCCGCTTCGACGTAAGCCGCAATGTCTTCCGGCGTTTTCAGATAATCCGATGTTTTGTATGCCACACTACCCATGATGTAACCTCCAATATTCTTTGGCTTTGACAATATTCGCTTTCTGGCTGGATTTATCACCACCACACAGCAAAAGCACAACCCTTTCACCCTCCCGTGCGTAATAGACTCGGTATCCCTTACCTTCAGGGATGCGCATTTCCCTTACACCTCCACCAACCGGTTTCCAGTCACCCTCCAGCCCAAGCGAAAACCGGTCAACCCTGTTCAGGATGCGCATCTTTGCACGGCGGTCTCTCAGTTTCTTAATCCAGCGGTCAAAAGGCACACCCCCACTTTCGTCGGTGTATTTCCTTATCTCCAGCATATGTTAACTATAATTCACGGATGTGTGAGTGTCAATATGCTTATCAATACAAGGGGCTAACCCGTTATGCGGCGAGACGAACCTCGATATCCGACACCTGATTTTTAGCAGGCCCGCCCACCCTGAACACAAACGGCCAAAAGCATGCCTCACGCACGAAGTAGCACGCCTTCCCGTGATGGCGAACCAGAAGTCCATCGGATAATTCTTCCACACCAGGGCCAGTTCACATGTGAAAAAGTGCTGGAAATTTGTTGAGTACGCCGGACATTCATAGCGGACCTACTTGGCGGAACGGCGTTATTATTCCTATCGACTAAATCACGTCAGAGTTAAGCTCGCATACTCCCTTTTCGTAATGTCTTCACCGCCTGCCGGGTTTTATCACTGCTTCACATTGAGATTCAGGACTGCGCATTGTTTCTGATTGTGTTTATGATGTACCATCACAATGAATACATTGGGATGGCAAAAGTTACATTGTAGGGAGACTTTGTTTGAAATGGTTGATTTTAGCACATTGTTTACGCAACTGTTGACCACTTATTGGTGGGCTATCCCGCTGCTCATCTTCGCCGCCCTGCTCAAATCCACCTGGTTCAAAGGTGTCATCGGCGAAGCGATGGTGAATGCATGACTGTTATCCCGGTTGAAATAATCGAGCGCAGAATCCTGCTGATTCGCGGGCAGAAAGTAATGCTCGATGCCGATCTCGCCGGGGTGTACGGGGTGCCAACGAAACGGCTGAATGAGCAGATGAAACGTAATGCTTCGAGGTTTCCTGAAGATTTTGTTTTCCAATTGACCCCTGAAGAGAAGGCAGAGGTGGTCGCAAATTGCGACCACCTTGAGAAACTCAAGTTTTCCAAAGCATTGCCATACGCCTTTACTGAACATGGCGCACTGATGGCTGCCAGCGTACTGAACAGTGAAAAAGCGGTAGAGACAAGTTTGTTTGTGATTCGTGCGTTTGTTCGCCTCAGGGAGATGATTGCTTCAAACAAGGCGCTTGCCGACAAGCTGGCCAAACTGGAGAAACGCCTGGAGGGTCATGATGCTTCCATAACCGAGATAGTGAAGCTTCTGCAACGGTTAATGCAACCTGATGGTCCCCTGAAAAAGAACAGAATCGGGTTTATTCACGCGGCGGATGATGAGTAAGCGAAATATGGCCTCAGTTTTTCGAGCCGACCCGTTGGTTGATGCGGTATGATCAATCTCGCTGCGCTGCTCAACGCCCTATGGTTCAAGGGCGTCATCGGCGAAGCGATGGTGAATCTCGCCGCCCATCTGTTTCTCGATAAAAACGAATATCACCTGATCAAAAGCGTCTCCATTGCTGGCGAGGGTTCTTTCAAACAACTCAATAACTCATGCCTGGCACCGAC
>CAYLYU010000188.1:0-2573 GCA_964387725.1 uncultured Zetaproteobacteria bacterium | reverse complement strand
GGATAACAAACCGACAACCCAAAAAGAGGTGAAAAATGAGCTACGATGTTTACAGCGTGGGCAATGCCATCATGGACTTGCAGGTAATGACCAACGATGCCTTTCTGGAATGCGCGGGAATTGATAAGGGTGTCATGACACTGGTCGGAGAAGAGCAGCAACAAAGTGTATTAGAGGCACTTGCCGACCACAGCGTGCATAACTGCTCCGGCGGATCGGCCTGCAACACCATCGTCGGTCTGGCTGATTTTGGCGGCAAGGCAGCTTATGCCTGCAAGGTTGGGAACGACGATTACGGCAAGGCTTACCTTGCGGAAATGCGCTCTCTTGGCATCACCATTGAGGTTGAAACCGCTATCGGGCAAACCGGCACCTGTGTTGTGCTGATTACCAGGGATGCTCAACGCACAATGCTGACCCATCTGGGAGTGTCCAGCGAATTAAGCGAGGCAGATATTGACGGCTCCGAGATCGCCAAGGCCAGGTACGTTTACATTGAAGGTTATCTGTTTACCGGAGAAACAACACGGGCTGCTGCGCTGAAAGCTATTGACCTGGCCAAGCAGCATGGTGTCAAGGTTGCACTAACGGTTTCAGATCCTTTCCTGATCGACCTCTACCGTGGCGAATTCTGGCGACTCATTGAAGGGCCGGTGGATCTTTTATTCTGTAATCTGGAAGAGGCTCGTGCCCTGAGCGGTAAAACAGACCCGATTGAATGTGCCCACGCCATTCACCGACATACAGATAATGTTGCTTTGACCCTGGGCAAGGATGGCTCCATCATCATGCACGAGGGCGAAGCCATTCCGATTGAGGGTATGCAGGTAAAGGCAGTGGATACAACCGGTGCCGGCGATATGTATGCTGCTGGTGTTCTTTACGGCATTACCAACGGCTTGACCTGGCAGCAGGCTGGTCACTTGGGTTCTCATGCGGCCGCACGTGTTGTTGGCCAGCTTGGCGCGCGCCTGGGCCGGCGTTTTTCTCGCAAGGAAATCAAACAGCTTTTGGCATAAGAGACCTTTAAGGAGTAGTAATATGGGCGCACTTGAGCGTCTGCTTGAAAAAAACAGACAATGGGTTGAAGAGTCCCGCAACTATGAACCGGACTTTTTCAGGAAACTGGCCAAGTCACGAGATCCCGAATACCTCTGGATCGGCTGTTCGGACAGTCGCGTGATGCCGGATAAACTGGTCGGCCTGTCACCCGGATCGGTTTTCGTACATCGCAATGTTGGAAATGTCTTTGCCTCCAACGATCTCAACTGCCTTGCTGTTCTCCAGTATGCCATTGAAGTTCTCAAGGTGCCGAATATTCTGGTCTGTGGTCACTATGACTGTGGTGGCATTCGGGCATCACTCCGGCGTGCCGGAACAAAGCCCATCGACTTGTGGGTAGACCAGATCCGCAACGTGTATGAGCGCTTTGAAGATGAGCTAAAGCCGATCACTGACGAAAATAAGCGGCGTGACCGATTAACCGAACTCAATGTGCAGGCCCAGGTCCATAATATCTGCCGCAGCGCCATTGTGCGGGATGCCTGGCAACAAGGTCAGACCCTGACTATACACGGGGTGGTTTATAGTATTCATGATGGTCTGCTGAAGGATGTAGGCGTCTCCATTTCTTCACTGGCTGATTTTCAGCACAAGAAATAAGGCTGTATCGTTACTCATCCAGGCTGCAAGCCCCTTTTGATGTATAGTTAGCCCATATCAGAAATATCGAGCAGGAAATTTGACCATGAACAACCTGAACTGACAAAACTTTAGCAGCAAATCACATACAGGAGAACACATATGTCATGGCTTGGAGCAGGAATTGGTGCAGGAATCGGCATGGTTATCGGCGGACCTATTGGTGCAGGAATTGGTGCCTGGATAGGCCACTCTGTGGGAAGAGCCAGAACCGCCATTCAACAAGGTGCAGGCCAGGGATTTGGCGGAACCAGAATGATGATGAACCAGAAGGAGGCGCAAACCGTCTTCTTTGTGGCGCTGTTTTCCATGCTGGCAAAAATGGCCAAGGCAGATGGCAAGGTAACTTCGGAAGAAGCCGATGTAATTAACCACCTTGCCAAACATCAGTTGAACATGGATTCCGAAGACAGAAAATCGGTCTCGACGATATTCAAAAATGCCCTGAATGACGATTACTCTATTTATGATTATGCCGCACAGTACAAACAGGTGGCACAAAATCATCAGATGCACGAGATGGTTTATCGTCTGCTCTTTACCGTGGCCTATGCGGACAAACAGCTTCATCCCGGTGAAGATGAAATCCTGAAAAAAATTCCAACCCATCTGGGGCTGGATAGTTCTTACTACAACATCATGATGGAGGAATTCAAAGGCCAGCATGCCGATCTGGGTGAATCCTACAAAATTCTCGGCTGCAGTCCCGAGAACAGCGATGAAGAAATCAAACGCGCCTACCGGAAACTGTGCATCGAGTACCACCCGGACAAGATTGCCTCAAAGGGTTTGCCGGAAGGCTTTATGAACTATGCCGAAGAACAGATGAAAAGCATTACGGGTGCCTACAGCGCTATCACGGATAGCCGCAA
>CAYLYU010000187.1:0-2573 GCA_964387725.1 uncultured Zetaproteobacteria bacterium | reverse complement strand
GCGCCCTGACGCCACCTGCTTATGAGGATATCGAGTCATTTACAGTGCGCATCGAGAATGGTGTCGTGCAGGTTAATATTGATACTTGAGACCCTGTAGAGCCTGACGGAAGGGTCTGCTCCACTCAAGAGAATCTGAAAATGCCCCTGTTCCATACCTCAGGCTATGTTATGCCCTCCTGAGACTGGCATGCTATAATTCGCTTATGCATTTTCATTTTAACTTCAATAGTGATAAATATGCCCAGGCAAAAACACACCCTGAATATCTTCAAAGCACAACCCGATTGATCCTTGTCACTGTTATTACGATGTATTTTTTCATTGTTTCCAACAGCACCTTATCATACGTGTCCGTCTCGTATCTTGTAATATCTATTATATTTCTCATATGGGCATTCTATTTCCCGGGCACCAGCCATTCTCGAAGAATATTCATGGCAATCGGAGATATCACAGTGTCTTCTATTTGTCTGTATTTCTCTGATGGTGAAGAAAGCTCTCTCTTTGTAGGCCTGTTCCTCTGGATTATCGTTGGTTATGCTTTTCGTTATGGCATTGCTTATGCCTATTTCACCATGATGCTGAGTGCAATCGCATTTTTAGCTATCATGCTATTTCACCCCTTCTGGAACACGCACTTTCATATGGCTTTAGGCAATCTGTTCCTCATTTTTATTATCCCGATGTTCCTGATAAAACTGATCAAGCGATTACAAGAAGCAAAAAATCAGGCCGAAGTTGCCAACAGGCTAAAGTCTCAATTTGTAGCCAACATGAGCCATGAACTACGCACACCGCTCAATGGCATTATTGGCATGAATGAGCTGTCGATGAGTTCTAAGCTGAATCCTGAACAAAAACGTTATGCCGTTGTCATTCATGAATCGGCATACCACCTGCTGGGGTTAATCGAACGCATTCTGGATTTATCCAAGATTGAAGCAGGCAAGCTGGAACTGGCGCATGAATCATTCGATTTGCATCAACTCATGCATGCTGTCATCTCCATATTTGAAGCACAATCCCGTCAAAAGGGTATTCGACTTGATCTGTATCTCGATTCCAAAGTGCCCTTCGCATTGCTTGGCGATCCGAAACGCCTGAAACAGATTCTGATGAATATGATTGGCAATGCCATTAAATTTACGGAAAAGGGGGGGGTGACTGTCACTGTCGAACAAATAGATGCAAGCGAACAAAAAACACGCCTCAGTTTTTGCATTCGTGATACCGGCATTGGCATGTCTGAAGATGAACAGGCAAGAATTTTTAACCGGTTTACTCAAGCCGATATCAGTATTACGCGTCGTTTTGGCGGCACGGGGCTGGGCACTACGATTGCAAAAAATCTAACTGAACTGATGGGCGGAGATATCAACCTTGAGAGCCGTGAAGGCGAAGGCAGCACCTTTTCCATCACGCTTCCATTTGACCGCCCGGAAGAAAAGCCTGCAGCCGGGAAACTCTCACGGCTACATATATTATTACTGGGAGGGCAAGCCGAAGCAGAAAGAATGGCATCGCTCATGCAGCACTGGGGTGCCAGCTTCACATTGATTGAAGATGAGAAGTTATTACTTTCATGTCTGGTTGATGCATGGTCGATGGGACAACCCTTTGATGTTTTAATGGTCCACAGGAGCGTGTTACACTGTAAGCCCGAAATTATCGCCAGTGCTGTGCGGGACAAGCAAGACCTAGCCACCATGAAAATGATTCTGATTGAGCCGGAAAACGTACCTAATCATGATTCGGCTATCATAGCATCCGGCTATGCTACCGTGTTGCACTTGCCATTGCAGGCCTCTTTGCTCTTTAACGCGTTGCACCTGGCCGATGTTGCTCATCATTCTTCTGATGTAATTTCCATTGCTGATATAGTACAAAGAAAACAGGCATCCAGACCATTGCACATTCTGCTTGCCGAAGACAACCCGGTGAACCAAGAAGTTATTCAGGCTGTACTCAATAAAGCTGGTCACAATGTACATCTCGCCGAGGATGGGGAACAGGCTCTTGATGCACTGGCTGGAGATGCAGTTTTTGATCTTGTTCTGCTGGATATGAACATGCCCAGAATCAGCGGGCTGGAAGTACTTAAGCAGTTCCGATTTATGGATACGAGCGGCAGCACGCCCGTGTTGATGCTCAGCGCCGATGCAATGCCTAGCACTATCAGTGAGTGCATGCAGGCCGGAGCAAATGATTATATTACAAAGCCAGTTCAATTGACTGTATTGCTTGAGAAAATCGCAGAATTTACCGAGCATCATGATGACCCGGATAGTGGGATAATCTATCCTGAAGAGGAACCAAAAACGGGCGCACTACTGAACAAAGATGTGCTCAATGAATTGTTCAATCTGATTGTTTCACCACAGAAACGACAACATTTACTGCAATCATTTGCATCCAGCGGAGAAGAAAACCTAGCACATCTGGATACCTATGCCCGGCAAGGACAAACCAATCTGTTTCTTGATCGTGTGCATGGATTCAAAGGCAGTGCTGCCATGCTGGGCATCCAGATCGTCGCTTCCCTGTGTGTAGAGATTGAAGAGAACCGTGAAA
>CAYLYU010000186.1:0-2579 GCA_964387725.1 uncultured Zetaproteobacteria bacterium | reverse complement strand
GTAAGCGTTCGGCGAATCCGTATGTCTTTTTCAGCCGGTGCCCAACCCGACTCCAGAGCTTTGGCCGCGATCAGCCACCGCGCATAAAATGACCGTCGATGCTCCCATCGGCGGTCAGTCATGGATCTCCCCTGATTATTTCCCGGTGCCGTTGATTGGCATGATTATCTCTTCGTCCTGGAATTCTCTCGACGCATCGGACTTTGCTTCCCACCTGTCCGGCAACAGCTCTTCCAACTTGTTGACCGGCATATCAGATATTCTTACCAGTACATCACGGAGGTACTCTCCCGGATCAATCTCATGAAGCTTTGCAGACATGATCAGGCTACCGAGGATACTGGCGGTTTCACCGCCGGTATCATTGCCGAAGGTCTGCCAGTTCTTGCGGCCTACAGCCCAACTACGCAGTGACCTCTCGGCCCGGTTGTTGCTCCACTCAAGCCAGCCGTCTTCTATATAGGTGTTCAGGGCATCCCACTGGTTCAGTGTGTAGGTCATAGCCTGACCCATCGGGCTTTTGGGTAATACCGAATCCTTGTTGTCAGTCAGCCATTGTTTGATGTTCGCCAATATTTCTTTGGATTCTTCCTGACGATACTGGTAACGGTATTGAACCAATAGCCGATGGTATTTCTCGCCGGTCTTACTGCCAGCTTCAAGCTCCGCTTGATGCTCTGCCTTCTTTTCCACACCGACAAGCCTGCCAATATGCGCAAGGGCCTCTTCTGCCAACCGACGATTGGTCTTCAGGCACACTTCAAATTTTCGGCGTACATGCGCCCAGCAGGCAACTTCCATTACTTTGCCATTGGTGTATATGTGGTCATAACCACCATAGGCATCTGCATGCATGTATCCGCTGTAATCGCCAAGAAAAAATTTCGGGCCATCTCGTTTTCTGCTCGGGGTGTAGTGGTACACAGTATATGGATGATCATGATCTCCCACATAGGTCCACACTCTACCAGTCCTGGATTTATTCGGCAGGGTTTTGTCCTGGACCTTCACCGGAGTGTCGTCGGTCCAGATTGCATGGGACTGAAGGGTAAGGTCCTTTATCAGCATGTAAAGCGGAATCAGGAGTTTTGCCATATCCTTCATCCATCCGCTCATGGTGTTACGGGCAAGCTTGTAGCCTCTACGCTCAAAATCCTTCTCAAGCCTGTAAAGAGGCATGTGGTTCAGGAACTTGGCTGTGGCTATGTAACTCAAAAGTGAGGCGCTGGCCAGGGATTTTTCAATGGGCCACCTGGGCCTGTCGGCTGTCAGGACCACATCTCCGCAGCCACTGCTGCAGCCGTATTTTTCACGCTTGTGCTCTATGACGATAAGCTCTGAAGGCTTGAATGCCAACTGGCAGGAGCAATCATGGCCTATGCAGGTCATGACCCTGCCGCATGTAGGGCATATACGATCCTCTTGGGGAATCTTGTATGTCTTGGTTACACGCGGCAATTCCTCGGGCAATTTACCGCGACCGTGGTTGTCTCTCTTTTTGGAAGGTTTGCCCTTCTTGGGTTCTTCCTCTTTGTGTGTCTCAAACAGTTCGGGGAACAGTGCGTGCTGATCGGGATTGAACTTCTCGCTGCGGGAACCAAACTGCATACGAGTCAGCAGGGCAAGCTGATGCTCTAATTTCTCTATATGCTCCTGCATACGCAGGATTACTTCATCCCTGTTTTTAAGCTGGGCAGTTTGCTGCCTGTTCTCTTCCATGAGTTGTTTCAGTGTCGTATCCATGACTTAGTATTAATACGTTTGGCCATGGAAATGGTTCGATGAATCTACTAATTTATATAAGTTTATTTGTAAGTTTTTTCAACTGGTAGCGAGGACGTTTTCTGAGCTTCTTTAAGTCCATGCCTTCAAGCATCATTGCAAGCAGACGGCTGTCGATCTGGCCGGTGTTGTCAGTCGATGGGGTAGAGAACCTTCCCTTCTCCAGCCGCTTGTACCAAATGGCGTAACCGTCTCTGTCCCAGTAGAGAACCTTGACACGATCTCCACGTCGGTTGCGAAAGACAAATACATGACCGCTGAGCGGGTCCTGGTTCATCACTTCGGTGGCTATGGCCGACAGGCCATCAAATCCCTTCCGCATGTCCACGGCACAGGTGCAGAAGAATATCCGAATGGCAGAAGGGAATCTCAGCATAGTGACTGCCTTGTTGTTTTGAGAATGAGCTGTAACTGTTCGCTGCTTACTTCTCCATGTATCCGGACACTGGGGGGATCTGTCAGGGTGATCTCTATGTCACAACCTGAAGATATGGAATCAGGCGGCAGTGATATCTCGACAAGCTCCGGCGAGGGGGTGTCGGGTTGACGCGGTGCCGGAGGATTCTGCTTGAACCGACGCTTCCAGTAGTGAAAAGACGGCTCGCTGATACAGTGGCTTTGACAGAATGCCCGGACGGACAATTTGCTCTGGCGTTGGGCAGCCATGGTGTCGGCCCAGTGCTGGATCTTTTCAGGGGATGATGGCTGTGGTGACATGTGCGTTGCTCCTTTCGTTATAGGAGCATTTTCCGGCCAAAACAGAATTCAACAAGATGTACTTCGCCGAACGCTTACGT
>CAYLYU010000185.1:0-2633 GCA_964387725.1 uncultured Zetaproteobacteria bacterium | reverse complement strand
AGCTCAGGCTATGTTTCCTAATACAAAGACACAAAACATCACTTGCGAGCCATTCGCAAAAGCCTGAATCAGCCTGCACGAACAAAAAAAGGGGCGCGCCAAGCGCACCCCTTTAGCTGAAACCAGCGTCTAATCAGCCCGCAATACGCACTTCGGTACGGCCACCCCGCTTGTAATATTCCACCTTACCCTCGCAAAGTGCAAAAAGCGTATAATCGCGACCACAGCCTACATTATCACCGGGACGAATCTTGGTTCCTCTCTGACGAACCAGTATATTGCCGGCGAGAACTGCCTCACCACCATATTTCTTTACTCCCAGACGTTGAGCATTGGAATCACGTCCATTACGGCTTGAGCCGCCAGCCTTTTTATGCGCCACGTTCTACTCCTTTGCCACCGTTTTTGTCTCGACAGCCTTGGCCGCACCAGCCCCGTTAGCCGATATCTCGCCAATGCGAATAGCGGTAAAAGACTGTCGGTGCCCTTGCTTGCGTACGTAATTCTTGCGTCGGCGTTTTTTGAACACAATAATCTTTTTGGCTTTATCCTGTCCGGTAATAACAGCGGCAACCCTGGCTTTGGCCACATCTTCGCCAACCTTGATTTGATCACCCTCGCCAATTAGTAAAACGCTATCAAGGTTTACATCATCGCCAGGCTGACCTTCCAGCTTTTCAACGCGCAGGAGATCCCCCTCCTGCACACGATATTGCTTGCCACCGGTTTTAATTACTGCATACATTGTAAACTCCAGTCTATCCTAGGCCTTGGCCTGCTGCTTACCGTATCGTTTGTAGAAACGCTCCACACGACCTTCGGTGTCCACTATCTTTTGCTTCCCGGTGTAAAACGGGTGACAAGAGGAACATATCTCGATATGGATATCACCCTTGGTGGAACGCGTCTTAAAGGTGTTGCCGCAGTGGCAAACAACGGTTGCAGATTTGTATTCGGGATGGATGTCAGCTTTCACATAAAACTCCAATTTTCTCAAAGGGCGCGATTTATACCGATCTTCTGTCCGGATGACAAGAAGATATGTGTATCAGAACAATATTTGGCCCGAAACGACCAGATCAAGTCCTCTTCATATCCAAACACTAACATATCTTTCCTTCATGCCAAAAAAAGGAAGCAGGCAAAGTCTGCTTCCCGATTCTTCTCTACCTGCTTATCTACCGAGCCTAATACACAGGCGCCGGTTTTGCCGGGCCAAAGCTCCAGGAACCATCCGTTTGCAGGCAGGCAGTTCCATAGGCATCTACATTTCTGCTGCCGATGACTATCCGGGTCTGATACTCCCTTGTTTGCAGACAGGAACTCCGCTGAGCAATATATCCCGGCCGGGTAACCGATACCGTGTCGGATGGTACAACAATCGTGGTCTGTCTGTGCGCATATGAATGATGATTGGCCGACTCACTGATTGCATAACCGAACAAGGCTCCCATCGCCAAGCCAAGGCCAATCGCAAGTCCATCATCATTGTAACGGGCATGAGCACGAGGATGATATTGGCGAGGGGAAACATGCCGGGCAGGCACGTGAACCCGCCCTTCATGATACTTTGGATAGGGCTGGATTGTGTAGTGATGCCCATGACGGTAGTCGTCATCATCACCATCGTCAGCCATGGATGGATTTGGAGCTACTATGCCTGCCAGCATCAAAGCCGATGCAAGAGAAAATAATTTGAGTGTCGTGATAAATCGATTCATCAATACCTCCTGTTTGACAACCAGGCCGCCTTAAATCCGGCCAGGTTTTGACGGAAGTTATCATGGGAAACTGAACCGATGCTGAATATCATTTATTGATTAGAATCAAGGCATGGCCCGAGAACACGGTTACGCTGCCATATTTTGATCTACATATTTCACTTGATTCAACAAGGAACAGGGAAATTTATTTTTCCGGAGGGGGTTAGAAATGGACGAAAAAATTACGATAAATCCGAATGAATGGATTATTACGGAAGGCAGCACTCCAGCTTATTACATTTACGAGTTGGTCAGTGGCCGTGTAGGCGTCTACCGTAACGGGATGCGCGTGAATGAGATTACGGTTAAAGATGGTGAGGATTCGGTTTTTCTGGGCATTATTGCAGCGATGAGGGACGATCGGGTCAGAGCCGCCTCTGTCAAAACAGAAACAGAGGTAAAAGCTATTCTACATTCGATGGACCAGATATGGGGAATTTTCAAGAACGAAATCCCGGCTGATATAAAATCAGATATCAACACAATGATTGAAGCCATCACCACCAAAAATGATCTCGACAGGATGAGCGATCATTTGGCCTCTTTGTCAAAAGTGTCTGTGGATGTTCCTGAAGGTTTAAGAGATGAGGCCAAAACAATTATTCATGAAATCACCAGGCTATACAAAGATCTGATTAAATAGCCATGTTGAACAAACCACGATATAAACGAGGAAAAGTTGGCCCGGACTATTCACAAATAGTCCGGGCCAGATCTTTAATTAATATTCAAAATCCTTGAATTGAGTATACAACAAGGCCAGGCAATAGATAACAATAAAGGCGATAGGTAACACCTTCACCGCCATGGGTAATCCTGCTGCCTTGTCTGTAATTTGCCGAAGCAGGGGTGCCAGACTCTGGCCCCGGG
>CAYLYU010000184.1:0-2635 GCA_964387725.1 uncultured Zetaproteobacteria bacterium | reverse complement strand
ACACCCAATAGAATACGCCGCAGCAGGACTGAATAACGGCCAAACAGCAAACCGATGACCAGCAAAACAATCGAACCACCCAGTGGATAAACAAAAATCGGCAGCAATTTACTGATCAGTAATTCCATTTGTATGCATCAGCAGCAGTAACGCGTACTGACAGCGACTCCTTCCCATTGCTCCATCAGGTGTGAAAGAATTGACAAGCTACACCGCCCTCGTATCAAGTGCAAACTAAAGAACTGACCCCTCATCTCCCTCATCTCCGCAGCTCGTCAGTAATGGTAACGAAGTTGGGCAATGTACATGGCATTGTTACTCACTTTATATACAAAACGGTGTTCAACATTTATACGTCTGGACCAATAACCAGTAAGGGCATGTTTTAGTGGCTCTGGTTTACCAATCCCTTCGTGAGGAGTGCGTTGGATATCTTTAACGAAAAGATTGATACGGTTTACTATTTTTTTATCGGTTTTTTGCCAGTATAGGTAGTCGTTCCAGGCATGTTCAGAAAATATGAGTTTCACTCTTGTAAGACCTTTTCAAACCCTTTTCCCTCTTCAAGTTGGGAAATTGATTCAACAAGTCTTTTTAGGTTCCTCGGGCTTCGTAATAAGTATGTTGTTTCTTCAAGTGATTCATAGTCCTCGAGCGAAAGCATTACAACGGCACTTTCACTTTTCCTTGTAATAATAATGGGTTCATGATCAATACAGACTTTTTCCATGGTTTTAGCTAAAGTACTTCTAAGTGCAGTGTAACTAAGGGCTCTCATATTTACATATCTCAATTATGTACATGTGCGTATAATTGTACAATATAAAAAGACGTAAAACAATACACTTGAGTATTCGCAGCCTGGCTAACCGATTCATTGCTCTTGGAATCAGCCCCGCTAATCCAGCTTGATATAAAACCACAGCCCCGGTTGATCAGCGACTCCATACCCAGGTTGTTGTAGTGGCTGCCATTGGAAATATCCAGGGTAGAGGGTGATAGTTACGTGTATTTAGTAAACTGTCACCGTTATTTCAAGGCATCGCAGGCCTGTTGAATGAAAATGTAGTCCGCCATGCTTTCTACATTTGAAATCCCGGATTGTTTAGCCACACGTTGCCATTGGGATATATCCCGAACCATATTCGACAATACCCTCTCAGCCTGAGTTTTACTTAATCCAAAAAAATCATGCATGGCCAGCGCCGTTTTGAAATCATCAGGGTCTTCCCCGTTCAATCTCAGTGCGTGAGTCGAAGCATAAGGGCGTGGACTGATTGTGATATCAAAGGCCGGAGACAACTGCCAGCCTTGATGATATAAGAAACCATGATTGCGCAAATGATCATCCGTATTTGACAGCATCATATTCAGTAACATTCGCTGATACAGTTCAGGCAAACATTCAGGGCCAATGCAATTAACAATTTCAAAGGCCAGGTCAATGTATGTACATTCATCGCCATCGTTCAAACCCATCAACGTCATAGCCGACATATAATGGATTCTTTGCGCCTTATTTCTGTCAAACCGTTCAATGAGCAGGGTGTGGCTATTTTTATTCCCGTGCAATGAACAGTCCGGCACTGTGATGCCGACTTTCCGTGCCAGACTGAGGCACACATATTCCCAGCCTTCGATATCATCCTGATCATAGATTTGAGGAATTTTGGCAATCCACTGTCTGTCACCATCGAGCACAATAATTTTGGCTCTTGCACCTCCCAGTGAAGCATTGCTGATCAACTCACTGTAATCGTGATCCTCGCCTTTCAAAATCGCATCGGTCAGACGAATGAACTTTGGCAACGAAGATACCGGCGGAATCCTGTTCTCCTGCCCTTCAAATGAGTTGCCGCCATCCAGCGAATATCGTAAAGCGCCCTGTCTCAATGTATCGGCAACACCAAGGATACACTCTTGCTCGGATATTCTGATCTTGCCCATCTTACGCTGGATTAACGTTCTCCCCCACCGATCAGGTGAGCTGTCTGAAAAAATACCGTGTACACCTGAGGCATGATGCTCTTTGGCGTGGACTGGCATATCAGGGGCAATCGCAAAACCATCGTTTATCCAAACATCGCTATAAATGAATGTCGATGATTTCTCACGCATAATCAAATCACCAATATGCCGATCATCCATAAACACATTCAAATGCGTCATTTGCGCACCCGCTTAGGCAATGATGCTGCTTCTATATCCTGGGAAATCGGATCAACAGAAAAATCAGCGAGCATGCCAATACGCCCGGTAATGCCCAACAACGCAAGCACGCGGGCATAGATGCCCATAGCCACAGATGCTTTTCCTTTCTGAACACTGGCCAGCGTATTCTCGGAGATAAAAGCACGTTCAGCCAATTCTTTCATCGTCAGTTTACGGCGAATCCGAGCCTTGCGGATATCCTCACCCAGCTTTTTCAGTTCCCGCTGAACAGAATACGGCACTGCATTTTGCCCTTTTGATCTCATATAACCCTCAATGTACTGAAGTACAACTGTAATTAAGTCGCATTATATTACTGTTTCAGTGTTTCAGCACATCAGGGTCAGTTCTTTAGTTTACACCTGTTGGTCAATTCATTTACATCAAACTGCAACATCCCATCCAAAACCATTCGTTGAATCTG
>CAYLYU010000183.1:0-2655 GCA_964387725.1 uncultured Zetaproteobacteria bacterium | reverse complement strand
ATGCGCCGAAGTGGGGAAGTAAATCGCTGCTCACGACTTTTGCAAGTGGCTCATTTGCTAATTCTTTTTTCGGCCTTTTCATAAGCGCTGACAATGCGCTCAACCAGAGGGTGCCGTACTACGTCATTAGCGGATAAGTGGCAGAGACCAATTTCCTCAGCTTTACTAAGTACTTTCAGAACGTGCAACAGGCCGCTTTGTTGTCTTTGCGGCAAATCAATTTGCGTTATGTCTCCCGTGACGACCATTCTGGAAGAAAAACCAAGCCGGGTAAGAAACATTTTCATTTGTTCCCTGGTGGTATTCTGAGCTTCATCAAGGATGATAAAAGCATCGTTCAGAGTTCGCCCTCGCATATATGCCAACGGTGCAACCTCAATATGGTCTGCTTCCATCAGAGCAAGAAGCCGATCAACACCCAGCATATCTGTCAGTGCATCGTAAAGCGGGCGCAGGTAAGGATCTACCTTCTGCTGTAAATCTCCCGGCAGGAAACCCAGTCGTTCACCCGCTTCAACTGCCGGCCGTGTCAGTATAATGCGCTCTACCTGGTGTGACTGCAGAGCCACCACGGCAGCGGCTACCGCAAGGTAGGTTTTTCCGGTTCCGGCCGGGCCAACGGCGATTGTCAGGACGTTATCATGAATATTTCTCAGGTAGCTACGTTGATTGCGGGTCTTGCCTTCAATAACTTTATGACCAGCGCATAGCTTGAGACCATCCTGGCTGGATGCCTCATCATCGATATGATCCGAAGCGCTGTCGCGCAACAGTCCCTCCACATCCACGTCATCAAGATGACCCGTTTCCGCCCGTTCGGCCAATACTTGCAAGACTGAGGCAGCCTGCTCGGCCTGTCTTCCTTCAATATGCCAATTGCCGGGTTGGCCGAGGAGACGTACCTGGAAATGATTTTCGATCCGGTGCAGCACTTTGTTTCCCGCACCGCATAGCACCTGCAATTCCTGAGGGCCTAAATCCGGAAGGCTAAGTTTCGCAATCACGGGATCAGTTAACGATGTTGCCACGTAAGGATTGACCATAGGAGTCGGTAATTGAAACAGGGATAATTTGTCCAGGTTGATGCCGCGTAGTCTGAAAGTGAGCCAATTTGTAATCTGCTGTTCGGCCTTGCATGTCGCCGGGCAAGCGACCAGACCTCTCAACCAGCACATCGACAGTTTTGCCTACCTGGGAGCGATGGGCCAGCTTGGCCTGCTCCCGCATCAGGGCCAGTAATCGCTGTAAGCGCTCATCCTTTACTTCTTCCGCAATTGTTTCCTTGATTCGGATTGCAGGCGTACCGGGTCGAGGCGAATACTTGAAACAATAAGCCGAAGCGAAGCCAACCTCTCTTACAAGATCCAGGGTGAACTCAAAATCCTGTTCGGTTTCACGCGGAAAGCCGACGATAAAATCGGAAGACAGGGCAATATCCGGGCATGCCTGGCGCAGCTTGGTAATAATATTTAAATAGTCATCCCGTTTGTGCATGCGATGCATGATCTTCAGCATACGATCCGATCCACTTTGCACCGGCAGATGCAGGAATGGCATGAGTTTGGGGTTGTCGGCAAAGGCCAGAATCAGGTTGTCGCTCATGTCCAGTGGGTGGCTGGTCGTAAAGCGAAGCCGCTTTACATCATCGATTTCGGCCAGAGCCTCAAGAAGCCGCGCCAAATCCCATATGCCGCCATTCGGGCTAACCCCCTTGTAACTGTTTACGTTCTGACCCAACAGGGTAATTTCCACAACGCCTGCATTAGTCAGGGCACGACACTCTTGAATAATATCATTAACAGGCCGGGAGTGCTCCGGTCCCCGTGTGTGTGGTACTACGCAAAAAGTGCAGAACTTGTCGCATCCTTCCATGATTGTGATAAGCGCAGACGGGCCTTTTGTCTCCATTTTTGGCAAATGGTCAAACTTTTCAATTTCCGGCATTTCGATGAGGGAAAGATGCACTCGGCCCCGCCGAATCTGCTTCACAAGATCAGGTAACCTGTGGTAACTCTGTGTTCCAAAAACTATATCCACATAAGGCGCACGTTTCTGGATGCGTTCGCCTTCCTGTTGAGCAACACAGCCGCCGACACCGATAATAAGATCAGGGTTTTTCTGCTTTAGAGGCCGAAGCCGGCCAAGCTCCGAATACACCTTTTCCTCTGCCTTCTCGCGCACTGAGCAGGTATTGAGCAGGATCACATCAGCATCCTCAGGGTCAGATACAAGCCGCAGGCCATACGACTCCTGCATTAAGACAGCAATACGATCTGAGTCATACTCATTCATCTGACAGCCATAAGTTTTAATGTAAAGTGTGTCCAGTATAGAAACCCTTCAGAAACTGAAAAAAGAAACGTATTGATAATCCACGAGCAAAGCATAATCTCCCATCATGCGCTAAAGCAAGCAAAGAGCGCATTTGCACAATCTCTAAGGTACAAATTCATCATGCTTTGATAAGAAATCTCTTTTTGCTGATCAAGCCCCAAATGTGCTGTAAATTTTATAAAGGTTCGGTTCTACAAGCTTGTACAGTATTTGCATGACTGGATAAACTGCTATGGCATCTCGAAATATTATCTACCGATGCTGAAACTGAATCACTGGCTACCCCGCCGGGTGAGAATGCGTATTGGAAACAGTCGCTAA
>CAYLYU010000182.1:0-2686 GCA_964387725.1 uncultured Zetaproteobacteria bacterium | reverse complement strand
GAATTAAAATTCAATGAATTCAAATAGTTGAGTGCTATTGTCGGTTATTACCCTCATGCCGGTTATAGTCCAGCCCGTAGCGCAATAGTTTTATCCATACGATCATATCTGCAATGGAGTCATTGCCGAGTTCATATTTGAAGCCGCCCATGATGGTACCATGATGACCATCACGAATAATACGAGCCATATCTATATCAGAAAGTTCGGAATGAAGCAGGTTTGGTGCCATGAGTGAGGAACGGCCACTGGCATTCATACCATGACAACGGGAACAGAAACTGGCGAATATTTGTCTGCCGTGATTCGGGCTGGCCTGGTAGTCAAACTGAAGGATGTATTCGATTAAGCGATCAATTTCATCTGGATCGAGACGTTGGGCATGCCCATGCATGCCTGTTTTATCGAGGCCGTGCGCAATGATATTGCGCATATCTGCCACGGATAAAATTTTGGGGCGCAAATCACGAGCGGGATGGGGTTTCAACTGCTTACCTAAAGCAGTCTGAGCCGCACCATCTGCACCATGGCAGGCGATGCAATCACGCTTATATATATATTCCCCGCTTAATTCAGCAGCTATTCCAACGTTTGCCGTGAGAATCATAATCATCAGGGAAAGGTATTTCATAACCACCTCATTGCAATGTAAACATATAATGCGTCAGGGCTTCAATATCCTCCTCACTGAGCCCAAGATCAGCCGCGGCCGGCATGATTGATCCCTCAACCAGTTTAGACGGGTGTCTGAAATGTTGCCGGATCCACTCCGGCGACCTGCCGGCAAGTCCTTCATAGCTTAAGTCCGGACCGATTTCACCTCCCTGACCATGCAGCTGATGACAGCTGGCGCACTGAAATTGATTAAATAACTGCTTGCCTTTTGCTGCCAGCTCCGGATTGGGACTCAGTGTTTCGGGTGCAGACTGGATCGACAGGCCGGTCAAAATACCCATGGCAATCAGTGTGGAGAAGAAAATGCAGATGGCTCTCAGCCGTTTCAGAGGATGGCGTTCGGGGTTGCGATCATAAAAAGGCAGCCCGATCATGGCCAGCACCATGATGCCTGGAATCACGGTCGTACCGACGACAATCCAGTCCTGTGGAAAATATTTGAGTAATTGATACAGAAAAAGGAAATACCATTCCGGTGCGACATGCGCCGGAGCAAGCGATGGATCAGCAGGAGAACGTAGCTCCGGTGCGTGGTATATGGCCAGATAGGCCAGAATCAGAAATATTACCAGGGCAACGACAATATCGATAAACAACTGTCTCGGAAAAAAGAACCCTTTGCGTTTCTCGAGTTCTTCAACACTGCCTTTGAAAGGGCCAGCCACGCCCTGTTTGCGGAACAGATAGAGGTGTAATCCAATCACCGAATAGATCGTGGCCGGCAGAATCCAGATATGGATGGCATAGAAGCGACTCAAGGTCTGCGCACCGATGGAGCCGCCACCCTTCAGAAACGTCGCAACCGGTTCGCCGATAATTGGAACCGTGCCGATAATTTCAGTGCCAACGATGGTACCCCAGTAGGAAAGTTGATCCCAGGGCAGCAAATAACCGGTCCAGGCAAAACCCAACACAGCGCCGAATGCAGTGAGACCAGCCAGCCAGGTGAGCTCACGCGGGCGCTTGTAGGCACCCCAGATGAATACCTGCGAGATATGCATGATGGCCACGACAATCATGGCCGATGCGCCCCAGTGATGCAGGCCGCGAATGAAAGAACCGTATGGTACTTCCTCCATCATATAGCGGATTGATTCCCATGCATGATCCATGGTCGGTGCATAATAAAACAGCATCAAAATACCGGTCAGCGTCTGCATAAGCAGAATGAAAAACAGGCTGGAGCCGAACACATACCAGATAGAAGGGCCGCCGGGCATCGGTTCGTTGAGCAGGAAATCGGACAGAGCGGAGAGCGCCAGTCGTTCATCCAGCCATTGATAGAGCCCGGAGTGCGGTTTAGTCATAATGCACTCCCATCAGGCGCTGCGCTTTTTGACGGCAATACCGGCACGGAATTCCATATCCATGACCTCAATCTGATCATCATGAACACGCACAGGCAGGGTATCCAGCCCGCGCGGGGCAGGGCCAGCAATCACATGACCATCGAGAGCAAACCGGCTGCCGTGACAGGGGCATAAAAATGCTTTTTGATCGGCTGACCAATGAACATTACAGCCCAGATGCGGGCATTTGGGGGTAAACGCGACCATATCATTTCTGGTGTTGGCCCAGCCGACTTCCGGAAAACGCAGTGTGTTTTTACGCGATGCGATTTGCCCGGCTGTCGCATCCGACGGCTTGATCAGCCACACGCCTTTGCGAATACTTTCTTCCAGATAACCTTCAACGCGATGTACTTTGTAGGGCACAAACACAGGCTTATCCATTGCCAGATCACGATGTAATTTGAGTCTGGTCCACAAGCGGGGCATTCCCTTGCTCAATGGATACAATAAATAACGCGCGATCGGGTAAGCAAGACTGGCAGCAATAGCAGCGACAATAGCAAAGCTGCCGACAATAAAACGACGTCTGCTGACCGGATCTTTATCCGACGGGGGATACAGACTGAGGATTTCACCCTGAACAGCACCCCATTCCTCCTGCCATTCGACCGGATGCAAGGCATAGTATTTATCGATATCCAGTTCCGCTTGCTGTGTAA
>CAYLYU010000181.1:0-2695 GCA_964387725.1 uncultured Zetaproteobacteria bacterium | reverse complement strand
TTAAATCGGAAAGCCTTCGCCTTGTTTTGCGAAGTGAGACCTCTGCATATCACAAATACTGCAGGCTATGAAATATTTATCAGAACTTGATGAGGCAGGGAGATCTCATTTGATCTGGCAAAACGCGATACGAGTGCCCGACCATCCGGCATCGAACACATCGACGTTATTCTGATTGATATCGATCAGGCGCTGGAAAAGACTTGTGAGTGCAGTCTGTTTTAATAGTGCGGCGGCGGGGCTTCATTCTCGGGGCGTTCTAAGTCAGAAGATGCGATGTTTTTCAGGTGATTTTGGATATGTCGTAACTTATTCTCCAGGGTGTCTATCTGTATTTGTTGACGGATCATAACCTCATTCAGCTCCTGAATCGTGTGATCCTGATATGCAAATTTCGCTTCAAGATTAATCATTCTGTCTTCCAGACCCGCGATATTCATTGGTGATACTGAGGTGATTCTTCCTGCACGGCTTTGATGAACGCGATGGCATGTTCGGGCGGCACATCCGGCGTGATGCCATGGCCAAGGTTAAAGACATGCCCGGAGCCATGGCCGAAGCGGCCAAGAATATCTTTCACCTCTTCACGGATGCGTGCGGGAGAAGCATAAAGCATGGATGGATCCATATTGCCCTGAAGCGCGACCTTGTTCCCGATACGTTTACGCGCCTGATCAATATCAATCGTCCAGTCCAGCCCCACGACATCGCAGCCGGTATCGGCAATCGCTTCCAGCCAACCCATGCCACCCTTGGTATACAGGATAACCGGTACGCGGCGGCCTTCATGTTCACGTTTCAATTGTTCGACAATACGCTGCATATAGTTCAGCGAAAATTCCCGATAGTCACGACTGGTCAGGATGCCACCCCAGGTATCAAAGATCTGCACTGCCTGGACACCGTTGCTGATTTGTGCGTTCAGGTAGGCGGCTACTGAATCCGCCAGCTTTTCAAGTAATAGATGCATGGTGGACGGTTCATTGAAGGCCATCTTTTTGACCATAGAGAAATTTTTCGAACCTCCGCCTTCAACCATATAAGTCGCCAGTGTCCATGGGCTTCCCGAAAAACCGATCAACGGCACGCGACCGGCAAGAGCTTGACGGATAGTGCGAATCGCCCCCATGACGTAATCCAGTTCCACTTCCGGATCGGGGACAGGAAGTTTTGCTACATCAGAAGATGAACAGACGGGTTGAGGGAATTTCGGCCCTTCGCCGGTGCCAAAGGTTAATTCCATACCCATGGCCTCGGGCACAACCAGAATGTCGGAGAACAGGATGGCTGCATCGACACCCAGAATATCAATAGGTTGTAGTGTAACTTCGCAAGCCATTTCAGGTGTTTTGCACAGGCTGAGGAAACCGCCGGCACGAGCACGCGTAGCCCTGTATTCGGGTAAATAACGGCCAGCCTGCCGCATCATCCACACCGGTGTCCGGTCCACCTCCTGGCGAAGGCAGGCTCGAAGAAATCGATCATTTTTCAGTTCAGTCATGTTAAACCCTTTTTGAAGCAGATGGATACTAATGAACGCAGATAAAGTGTCAGTAAATTCAGCCCCAGAAATAACCTTCGGTTGGAGAGCTGGCCGAGGCAAAGGCTCGTTTTGGCATGCGCCCTGCAATATAGGCTATACGACCCGCCTGAACGGCAAGCTTCATGGCCTCTGCCATGCGCTCTGCATCCCTGGCTTCGGCAATGGCTGTGTTGATCAGTACTGCATCGGCTCCCAACTCCATGGCTTCGGCAGCATCTGACGGGGCACCGATTCCGGCATCCACCACGATCGGTATCTGAGCCCTTTCCACAATCACACGAATGTTGAAAGGGTTTGCCAGACCCCGACCGGAACCGATGGGATTACCCAGAGGCATGACCGCCACGCAGCCAACCTCTTCCAGACGTTTGGCTACAATAGGGTCATCACTTGTGTACACCATTACCTTGAAACCATCAGCGACAAGTTGTTCTGCCGCCCTGATTGTTTCAACTACGTTCGGATAGAGCGTTTTTTCATCGCCAAGCACTTCCAACTTAACCAGATCCCAACCTCCCGCCTCACGAGCAAGTTTCAGTGTGCGTACAGCGTCATCGGCCGTGTAACAGCCGGCGGTATTGGGAAGAATAGTATATTTTTTCGGGTCAATATAATCGAGCAGGTTTTCCTTGCCCGGGTCGGTAATATTTACCCTGCGCACTGCCACGGTAATAATCTCGGCCTCTGAGGACTCGGTAGCCCTTTTTGTTGTTGGAAAATCCCTGTACTTCCCGGAGCCGACAATAAGCCGTGATCGAAACGAATGCCCGGCCAGTGCCAATGGATTGTCTTCGATGTTTGATGATGTTGCCGGCATAGGCAGCCCCCGATATGAAAACTTCTTGTAATATATTCACCGGCATGTCGTTTTATGACAACGCCGAATAGTTACGGATCTCTCGATTTTATCACGAACTTTGGCGAACAGCGATTACCCGCCACCAATCATATGGACGATTTCAATTCGGTCGCCATCTTCCAGGTTAACCTCTCCGTACAGGCTCTTTGGCACGACTTCAAGATTTCTTTCTACAGCCACCAGCCTGCTTTGCAAGCCAATCTCCTGAATGAGCTCTGATATCGTAGTTGCGTCTATACCCTTCGACTCCCCGTTCAGATGAATATTCATGTCCCTTTTTTACCTTTTTCCTG
>CAYLYU010000180.1:0-2703 GCA_964387725.1 uncultured Zetaproteobacteria bacterium | reverse complement strand
GGGTTGATGCCTTCTTTTGAAGAGTCCCGCATCGTTTCCTGCTCCAGTGGGCAGATTTTTGATGTCATCATGGACATTGAAGCATACCCGGCATTTTTACCCTGGGTTGCAGATGCAAGCGTTCTGAGTCATTGTGAGGATGAGCTAACAGCTGAACTGGTTGCGAACCTGGCTGGTTTCCATCACTCCTTTCGTACGGTTGATCGCTTTCTCAGGCCTAAACTTATTGAAATTCGCCTTCTGGAGGGCCCTTTCCGCTTTCTGGAAAGTCTGTGGACCTTTGAAGATATGGGTGATGCGCAATGCAAGGTGCATTTCTCCATCGAATTTGAGTTTTCCAACCGTATGTTAAGTCTGGTGGCAACTCCCGTATTCTCCAGCGCCTGTAGAATGATGGTACACGCCTTTGAACAACGTGCTGTGAAGGAAAAAGCACTGCCTCCAATCAACTGACCGGATGGGGTGGTATTTACCCCGTCGCTCACTACAATCGGCATCCATGAAGTTTCTTGAAGCCTTGCAGAAAAAGGTACTGCTCCTTGATGGCGCCATGGGCACCATGCTGATGCGCTACGAACTTGATCTTGAAAAAGACTATCTGAATCTGGAAAATTGCTCGGAAATTCTGTGCGAAACACGTCCGGATATTATCAGGGCCATTCACAATGCCTACCTCGAGGCCGGTGCAGATGCGGTGGAAACCAATTCTTTTGGCTCAAACGCGCTCGTTCTTGCCGAGTTTGACCTGGAAGAGAGGGTTGAGGAACTCAATGCACTGGCTGCTGTCCTGGCACGTCAGTGCTGTGATGAAATATCAACTCCGGATAAGCCACGCTTCGTTCTCGGATCTATCGGGCCCGGAACCAGGTTACCCTCAATTGGCCATACCGATTACGACACACTGGAGGCTTCATACCTTCGTCAGGCCAACGGGCTTATTCAGGGTGGTGTGGATGCCATGCTGGTGGAGACAGCACAGGATCTGTTGCAAATGAAAGCAGCCATCAATGGTTGCCGAATCGCTTTTGAGCAGGCAGGCGTTGAACTGCCGATCATTGCCCAGGTAACAGTTGAAACTACGGGAACCATGTTGCTTGGCACGGAAATCCATGCTGCTATGAACGCGTTGGAGGCCATGGATGTAGATATGATTGGCCTGAATTGCGCCACCGGCCCCAGAGAGATGGCACAGCATGTTGCAGTACTTTCCCAGTATTGTCGCTTGCCGATTTCGGTCATACCCAATGCAGGGTTACCGGAGCTGGTGGATGGCAAGACGCATTACGGTTTGACTCCGACGGAATTTGCCGATTGGCACCTGCGCTTTGTGGAGGAAGACGGGGTCAATATGGTTGGTGGTTGCTGCGGCACATCACCGGAACATATCAAAGCCGTTGCTGACAAACTTGGTGTCCACCCACCGTTAAAACGCAACACGGAAAAGATTGGCGGCGTATCTTCTCTTTACCGGTTTAATGCTTTCCGGCAGGAAAATGCGGTTTTTGCAGTGGGTGAACGAACCAATGCCAACGGTTCACGCTTGTTCAAGAGGCTCCTTGCCGAAGAAGACTGGGACGGGATCGTCAAGGTTGGCCGGGAACAGGTCCAGGATGGCTCGCATGCCGTGGATATATGTGTGGCCTATGTCGGCAGGCCGGAGGCCTCGGATATGGATGAGGTTATGCGGCGCTTTGCTACCCAGGTTCAGGCTCCGTTGGTGATTGATTCTACCGAAACTCCTGTTATCGAGATGGCCCTGAAACGCTCCGGTGGAAAATGCACGATTAACTCGATCAATTTTGAAGATGGAGAGGAGCGCGCTGCTCAGGTTCTCAAAATGGCGCGCAAGTTTGGTGCCGCTGTGGTAGCTCTGACCATTGAAGAAGAAGGCATGGCCAAGGATGCGACGGGCAAGCTTAGAATTGCCGAACGGTTGTACGATTTTGCCGTGAACAAACATGGCCTGCCTCCGGAAGACCTTATTTTTGATCCCCTTACCTTCACCATCTGTACCGGCAATGAAGATGATCGCAGGCTCGGTTTGGAAACGCTGGAGGGTATCCGGCTTATCCATGAACGTTTTCCGGACTGTCAGATTATGCTGGGGCTTTCCAACATTTCCTTCGGTCTCAAGCCCGCTGTGCGACATGTGCTTAATTCAGTATTCATGCACCATGCCATGCTGGCTGGCATGAACATGGCAATCCTGCACCCCTCAAAGATCATGCCTTTATTCAAGATTGAGCCGGAGCAGCTTAAAATGACTGAAGATTTAATCTTTGATCGCGGGCATGGTGATTACAATCCCCTGATGGAGCTTATTGCCAGTTTTCCTGAAAACGGGGGGAAAAACGCAGAGGAGAAAAAGGTCCACGTTACAGTCGAGGAGCGGCTCAAACAACGTATTGTCGATGGCGACCGTAATGGTCTGGATGTCGACCTTGATGAAGCTCTCGAAGCCCGCGAGGCACTGGAGATAGTGAATAATATCCTGCTCGGTGGCATGAAGGTGGTTGGTGATCTTTTTGGCAGTGGCGAAATGCAATTACCTTTTGTTTTGCAGTCAGCCGAAACCATGAAGGCGGCTGTGGCCTATCTGGAGCCACATATGGAAGCAGTGGGCGAGGGCGGAGGTAAAGGTCGTATCGTCCTGGCTACCGTCAAAGGTGATGTGCATGATATTGGCAAGAATCTGGTGGACAT
>CAYLYU010000179.1:0-2766 GCA_964387725.1 uncultured Zetaproteobacteria bacterium | reverse complement strand
TCAATAGCAAGAAATAAAGATTTGTTTTGTATGCTCTCTTCCTTTACTCCAGAAATAAAACCGCACTAGAATCTGTAGGGTTTTGATAGTCATAATGGCAGCTTAGTATAGTTTAAGTCCGGCTCGTTCACCGGAGGTTATATGGTTAGGGGATTTCGCGTTCTTGTTCTTGGTTATGGCAGGATGGGGCATGCCATGCAACAGTTGCTATCGCCCCGACACACACTCTGCTTCTGGGACTGCGCTCCACAGCCGGGACTAAAAAGTATTGATCTTGAGCAGTCTGCCAGCCAAGCTGACTTTGTTTTATTCTGCATTTCGGTTAACCCACACAGGGAAATGGCTTCGCGCCTTGCCCCCTTTCTGTCAAAACAGTGCATCTGCCTAAGCATTGCCAAAGGACTGGATGAAAACGGGTGCACAGCCGCCCAGATCTTTGCCAATGTGTTTGGCAATGCCCAGCCCTACGGACTTCTTTATGGCCCGATGATTGCTGAAGATCTTTCTGCTGGCAGAGCGGGGTTTGCCCAGATGGGTTACTCCGACCAGTCTGTCCCAGTGCAAGTAATGGCCTTGTTTGTGCACACGGCGCTGTATCTCCGACCCAGTAAAGATATCACAGGAATCTCCTGGGCTGTAATTCTGAAAAATGTCTATGCCATGCTTTTTGGCATTGCTGATGAACTGCATCTTGGTGATAACATGCGGGGCTTTCTGGCCGTACAATCACTGGAAGAACTGGATACCATTGTGCAAGGCATGGGCGGCAAGGCCAGAACGCCATGGCATCTGGCAGGTTTGGGAGATCTGATTACAACAGCAACCAGTGCCGGTTCACACCATCACGATCTTGGCCGCAAACTTGCCCGTGGAGAAATCCTTAATCTAGCTGGTGAGGGTGTGCATACGCTTGCAATGGTTGATAAGTACAAGCTGTTCAACAGTTCCGCATATCCACTGTACCGTTTAATTCATGATTTTGTGCACCATCCCCGGGATATAGAAAAACGACTTCGAACCTATCTGGAATCTGAATTCAGCACGGACTGAGCTTGTCCCGTTTTTCAGATGCCAGATATAGGCTATTACGCTGTCCTTTTCGGTTGGCGGAGCCAGGCATTGTAAAACGCTGCCGGGCTCGGGTATCCCAACACGGAGTGGCCTCGACTCCGGTTGAAAAAACCTCCAATGTATTCGAAGGTGTTACGTCTGGTCTCCTCCTAGGTTGTATCTTGCTGATGATGGGTAAGTTCAAATCATTTTCGCGTGATTTTTGCCTCTTTTGGCCTGTTTTTATTCATATTGACCCCGTTTTTTGCTCAAAGTAGTGTTGGTGCATGAATGCAACACCGAATCCTTCCCCTCTGCCTGCCAACTGGCAGGGCGTACGTAGCGGCCTTGAGAATGCTATGAAGAACTTCAGGCGAGCCGAATACCATCAGGCCAGTCAGCACCTGCAAGAAGTCCTGGAATTTGCACCGACAGAGGCCAGGGCATGGCATATGCTCGGAAGGGTGATGCAGGCGATGGGTAACCATGATCAGGCCTTGCAGCATTTTCGTAATGCTTCCGATCTGTATGCATCCAATTCGCCTGGCCAATCTCATCGGGAATTTGCTTCCATAGCTCTGGCTAAATTGCTCTGGAAACAGGGCGAAAAGGAATCTGCCTGCGCCATGTTGGATAAATTGATGGCTCTCGGCGAGAATGACCATGGCATTTATGATCTCAGACAAACATGGGGTAAGGTATGAACCCTTTACGCATGCTTGTTATGCACGGGCCGAATTTAAATTTGCTCGGTGAGCGTGAGCCGGAGCATTATGGCCAAAGCGCTTTGCACACCATCAATGAGGAACTGGTACAGCTTGGAGATAAACTGGGGCTGGAAGTGCTTAGTTTCCAAAGCAATCATGAAGGTGAGCTGGTGGAGAGGATTCATCAAGCCAAAACCGAAAAGCTGGATGGTATTATCATTAATCCGGCTGCTTATACACATACCAGTGTTGCCCTTCGCGATGCTTTTCTAGCCTGCCAGGTTCCTTTTGTGGAATTGCATTTGTCGAATATATATAGCCGGGAAGATTTTCGACAACGCTCTCTGCTGGCAGATTGCGCGGTAGGCGTCGTTGGCGGTTTTGGTTCCCAGTCCTATTTGCTAGCTATGCGAGGACTAGCTGACTATTTGCACCGACAGGCTCCTGCCCTCGTTATGTGCAGTACAAACGAGCTTCGGAAATAACAAGAAAACACGAAAACAGGAGAACAAGGTGGATATTTCCCAGATTCGCAAGCTGATCCGTTTAATACAGAGCACTGATGTTAATGAAATTGAAGTCACAGAAGATGGGAAAACAGTCCGTATCTGCCGCAATGCCGGGGCCCAGGTTTCTTCTGTAGCCCAGGCAGCATCAGTTGCCCCTCCTGTCTCTAATGTTACGCAAATAGAGCTGTCCGGGGAAGCTGCAGCGGAGGCAGTCCACGAGAAACATATGATGCCTTCTCCCATGGTTGGCACCTTCTATCGTTCCTCATCACCGGATGCTGACCCCTTCGTCAGCGAAGGTAGCAAGGTTAAAAAGGGAGACACTCTTTGTATCATTGAAGCCATGAAGCTGATGAATGAAATTGAGGCCGAATATGACGGAATGGTAGAAAAGATTTTGGTCGAAAATGCTACCCCGGTGGAATACGGGCAAGCCCTGTTCGTTATTATCCCTCTGTAGGCGGGGCAATATGTTTCAAAAAATTCTTATTGCCAATCGT
>CAYLYU010000178.1:0-2767 GCA_964387725.1 uncultured Zetaproteobacteria bacterium | reverse complement strand
ATAAGATTTTCATTAATCCTGAAAAGGTCTTATGAATTCCATCACGGTCCCGAGTGGAAATCTCGGAAGATAAGGTAAAATAATCCTGATAGCGGTCCGAGTAGTCATGATTACGAAGTGAGCGCAGAATCTCCGCCAGGTAATCCACTACAAACCCGTATCCATTGGAGAACATTTCTCCCCGGATTATGTCTACTTCCCAGCCTGGAATATAAAAATGGATGCGGTCAAGGAAAGCTGAATCATGATATTGCTCAGGTAATTCATCAAATAGGTCCGCGTGTTTCAGCATGTATGGAACGGTATGCTGTGTATTGCCTACAAAGACCATAGAAGCCTCAGCTCCTAGCGTCTCCACACCTCTGGAGAAAGACTTATTGGCCATGTAGTTCTTCATGATATCGACAAGTGCTTTGTTGGCTTTTTTCTTTTTGCCTGCAAACTCATCGAAGGCAACGCAGTCCCAATAACCGACAAGGCCTAACTTGCCTGTGGAGTTATTTACAAACAGTTTTGGTACTGTCACCTCACCACCAGAAATCAGAATGCCATGGGGCGAAAATTCAGAATAGATATGAGATTTACCCGTGCCTTTTGGGCCCAGTTCTATCAAGTTGTAATTACGCTCACAAAATGGGATAAGACGAATAATCTGGGTGATTTTATTCCGTTTCCCCAGCAACTCTGGATTGAACCCAATACTTTGAACAAGCAGATCTATCCATTCATCGACAGTGAACTGCTTCCGCGCTTCGATATAGCCATCATAATCAAAGTGTGATAACTGAATCGGTTTCAGCGTAGCCATAATCCAGGGGCTCGCGCCTTTATCTTCAGTGAATTCGTACTCAATGTCCGCAATACACCAGACACCGCTCACCAGCAACTTCGGGTGGGCCTTTACAGTGCCGGAATCGACCAACACCTTCTTGATGCCCAGATTGGCGAATGTCGCTTCATAAGCATCGGTCTTTTCATTCAAGGCCACGCTGATCTTGTCGATGACCTTGTAGTGTCCCTTCTCCTTGATCGTCGACCGTACCAGCCCTGCTTCGTTGCGGTGTACGTAGTGCTTACGCAGAATCTCCTTTACTGTTTCAATCCCCGTCTGGATAGAAGCTTCATCTTTGGTTGCACAATATTGGCCCAGCAGGTATTCAAGGACATAGGACGGAACGATCGCATTTCCCTTGACGGTCTTGACCAAATCCTTTCGAACCACAAGACCGGGGAAGTGTTTGTTTACTTTTTCATCCAGGGTATTCATGGTTGCCTTCCTAAAAATCAAAGTCGCTGGTAAAGGAGCGCCGCATCACATAGGTCAGCGTTTTGTATTCTTTGTAATGGGATGTACCCGGCACCTTTTCATCCAGTCGAAGCATGATCTCCTGCCCATTTGCCTCGTCTGCCTTTCGGGTCAGGACAAAACGTACCTGCAATTCCCGCTCTCTGGGGTTATCCGAGACCAGGTCAAAGATAAGATCATGCGAGTCTGAAATAAGCTCTCCGTCCTGCGCATAGAGGCCCGCGCGCAGGATTCTGGACTGAACCTTCTCGGTTGAAGGCTCGGTCTGGTAAAACACCAATGCCAGTTGACCCGACGTAATCACTGAGGTGCCTCCTCGCAGAATATCCACCTCAACAGAAGATATATCGCTCTTACGTTTTTTGTTGATCCGAACAACAGGTATCACGACCTCCTGAAGCGAGGCTCCGCCATGTACAAACCGGCTACCAGCGCCTTTTACGCGCAGCCTGTTAATTGATTTCGGGATATGAACTTCCATACTGCCCGTCAGGTCCAGCTCTTCCGACTTGAACGCCCGTAGTTCAGGCACCTGCTTCAATCCCTTCCCCAAGACAAAACGCCGGTTACGGAAAAGTATCTGCTCTCCCTCTACAGCCGCGCTTGAAAAATCACTTTCCTCCAAAACCCGGTTCTGATAAATGAACCCATGGTCCGAGGTCAGCAACAGATTGCTGGCATTAGCGCTGGCCAGCTTTTTGATAACCTTGACCAGTTCCTGCAGGGTATCCTCAACCGCATCAAATACCCGTTCTTCCGAATCTCTGGAATCCCCGGTTTTATCAATGAGATTGTGATAGATGTACACCACATCGTGGTCTCGCACCAATGCACGGCAATCATCCTTGTTAAGTGACATCAATTCTTCCGCGCGAAGCGCTGTTGCACGCTGCTTGATGGCTTGATCAAGGATCTTGATTCGGTTCGCCGTTCCCTGCGAACTCTGCCCATCAACCTCGACCGCGCCAGTATCATTATCCGCCAGCCGGAGGGCTTGATTCGGCAACAAAGCCGCCATTCCCAATTGCGTGTAACTTGGCAACATGGAAAGCGCCGGTTCAAGGCTGGCGTCAAACCGATCTTCCTGCCGGATCAGGCTCAGTAACTCGTCGCCAATTTCATAGCGCAAGGCATCCGAGATGATCACATAGACCTTTTTATCCTTATTTAAAAAAGGCTGCACACACCGATTAAAGAATTCCTTTTGCAGCAAGACAGGAGGCGCAGCCCATCGATTGGCTGCATCCACACAAACCTGCCAGCGGTCATTCAGTTTCAGCAGATAATTGTTGGAATACAGGTTTTCAATCTGCTCAGTTAATGGCCCCATAAGAGATGATTCTCCAGAGCCACGGACATGGTATACATACTTCCGGTAGAGCTGATCCAGTCGGAACCAGGAACCTGAATAACGTTCAATACCATTGGCCATGGACTCCATCTCCAGTGTGGCCTCATCAA
>CAYLYU010000177.1:0-2775 GCA_964387725.1 uncultured Zetaproteobacteria bacterium | reverse complement strand
CGCACCGGTTTCCATAAATTCTCCAGCACCAGCGGCAACAATTGAAGAATTCCCTTCTGGGCGCTCTCCTCACCCTCGCCTGTCTGCGGCAAGCCCTGTTTCCTTAACGCTTCATCCAGCTTACCACTATCCTGCTGGCAAAGAAGCACTGAAGATGATTTTTCATCCTCTCCCTTTAACCAGGCGGCCACGCTCCGGGCCAATGCTCCCTCGTGCTCTGCTGTAAGCATGACAACGGCATCGGGTTCCAATTCAGAACTCTGTTTATTCGAGACGGAAGCATTCCCTCCACTCACCTCAACCCCACACTTGTCCAGCGCGGATAAAAGCTCTCGCCATGGTGTTGGAAGCAGTTGCATGGGTTCAATTAAATGAATTGATGCAATGGGTAAAAAAGGTCTTTCTTGGACTGCATTCAGAACCATTCTGAAACGATCAGAGAAGCCGGATGGCAAAGGTTCCGCATCCATCACTTCAATGGTAGCCAAATCCATTAATCGGGCAGGTGCGCCAGCCTGATCCGGATTCCAGCCATAGAAGATCAGTTCATCGCGCCAGTTGAGTAACTCCCGCGCCGTCGCCCATGCATCGGCCTGTAGTGATTCAATATAAAAAGCCGAGCGATCTTGTCTTTCCAGCAAGCATCCCATATATCGCCGGATACGAATCGCCTGAGCGCATTGATCTTCTCCCAGCCCCAGGTGTGTTTCCAGCAAACCAATCAGCCCTTGCGGGCCAAGTACCACATCGCCTAAAACCGCCCCTGTGGCCGTTTTAAACTCCGGCCAATTACCGGAATCCAGATTCAATCCATACGTAATTCTCAAAATTATCCCTCCTGCGACTCTGAGGAGTCTCTCGTTCAACCCTGAAAAATGTAGCCCGAGTGATTATGAACCGCCGCCGTCTGCACCAACTGGTATCGCATTTAAATATTCAAACTGTTCCACCTGCAACGGGCTTTCCCCTCTCCATTGGTATGCGGCCAGCTTTCCACCCTTTGCCACACTGTAGTCTACACATACGCAGTTATCCGATAATATCTCTGGACATTCATTGTCGAGCCAATAGTGGCCCACGAAAACAGGCTTATTATCCAATGGATAATGATAGCTCTCATCAAGCATAATCTGTTCTGACTTATGAGAACTAAGCAAACCATCACCAAGATTTAATCGCCCTGCCACATCAAGGTGCATATCTGCCCACCACTTGATTCTAGCACGACTGCGCTCATGACCATCGTAATCCCGAAACGTCACACCGGCAGGCAAATCCACCTCCGGACCCTTCAGTAATATTTCGATCGCATCAAATGCTGGCGAGCCTTTTATGCTACCGATAATATACGCCTCATTATTCAGACATTGGCGTTCATCCAAATGCTCAGATAATGTCTGCAAAGCAGGCTTATTCCAGCAAGCGTGCACCACCCGAATTGCATCGGTTTCAATATAGACAGGCAGAGTCTTGAACCAATCAATAATATCCGCCCGCTCCATCGCATCAGGATATGCATCAAGAAACGCCTTATGTTGTTTGGTGTTTTTTTCCGAATGTGGGCGCAAGGGATTACCATCGTTGCCATTGGTGGCGTAACAGATGGCGTTGAATTCGTGATTGCCCATTACACTACGTGCCGCCCCCTGCTCAATCATTGGACGCACAATATCGATCACCCGCCTCTGATGAGGGCCGCGATCAATAAAATCACCAAGAAATATCACCTGGTGTTCCGGGTGTCGGTATACGCCATTATTCATCAGGTAGCCCAGCTTCTGAAGCAATGCCTCCAACTCATCAGCATGACCGTGAATATCTCCGATTAAATCAAAATACTTCATTAATTCCCCTTTCCATTGATTGAATGCCGTCTTTTACTCTGTAGAAACTATCTATAGATTTATTTTATTTAATTCAGGCTTTACCACTGTGTCTGTAAAAACATATCAGCAGATATCTGGTGCGACTGGCAAACCGTTTGAGCACATACCGCCCCGTTTCATAGAGAAAGGTATGCCCCACTATGGCGAATAAGCTCATGGATATCTTCTATCAGTTCACCGTTCAAATCCAGCTTCAAACCATGCTCTTCGCTCAGATGACAATAAAATTCAACTGGCTTACCCCAGATAGAAGCATTTCCATCTGCCGCATTCAGAGAGTCCATGTAGTCTGCTATATAGGATTTTAGATAATCGAGCTGCCCTTGCAGAGACATACTCTTCAAATCTTTTGGCAAGTCCAGGCGACGTCGACCCTCAAGAATCGCCAGAACAAACACAGGTTGGCCTGTGCGCTTAAAATGTGTATCCACAAACAACCATGGCCTGTAGCCATAGCGTTCATCTGCAACAAGGGCTTGCAGATCACGCATGTCCTGTATTTCCATCAGTTGACCAAGACCAAGCACATTGAGCAGCTTTCTGACAAAGCCCTCCGAACTATACAAACCATCATACTCCGGCTTAATCATACCCAGATCAGGCGACTTCAAGACACGATCCAGCCGTGCCACACCCTTTTTGAAATTGGCATAACCCATGTCCATCGCAATAGCCTCAAACCCGTATTCCGTGCAAGCACCAGCGATTTGCTGTTGAATTTTCATGATCGATCTCCTCTTGCTTGAGACATTTTAATCATCATCTATTTTTAATGCCGATTAAGGCCCATATCTGCTGTAAATTTATTTTCCGTCCGGCTTAGATTTTTCATTCAATGCTCCGCACCTTGGTTTGGTATTTCTGCCTTGCCTCACACCATTCATGGAAC
>CAYLYU010000176.1:0-2800 GCA_964387725.1 uncultured Zetaproteobacteria bacterium | reverse complement strand
GAAAAAGAATGAAATCGCGCAACATATTGATATTACTGGAGCCGATGATCCGATTCGAACGGACGACCTGCTCATTACGAGTGAGCTGCTCTACCAGCTGAGCTACATCGGCTTTGATTCCATTTCGGAAGGGCGCGCATTGTAGCAATCTGTTCGAGTTAATCTATGATGGCCTGCACTGCCGCCAGCAGGGCCGGGGCGGCGGTTTCCGTGCGCAAAATGCGTGAACCGAAAGAGAGGGGCTGAAACCCCACCAGTTCAAGTGTGGCACGATCTCGTTTACTCCAGCCTCCTTCCGGGCCGATAGCAAATGTAAGGGCTGGAGAAGATTTAATCTGTTTGCGAACTGAGGCCCACGATAAGAGAGTGTCCGGATGCAGGCAGAACGATAGGCCATACAGCTTGATTGCATCCAGATCCGGACACCATCGAATAGCAGGAATGCAAGTACGGCCACTTTGTTCAGCCGCCTCAATGATAACCTTTTGCCAGCGTTGCAAGCGCGATGCCAGCTTCTCCCTGCTCAGGCGCATATCTGAACGTTCGCTGGCGGCAATCTGGAACCCGGACGCTCCCAATTCCGTACCTTTTTGCAGCACAGTCTCAATTTTTTCGTTACGACAGGCTGCCTGCACAATATGAATTTCAGGCAGGAGTTCGCGATTTATATTATCAAAGGAATGTATCCGGCAAGTTGTTCTTTGTTTCGACAGGCAGGTGATTTCAGCCAGATATTCTCCTCCCGTTCCATCGAACACAATAAGGCTGGAACCGCTTCCAAGGCGCATCACATGACGCAGATAATGGCCCTGCGAGTCATTCAGACAAACTTCACTGCCGGTTTCCAAGCGGGAATCAATAAATAAACGCATCAGTCGCATATCTGAATTTGGCCGGAAAATCGATTTTATCGCAAGCTTCTCTTGACCTTCACTGCCAAGGTTTCAAGATGCGCGGATGTTTTCCTTATGGCATCAGAATCAGCAGTGGATACCTGTGAGAGAGTGGTTAGCCGGGGCTGACAGGGTTTCTTCTGAGGTCTCATCCATCCTGGGGCTTACCGGTTCCCTGACCCGTTTTTTACTACGGCGATATAAGATGCCGCTAGCTTTGCATGTTCACGAACAAAACCTTGATCGATGCCAGCCTGGGGAGGCTGAACTTCTTGGCTGCAAAGAAGGTGACCCTTGTCTGAGGCGGCGAGTTTCCTTGTTACATCGACGTGCAGTGATGTTTGATGCTGAATCCGTCCTGCCTCTTGAGTGGTTGCCAACCGATATGATGCAGGATCTCCAGGATGGTAATAAGCCTCTGGGGAACCTTCTTCTTGACTGGGGACTGTCTCTTTCCCGATCTGATCTCAGTATCGCCTGCATTCATCTTTCGGAATCCTCCAGGGCAGATGACCGATGGGCAAGGCGCTCGGTTTTGCGTTCTCAGTCCGGAACCCGGGCCTTGATTATTGAATGTTTCCATTCGGAGATATGGACGCGCCTGAGGGGCATGAGACGCGATCAATGAACCTGGCCCTCAGGCCATTGGGGACATTGCACGACTGGTACGAACTTTTACGGATAGGCCGGCCCGTAGGCTATTTTCTTCTATTATGGCCGACCCTGTGGGGGTTGTTGGCTGCCTCAAATGGATGGCCAAGTCTGGAGAATACCGTGATTTTTATCGCAGGCGTGTTTTTGATGCGTTCTGCGGGTTGTGTCATTAACGATTTTGCCGACAGTGAGTTTGACCAACATGTGACAAGAACTTGCCAGCGGCCTGTCGCTGCTGGTCGTGTTGCTTCCGGAGCCGCTCTTGGTGGCTTTATATTCCTGTTGCTGATGGCTTTGTTGCTGGTTCTTCAGACCAGCCTGCTGGTTATTGGGCTTGCCTTTATCGGAGCAGCATTGGCCGGCATTTACCCCTTTCTTAAACGCTTTACCCATTTCCCCCAAGCCTGGCTTGGCATGGCCTTTGGCTGGGGAGCCGTAATGGCATGGGCTGCCGAAACAGGCAGTGTTTCCGACTCGCCAATCCCCTGGCTGCTATTTGTGGCCAATGTGTTCTGGTCCCTCTCTTATGACACCGCCTATGCCATTGGTGACCGTGATGATGATGCAACGATTGGTGTGAAATCCACAGCTCTTTTTTTTGGAAGAGATGCTTTGTTTGCCATCATTGTTCTCGGTGTATTGATGCTCGTATTTCTTGCTGCCACTGCCTGGCTGTACGGTGGTGTCGCCTGGTTCGGATGGTTTTTGTGTGTTGCCTGGCAATGCCATCTGTTTCGTCTTCTGCTTAAGAAGGGGGAAGGCTGGAGCTTTCAGTTTTTTTTACTTTCTCACTGGTCGGGTGCCATGATGTGTCTTGGTTTTATACTATGACCCGGTTGATCTGTTCCCGAATATTGTCTCTCTGGTCGAAAAGAGTACAATCCGGCCGGTAAGATACGCATGGGGGCGCCCGGTTTCGACGGAGATGCTGAACCCTGTGGGGCATGTCGGGTTGTTGGTCCCGTAAAAAGCTGGCACTTGCATATAATTGCAAACGACGACGTAGAACTGGCTTACGCAGCGTAAGTCACCCCTCGCCTGATTTGCCCACCGTTCGGGTAGCAGGGGTCATCTAGATGGGATCGCTATCAAAGGCTGGAGGCTCGTGGTCTTTGAGGTTAAACAGCTACGAACCGACCCTGTGAAAGCCTCGTTCGTCCGGTCTTCACTGGGTGCTGTCCGGACGAACTAAACATGTAGAACCACTGGCTGATGATTTTCGGACGCGGGTTCGAGTCCCGCCGCCTCCACCA
>CAYLYU010000175.1:0-2802 GCA_964387725.1 uncultured Zetaproteobacteria bacterium | reverse complement strand
GTTACTTGGAAGAAGGCGGCTCGGGTCATATAAGCTAAATCCAATGGCAGACCAATATTCAAGCCACTCTCAGAAGGTTCGCGTGTTGACCGAGCGCTGGGTAGCAGCAACAACCCCAGCTTTTTCTTCCTAAACTATGACAAAAACTCGGCCTTGGTTTCAAATCTTCTGGTGATTCCCAAGCATTTCTTTGTACCCGGGATCATCGAAAAGCGCACGCCTCTCGCTGTATCGGCTAGGCGGACTGGATGGGTTGGGTGCAACATCCTGCTTAACAGCATACCAAATACCGGCAAAATCTTTTTCGTTCGCAATCAGAAGTTTGAACCCAGAGAAAGAGTTCTCGCTGAATGGAAAAAGATACTTTTCCTGAACGAAATGAGAGGCACTTCAGCCAAGGGTTGGCTGCTCGATGTGATGCGCTGTGTCGATAAGTTGGGGAAACCTGAATTCACCCTTCAGGAAATCTATGCGTTCGAGAATGAATTGAGCCACGCCTATCCCGGCAACAAACACATCCGAGATAAAATACGGCAGCAATTACAGCTTCTGCGTAACAAGAGATATCTGGAATTCGTTGCACGTGGATCTTATCGACTTATATGATGTTGGTGAGAAAAGGTTCCTGATAACGGCCGAATCGTTTGTTTATCGCACTACTGTTTTGAGACCGCACAGTCTATACTGTATTTACTATGGGTAGCAGCACGCGTCGCACAGCAGTATGGATATGGTTCATCGCAGCTATGGTTACCATCTTTGGCAACCCGGCTATTGCGCAGGCATCTGAAACTATCGAACAGAATTACCCGGAAACTATTGCCGTGTTGCAGATGCTTTATGAGGGCGAGGTCAGGGCAGGTCATGGTTATAAAGCTTTCGCCAAAGCCGCTGCCGATGAGGGCTATGCAAATATATCTCATATGCTGGCTGCAATGGCCGCCTCGGAAGCAGTGCATGCAAGAAACTTTGAGCGTATCCTTTTATCACTTGGAGTACAGACAGTCGATGTAGATACCAGTTCAATCAAGGCGTCGAGCACGAAAGATAATCTGAAATATGCTACCGAAGTGGAGTTGGCAGAGATTGACAGGGAGTATCCGCGTCACCTGAAGCGCATACGTACCGAAAATCATGCAGAGGCTATCAAGTACATCACCTATGCATGGGAAGCAGAAAAACAGCACCGTGCTCTAATCAAAGAAGTCAGAAGCGGCACCGGCATTTTTTTCAACATGCTGTTGGATTACTTCCGCTCCAACCCGAGCCGTTATTACGTGAATCAGATTTGTGGTGCTACGGTCATAGAGCTCCCCGAAGGCGAGTGCCCGATCTGTCACAACCCACTGGGTACCTATCTGGAGATTTCAGGGCCCTGATGTTTTTCTAAAATCATCGGATGGCAAAGTCGCCGGGTTTTATGGTTAGACATCGGTTTTAATTATTGTTAATTGCCGTCCGGAAATTACCATGTTGTCCGGATATGGAATCTGTCAGGGGTGGAAGTGGAGGTATACATGCAACAAACGTCTGATTCGAAAATATTTAACATGACAACATTGCTCTGTTCTACAATAAGTCTTCTTGCGGTATTCCTGTTGCCGGTCAATCAGGCAGCCGCCGATCCGCCTTTTCAGGAAGGGGAGTGGGAGGTCACCACCAGCATGGAAATGCCCGGCATGCCCTATACGCCACCGCCCATGACCTTCCAGCAATGCCTCACGAACGAAGATGCTGTGCCGCAAAAGGAAGACCCGAACCAGGAATGCAAGATGCTGGAGCAGAAGGTCTCCGGCGACACGCTCGACTGGAATGTGCGTTGCAAGACATCCGAAGGAACCACCGATGCTAAAGGCAAGATTACCTACACCGGCGACAGCATGAAGGGGACGACGCACATCACCTCCAATCAGGGAGGTCAACAAATGAACATGACCTCTCACATGCAGGGCCGCCGCCTTGGGCCTTGCAAATAACTGGCCCGTAAGTCAGCGCCTCCGCTTTATTTAATAATCCTGCGGAAGAATATCCGGTCGTTTGCTGAAAACAGCGTCATCAAAAGCCAGCTAGCCGGTGAATTCTTTTTCGCCGACCTGATAAACGATTTCCTGGGTCTGCACTTCGGCCTGTGCAGCCACGCTGATGAGAGATGACAATACGATTGCCAGAAATCTGTTCATGGTTGGTCTCATAATTATGGCGAAGGTTATTCCACCGTAACATTGATGGTCTTGCACAACTCCTTGCCATAGGAGGCGTGCAGCCCATTGGCAAATTGCAATGTCAGCGTGTGATCCCCCGGTTCAAGTGTCAGCATCGTTTCGGTCTGTCCTTTGCCGAAATGCTGGTGTGTCGCGTCTTTGGGCACCGTCTCTCCCGCTGGAATGCAGTCACCATCAATAACCAGATGATGATGGCCTGTACCTTCAACCGTCTCACCGGCTGGCCGTACATCCTTTCCACATACAGCCATCTCAACCTTGAAGGGGCTTTTGACGGTATCGCCATCATCCACGCCTTTGAAATAAACTGCATCCGAGCATCCACCCAGGACCAATACCGTCACGAATAACAAACCTGTCTGTTTTTTCATTGCATCAACTCCTTAATCCATTGTGGAAATCACATTCCATCAGAAACGGTACACTTCATCTTCTTTCTGATCTTCAGGGATCAGGAACGGCTTGAGCAGATTGTCCAGCCACTCCTCCCATTTCTTCATACCCTGGCGCACATCATCAAAATCTTTATCGGAAAGCACACCATCCTTATTCCGGTCCATAGCGTCAAAGCTCATGCGGA
>CAYLYU010000174.1:0-2808 GCA_964387725.1 uncultured Zetaproteobacteria bacterium | reverse complement strand
CAAAGCCACCTAACAATACACCAGCTGCAATTGTCATCATGATATTCGTGCATACTTTTTTCATAAATATGATCCCCTTATTGCAGCCTCGGGATACAACCCGATTTCTCAGTGAGACGTCCCATGAATAAAAAAGGTTCAAAAAAATGAAAGCATCCCTCGTTTCCAAACACAACAAACCACCAACAGTAAATAGACCCTTAATAGAGATTTGTCTATCCTGAAATCAAATACGGGTATATCCCATTGAACCTTTCTGACAAGACCATCGTCTCATGAACATGGATCAGACGTTATCAAGGCCACAACGGCAACAGAGGGAGGTAGGTTCCAAAGACCTGTCTCCCTCCAGGCTTGGGGTCAGTTGCTTGCTAACTATCAATATCATTTCAACGGAACCTTACTCAAAAATTTGTCATGACATGCAGCGCTACATTTACTGTGCTATGATGCGAGGTGATTTGTTGCTTCTGGATGTGCGGCGCAAGTTATGCTCGGAGGGGAGGGACGAGACAGTGAAATATTGGAATATCCGTATTGTGCTTTTGTTATCGACACTTACAATTGCTTCATTATCAGAATCTATGCCGGCCATCGCCGCTTTGTCGGAAGATTGGTCGGTCATGCTCAGGCAACCAGCCCAGAACTATTACAGTCCACAGGGTGAGCTACGTATGGCAGTCCCCCCTGAGGTCTCTGTTGCAGAACTGCAACAGCTTAAACTCGAAGTGGATGGAATTGATGTAACCGCTTTTATCGAGCGTGATGGTGACGATGCTGTGTACCGGCCTGTTCAACCGCTCACATGGGGCCAACACGAAATACGTGTTGTAGAATACACCTTGGATGGAGAAATTCTTGAGCGCGGCGAATGGGCATTTGAAGTGCGTAAATCAAATCTGTTTAGAGAGGCATCACTCAATGGCGATCTTACATTAACCGGCAAAGAAAGGATCGATCAAAGGAATCAGAACAACCAGAACAACCCATTCAGCGGCAATGGATCGCTCAAGGTTGTAGCTAGTGTGGCAGATGAAACCTGGAAAGCAGGAGCCAATGCTGATTTCGTCTACGATGATGTCAATGGCAATGCCCATAACGGTAAGCGCAGTGTCGATGTTGCTAATTTTCTCATTGGTGCCCAAAGCGGCCCACTCACGGTGCAGGCTGGTGAGCATAGCATCAGTGCGGATAACATCTTATTGCAAAACGGCATTAATAACAGAGGCGTTTCAGCCACATTGGCAACGCCCGTGATGTATTCCAGTCTCACAGGCTTCACCATGCGTTCCAGTCCAGTCACCGGCTTTCAGCATGGCTTTGCCATCAATAATTCAGATGACCGAATTCGAGGCCTTACGCTGCAAAGCTATCCGATGGCCAGCCAAGCCGGCACCATCAAGGTGAGCGGAGTTTATATTGACGGCAATGGCAACCAGGCTGGTAGCGCAGTGGGTGGCGATACCACAACGATGGGAGGTAATGGCGCTGGCGGTACCGTTGATGGTGTATTCTTATCCAACCGCCTCCGTCTTCGCGGTGAATATGCAAGCACACGTTTCGATTTTGATGGCAAGGCCGGGGCGCTGGCGGCTTTAACCGACCATGCTTATACATTGCTCGGCTCCTTCAAGCTTCTTGAAGCTGTTTCTGTTGCTGGCCATGCAACTGACTGGACATTGGGCGTTCAACGCCGATATTTCGGCACCAATTTTGCCAGTGCGGCAGATGTTGGCAGTGGCATTTCTGATAGTGAAGTTACCCAGATATTCACGCAGGCGAATTGGGGAGACATCTCCCTTAATGGTGAGGTGGATCAGGGCTTCGATAATACAAGTTCGGCTATCGACCTGCCGAAAAACCGTACGCGCTTGGGAACCGTCTCCCTTGGTTGGAGACCTCAACCGGACTATAACGATCACGGCATTCCTGTGGTCGGGTATTTTGGTAACCCTTCACTAACAGTCAGTGCTACTTCGCAGCAGGTAAGGACCATCACGCCTGGAAGCATTGCCGGGACAGGTCTCGACACGTTGACCAATAACCTGATCGGTGATGCGCAATTTACTTATCCAACCTGGAACTGGCATACCAACTATCAGGTCACATGGCTGGGAAATCATACCGATAGCACCCTTTCGACACGCACGGATACCGTTACTGCCGATGGTACGTTCGCAGTCTTCGATCAACGCTTAAGCCTGGTGCCGAGCATTGAGCTGATTCGTGAGAAAAACAAAGGGACATTGGTGGATACCAAAACGATTCATCCAAGCCTTACAGCAAATGTGGCTTTGCTTGAAAATACGTTGAATGGAAACGTCGTGGCAGATGTGCAACGTATCTTTACCAATGACGGGCTTCAGGATGCCACCACCTGGTCGGTTTACGGCGGTCTTAATTGGAGCGCACTTCAGGCAAACACATGGCGACCTTCTCTCATCCTGTCGCTGCTCGGCAGCTACGCCAACACCAAAGACAGAATCAATCCACTATTGTCATCTAGCAATTACCAGTTGTTTTTGCAGGCAAGCATCAACTGGAACGGAGGTATTTGATGAAAAAACAAGTTTATTCAGCATCTATGATAAAAAGATTGCTTACGTACGTGTTATTTGCCACAGCGGCCATACTTTCGGCACAAGAGGGACAGGCAGCTATCAATGCAACATCGTCCACAAAGAATGTTGCCATCAATCGAACTGCTTCTATTCAGGTAACGTGGCAAATTACAGTAATACCCGCGACACCTACTCAGGTTACTTCCACCCAGGCTGATTTCGGTCCTGTCCCTGCTGGCCCACTCTT
>CAYLYU010000173.1:0-2810 GCA_964387725.1 uncultured Zetaproteobacteria bacterium | reverse complement strand
AGGAGCACTCTGTTGTGTTGATTCGTGGCGGTCGTGTGAAGGATTTGCCGGGTGTTCGCTACCACATTCTGCGCGGTGTGCTGGATACGACTGGAGTGGAAGATCGACGTCAGGGACGTTCCAAATATGGCACCAAGCGGCCGAAGTAGTTTAAGGATAGATTGATATGCCACGTAAAGGACCTCCAACCCCGAGAAATATCCTGCCGGATGCAAAATACAACGACCTTCTTGTTACCAAGGTTATCAACAAGGTAATGTGGGGCGGTGAAAAGAAAGTGGCAGAGAAGATCGTCTACGGCGCTATGGAAATGGCAGCCGATAGACTGCGGGACACTCCACTGAGTGTATTGCATCGGGCGATTGAAGCCGTAAAACCCATGGTTGAAGTGAAGTCCCGCCGTGTCGGTGGAGCCACCTACCAGGTGCCGATAGAAGTGAGTAGTGCCAGGCAGCGTTCCCTGGCAGTGCGCTGGCTGATTGAATATGCGCGCAACCGTTCCGAGCATGCCATGCAGCAGCGGCTTGGCAATGAAATTGTTGATGCCGTACAGGATCGTGGCGGCGCATTTAAGAAGCGTGATGATACGCATCGAATGGCGGAGGCCAATAAGGCATTTGCCCACTACCGCTGGTAGTGTTGTTCTAAATAACCAGATTGATTGAGAAGGAGTATAGATCGTGGCCCGAAAGGTACCGCTAAAGCGCGTTCGTAACATTGGCATCATGGCTCATATTGATGCTGGCAAAACGACTACGACCGAGCGGGTTCTCTATTATTCTGGAAAAACCTACAAGATTGGTGAAGTTCATGATGGCGCTGCCACTATGGACTGGATGGCCCAGGAGCAGGAACGTGGCATAACAATTACTTCAGCGGCAACCACCTGTTCATGGAGTGATCACCGAATCAATATTATTGATACTCCTGGTCACGTTGATTTCACTATTGAAGTGGAACGGAGTCTTCGTGTGCTGGATGGTGCCGTAGGTGTGTTCTGTGCGGTTGGTGGTGTTGAGCCCCAGTCAGAAACAGTCTGGCGTCAGGCTGACAAGTATAACGTTCCCCGTATCGCTTTCGTGAACAAGATGGATCGCGTTGGCGCAGATTTTTTCCGTGTTGTGAATGAAATTGAAGAACGTTTGGGTCATGTGGCCGTTCCACTGAACCTTCCTATTGGGGCTGAAGACAGCTTTCTCGGAGTGGTAGACCTTGTACGCATGAAGGCTGTTATCTGGGATTCTGACAAGATGGGCGCGGAATATCGTGTGGATGATATCCCCTCGGGTCTGGTTGCCCAGGCTGAGGAATATCGTGAAAAGTTGCTTGATGCAGTTCTGGTTCATGATGATGAAATGATGGAAGCCTATCTCGAGGGTGAAGACCTGAATGAGGATGCGCTTAAGGTTTGTATCCGCAAGGCGACCATGGATATCGATATTATCCCGGTACTTTGCGGCACTGCTTTTAAGAATAAAGGTGTGCAGACGTTGCTGGATGCTGTGGTTGATTATATGCCTTCCCCGGTTGATGTGCCTGCAATTAAAGGTGTGCATCCTGACAGTGATGCCGAGGATCACCGCCCTTCCGATGATGATGAGCCTTTTGCGGCCCTTGCTTTCAAGGTTATGACCGACCCGTTTGTGGGTACGTTGACTTTCTTCCGTGTTTATTCCGGTGTTTTGTCTGCGGGTTCTTATGTCGTCAATTCTGTTAAGGGAAAGAAAGAGAGGATTGGCCGTATTCTTGAGATGCATGCCAATGACAGAAAAGAGGTCAAGGAAGTGCGTGCCGGTGATATTGCTGCTGCTGTCGGGCTGAAATTCACGGGAACAGGTGATACGCTTTGCGTGGACGATGCCCCCATTGTTCTTGAACGGATGGAATTTCCGGATCCTGTGATTTCTGTGGCTATTGAGCCCAAGACGAAGGCGGATCAGGAAAAGATGGGCGTTGCGCTTTCAAAGCTGGCTGGAGAGGATCCTTCCTTCCGCGTGCGCACAGATGAAGAGACAGGGCAGACGATCATCTCGGGCATGGGTGAATTGCATCTGGAGATTATCGTCGATCGTATGATGCGGGAATTCAATGTGGATGCGAATGTTGGTAAGCCACAGGTTGCCTACCGTGAAACCATTCGTAGAAATGTGAAAAGCGAGGGTAAGTTTATTCGTCAATCAGGTGGGCGTGGTCAGTATGGGCATGTCTGGCTTGAAATCGAGCCTCTTGAACCTGGTTCAGGCTTTGAGTTTGAAAATAAGATTGTCGGTGGCGTGGTGCCCAGGGAATACATTCCAGCTGTAGGAAAGGGCATTGAAGAGGCTATGCAGAATGGGGTTATGGCCGGGTATCCAATGGTGGATATCAAGGCGACGCTGTATGACGGTTCCTATCATGATGTTGATTCCTCTGAAATGGCCTTTAAGATTGCCGGCTCGATGGGCTTTAAGGAGGGTGTTTCCAAAGCGAAGCCCGTCCTGCTTGAGCCGATCATGAAAGTGGAAGTTGTTACGCCTGAAGACTATATGGGTGACATCATTGGCGATCTGAACTCCCGTCGAGGCCGTATTCAGAGTATGGGTGATCGTGGTAATGCTAAAGTGGTTGAGGCGGAGGTTCCGTTAGCCGAAATGTTTGGTTACGCAACTACCGTTCGTTCCATGAGTCAGGGGCGGGCTACGTATACGATGCAGTTTAATCACTATGAAGAGGTTCCCGGGAATGTCGCCCAGGAAGTTATAGCAAGAGTTAAGGGTTAAGGAGAAAGAGAATGTCGAAGGCGAAATTTGAGCGTACGAAGCCGCACGTAA
>CAYLYU010000172.1:0-2813 GCA_964387725.1 uncultured Zetaproteobacteria bacterium | reverse complement strand
GCTTAAGTTAGCGCCATTCGGGACGCATCCCTTTCGTGAAACGATCAGGCGCTTTGGTGGATCGGGATCACTTTTCGCATTGCTTGATCATCCATTCGGTAGCGACGCCTTCAAAAGTGACAGCCTGAGACTCAGCAACAGCCCCTCGTTTCTCCGCCTGCTTGTTCTGGTTTGAATCAATATTCCGCTCAAGCAGTTTTCTTGCAGCCTCGCGCTTGTTGCGAGCCTCTTTCAAAGTAACTGATGGGTAACATGGTCTTACGCTTCCCGGCAAACCTGTAATCCAGCTGCCAGTATTTACCGGACTTATTCACCAATAGGTACAGGCCACCCCCATCAGCCAGCTTGAATTGTTTCTTGCCTTCGGGAACTTTTGCTGCTTTTACTTTCGCATCAGATAACGCCATAGTGCCACCCGCCTTTAGACGGTACTTTGTTGATAAGTTCAGAGACACATTGAAAAGCACCGTCATAAATACCGTCAAATTGACGGTATTTATGCGGACAGTATAGATCACCTCTGGATATAAGAGTGAGAAAAGGGCCCGTAAAAACAAGGCTTACGGGCTCTTCCGGGACGTGATAAAACGTTCCAATGGTACCGAGAACTGGACTCGAACCAGCACGGCCTTGCGGCCACTGGCACCTGAAGCCAGCGCGTCTACCAATTCCGCCACCTCGGCAAAGATCCAGGCAAATTGCCTGCATTGGTCGGCGGGTGATGTTAAAAGGGAGTCCAATTGTGTCAAGCAGGAAAACAGGGCGTAAGCATTACAGACCCGATCGAAAAAGAAAAAGCAGTGAATCAGCCTATGTGAAAAGCGGCAAAGTTATTGCCCACGCGGACGGTTATGGCTTTGTCCGTCTGGGCGCGGGACGGGATAGCGATGTGTTTATTTCCGTTGATCAAATGCGCGGGGTATTACACGGCGACAAAATATCGGTGCGAATTGCCAAAAAACGTGGCCGCATGTCCGCCGAAGTACTTGAGGTTATTGAACCGGCATCCGATACCATTACAGGCCAATACAGTCTCCATCAGGGAACTGGAATGGTTGAACCTCGCTCCAGACGCGTTCCACTGACTGTCCTTGTTCGCAAAGAGAATTCTCTCAAGGCCCATGATGGTGACTGGGTGCGCGTAAAGATTGACCGGAAACATTCGCCTCTGCGCGGAACCATTGTCGAAGTTCTGGGAGATGTGCTTACCCCATCCCGATTGATCGACCTGCTTGTGGTCGAACAGTCATTGCGCCAGGAATTTCCTGCGAATGCCCTGTCCGAAGCAGAAAAGACGCCTGAGAGAGTTGGGCGTTCCGATCATAAAGGCCGGCTTGACCTGACCCACCTGCCTTTTGTCACCATTGATGGCGAAGATGCAAAAGATTTTGATGATGCAGTCTGTGTCATTCCCAGAGGCGAAGGCTTTGAACTGTGGGTTGCTATTGCCGATGTCGGCCATTATGTGCAACCGGACAGTGCCATTGATAAGGAGGCCAGGCAAAGAGGGAATTCCTTTTATTTGCCGGACAGGGTGATTCCCATGCTGCCGGAAGTACTAAGCAACGGCATTTGCTCCTTAAAACCGGATGTGGAACGCCTTGCCATGACTGTTCGCATGCGCTTTGACGTTGGCGGCCGCAGGCGGGCAGTTCACATTTCCGAAGCCATAATCCGTTCCCGGGCCCGCCTCACCTACACGCAGGTTGCAGGATTCCTTGAAGATGAGGGTGTGGATACCATTTCTGAAGCAGCCTTGAAGGAAATGCTCGGCCATGGTGCCGGGCTTTATCGGTTGATGGCAAAATCCCGCCAACGCAGAGGCACGATTGACCTTGATCTGCCGGAAATGCGACCTGTCCTTGAACAGGATAGCGTGACAGGGATCAAGGTTTGCGAACAAAATATTGCGCACCGTCTGATTGAAGAGTTCATGCTGGCTGCCAATACCGCAGTTGCCCACTACCTGGAGGAAAAAAATGTCGCCCTCCTCTACCGCTCTCATGAGCCGCCCGGTCTTGACGCAATCCGCTCACTGAACGAGTTTTTTGCTCCTTTTGGTATCTTTATTCGCGTCTACGACGGCAAGCCGCCACATCCCAGGGATTTCCAGAGGGCTCTGGAAGAGGCAGCTGACAAACCGCATCAACATGCCTTCAGCCGACTCATCTTAAGGAGCATGAAACAGGCTTGCTACAGCCCGGATAACGCCGGCCATTTCGGTCTGGCTTTCAGGAGTTATACCCACTTTACCAGCCCGATCCGCCGTTATGCGGATCTGACAGTTCACAGACGACTACGAGCTGTCCTGCGCAAAGAAAACCCGGATGCCGTTCAACCTGCCCGCGAGCTTGCCGCCATCGGCCAGCATGTTTCTGCACAGGAACGCATACAAATGCAGGCGGAATGGGATTCAACAGCCATGCTGGCCGCGCTTTATCATCAGAAAGATGTCGGCAAGGAGTTTGATGCCATGATTGCCGGCGTTTCTGAACACAGTATCTTTCTGGAATTACAACCCGGCATGGCCGAGGCCTCTGTTTCAGTTGCTTATCTGGGACGTTTTGAACTGGACAAGAGAAGGCACAGACTGGTGCAGCCGCGCTCGGGAAAAACGTATGCACTCGGAGACCGTGTGCGTGTTCGCCTTGAGTCTACCGATCCGGTTCGTGGCCTGATTCGGGCAAGCCTGCTACAGGATACATGCTGAACAAGGTCTTGTTTCCTCAATGGCTTAAGCCATGATCCTGGAAACCTGAGTTGAAAGCACCCACATGGCACAAGCTCTTGATTCGCTTTGCTAAACGGAAAAA
>CAYLYU010000171.1:0-2821 GCA_964387725.1 uncultured Zetaproteobacteria bacterium | reverse complement strand
TTGCCGAATCACCCGGACCGAATCCGGTCATCGTTCCTGGTCTGGTAAAGAAAGCGGTAATTCGATATAGGCCAGTTGGTTCATTGCCTGCAAATAAGTAGTTGAACAACGGCCCTGTATACTTGTTCATGGCCCAGTTGCTTACAAGCGGAGTGCGAGTGATCGCAAAGCCACCACCCATCTGAAGATAGATAAATAAATGTTTTGACAGTCGTACTGCTACGTAGACATCTGCCAGCGTGTTTGCCAAAAGACCGGGATCAAAAGCAGCAGTAGTGATAAGTTGACTTCCCGTCGTGACAAAGGGTGGCGCAAATAGACTGAGGGAAGCCGTAACTCCAGGCAGAGGCGGCAAAGCTATACTAAAAATGTTAATTAATACGCTGACATTGCCGCTACCGCTATTCGCCGTAACCAGCTCCGGATAACCGTCCCCGTTAAGGTTACCTATAGCCAGAGACTCTGGTCCATCGCCTGTAGCAAAATTGACTGCGGTGGAAAATCTGCCATGGCCGTTACCTTCGAGTATGCTGACATCGTTGGAAACTCCATTTGCCACCGCAATATCAGGAATACCGTCGCGGCTTACGTCGCCAATGACTACGGAATAAGGACTGTTCCCCACGGCAAAGCTGGCAGCGGTGACAAAATTGCCAGTGCCATCACCCAGAAATACGCTGACACTGTCTGAATTGCTGTTTGCCACAACAAAGTCAGGATTACCGTCTGAATTAAGGTCACTAATGGCCACAGATTCCGGACCAGACCCGGTAGCAAGGTTAACCGTGGTGGTAAACCCGCCAGAGCCATCACCCAATAAAATGCTGGCAGTATTGGAACCCTCATTTGCCACTATCAGGTCAGGGTTGGAGTCATGATTAAGATCAGCGATTGCAACGGATTCAGGCTCTACTCCCGTAGCATAGTTGATTGCCGTTGCAAAACCGCCAGTGCCGTCGCCCAAGAGGACACTAATATTATCAGATGAAGCATTTGCGGTGATAATATCCAGATTTTGGTCACGGTTGATGTCGCCAATGGCTACGGCTTCGGGCCCGGCTCCAACGTCAAAGTTAACAGCATCAAAGAAGCTCCCGGTACCTGTGCCCAGAAGCACGCTGACATTGTTGGAATCAAAGTTCACCACGACCAGATCCGAATTGCCGTTGTTGTTCATGTCACCAATGGCCACAGAAATGGGGGCATCCCCCGCATTGAAATTGACCGCAGCGGCGAATCCCGAGGCACCATCACCCAGAAGTACACTGACCGAGTTGGAGATTTCATTTGCAACGACAAGATCAGAATTGCCATCGTGGTTGATATCATTAACGGCTACGGATTGGGGATATATTCCCGTATCAAAGTTGACGGCCGGGGCAAACAAGGCGGCTGATTGCGCCGTCACCGGACTTAAACAAAGCATGATCAATAGAATTGGCGCTAGACCGATCACATGGTCAACGGACAATAATTTTCTCAAGTCATTTACTCTTAACATCGTATCACCTCCCAAGTTGGACTAGGTGAACGCCGGATGTCCTTTCCCAGTCGTTAGGAAAGATGCTCCATGGCTTTTTCTGCCTGGTAACATTCTCGCGTGTACTCTTCAAATACCCGGGCTATTGTAACCCTGCTCATCCAGTACTCGCCAGCGGCTATGCTACCTATGACCTTCAGCAGTTGTGGTCCTGATATATCTCCGGTTATGAAACCTCTGGCTCCAGCTCTTGCTGCCAGAAACTCCTCATCCTGATTGTAATCAGTTGCCACGACTACCACCTTGGCATTCACATTGCTAAAGCCATCCAACGGTATCTGATCAAGGAACAGAAGCTCTTTGCCAATGAAACTTTCACTTACTGTTTCCATGGCCAAGTCTTCGTCTATAACAATCACATCGTCAAAGAGGTTCGTAATTGTTGCGGAGAAATCCTTGTGCTTCATTTGAAGAATGACTTTCATATGCATGCCCCGAAGTTTTAGGTAGACGCGATCGCTAGGCAATACGACTAAAGTATGATCTATTCGCCATAACCTTCCGCTCTCTTCATAATCAAAGCTGCAGCCAGGCGATCCTCGACACCGAGTTTTTCATAAATATGATACAGGTGTGTTTTGACCGTCGTTTCACTGATGTGCAGGGACTCAGCAATAACTCTGTTCTTGTAGCCCTTGGCAACGAAATGAAGAATTTCCTTTTCCCTTTTCGTCAGGCACTCAATAATTCCCTGGTCCTTGATTCCAGCGAACGCTTCAAGGATTTTTGAGGAAGTCTGCCTGTGAAACCAGACTTCTCCCTCATATATGACACGTACAGCCTTGGTTAGAAGTTCGGAGGAAGTACTATTGTCGAGATGGCCCTTTACTCCCGACTTGATATATTCGAAAATCACATTCCAGGACTTAACTCCTGTGATTACAACTTTCCGGCCCTTGCCGTCCCGGATAATTTTTCTTATCCCCTGCAAGGCACCCAAGCCATCAACTCGAGCCAGGATCACATCAACGCTGTGACTGGAAAGAATATCATTAAGTTTGCTGAATGAACCATCGCCCTCAAGGATAGTGATGTCTTTTCCAGCTCTCAGCGTCCTCACCAGATTGTCTGGCAAGGTTTGTTTCAGAGGACTCAGAGATAATAAAGTTATTTGAGACATCGTACCATTTCGAACATAGTGATTCTCCCGCTGCGAACAAAACAATGAACCAAATAAGATTGATTGGCAAATCAGTGGTGTCTACTAAGATTGTGGTAACATTTGTTTTAATCGAATGCAATTCTTTTAACTTGTCGGGTGAATATCCTGATTGGCAGTAG
>CAYLYU010000170.1:0-2849 GCA_964387725.1 uncultured Zetaproteobacteria bacterium | reverse complement strand
GAGGACTGCGAGGCCATGGCTCTTTGTAACAGTGGCTTTTTTATACTTCCCGTAGGCCAAATTAACGGACGGGCCTTACCTGAATCCGGTGCCGTCTTTGAAGTGCTTTATCGATCTTTGGCTGGAAGGCCGGGTGTGCCATGTTTAGAATAGTCGGCTTACTTTTTCTGCTGCCGCTTTTTCTTGCGGCCTATATTTCTCATCAGGTATTCATGGATATGAAGCCGCCCACGCAGGCGGAAATCGTCATCCCCAATGGGGCCTCTACAGCACAGATCGGCACAGTCTTGTACAAAAACAAAATCATCCGTTCGGCCTATCTGTTTAGGTTGTTGGTAAAGTTCAAGGGTTTATCGGCAAGCCTGCAAAGCGGTCACTACAGATTTGAGCAGAAGGCTGATATGCAGATGGTCATGCGGCGCATCCATGAGGGAGATGTGATATTATATCAGCTTACAGTGCCGGAAGGTTTACGTCTGGATGAAATTATCAAGCTGTTGGCTGAAAAAACCGGAACGGATCCTCAGCTATGGAAAAGGACATTGTCCGGGATCATCAAGGGACCGGAATCTGAAGGGCTGTTACTGCCGGAGACATATACCTATCAAAAACCTGTTCAGCCCAAACGAATGCTAATGCAAATGCTTACCTCTCAGCAGAAGATTCTGGATAGCTTCGGACAGACCTGGCTGGATCAGAAACAGCTTCGCATCGTTGCATCCATCATTGAAAAGGAGACTTCACTGGATGCAGAGCGGCCTCTGGTTGCTTCAGTCATCCGGAATCGTATTTTAAAAGGAATGTCCTTGCAGATGGATCCGACTGTTATCTATGGTTTATGGCGAACAGATGGTTCATTTTCAGGCAATCTCCGGAAAAAGGATCTGAGTCGTGATACGCCCTGGAATACGTATACTCGCTCGGGTTTGCCAGCCTCGCCTATATGCAATCCTGGCAAGGCAAGCCTGCGAGCTGCTGCCAATCCGACGAATACGAATTATTTGTACTTTGTTGCAAATGGGCGCGGAGGACATTTTTTTGCAAGTAGCCTGGCTGAGCATGTCAAGAATGTGCGGCGCTGGCTTAAAATTGAGCGCACTATTCAGAAAACACATCCGCAGGAGGAAATTTGAGGGGTAGATTCATCAGTTTCGAGGGTTGTGAAGGTTGTGGCAAGAGCACCCAGATTCAACATACCGCTGACTGGCTTGTGTCCTGCGGGATACAGGTTTGTGCGACTTTCGAACCGGGAGATGGTATTCTGGGTAAAGAGATCAGGCATCTGCTTCTAAGTAAACAATTCAGGCCTGTAGCCGGAGCGGAGTTGATGCTGTTTCTTGCCGATCGCGCTCAGCATGTCCACGAAACTATTTTACCGGCACTGGATGAAGGCAAATGGATTCTGTGCGACCGATATTCAGATTCCACTGTGGCCTATCAAATGGCCGGTCGCGGTATAGAGTCCGGTGAAATATCTCCACTGATAAGATTCGCCGAATCGGGTTGCCGCCCTGACTTGAGTGTGTGGCTGGATATGCCCGTAGAGGATGCTTTATCCAGAATGCGACAACGTTCTGCTATGGGCGAGGAAAGAAACCGCCTGGACGATGAAGCGCTTCATTTTCATCAACGTGTCCGGGATGGATATGAAAAAATATCACGCCGGGAACCTGAGCGAATATACAGGGTCAATGCCGCCGGGGGGATTGCTGATGTGCAGGGACGGATTCGATCCATATTTGTTGACCGGTTTGCGGATTTACAATGATTTCCGTTGTTGGTCATAAAGTCGTCAAGGACAGGTTTCTGAAAGCGATGAGGCAGGGGACACTGCCCCATGCCTGGCTTTTGCATGGACAGCAGGGCATTGGCAAATCCCTGCTGGCTGAGGCCCTTGCGGCAGCATACTTGTGCGAACAAAACAGGATATCCGGATCCGGGAAGAAGGCATGTGGTGAGTGCCATTCCTGTAAGATGTTCTCAGCATATTCTCACCCTGATTATTACAAGCTTGGACTGCTGGAAAAAAAACGGGATGTTAGCATCGAACAAATACGGAAGATGCTTGCTTTTATGCAATTAAGCGGGGCCGAGTCTCGGCACCGGGTAACAATACTGGACGATGTGGAATGCCTGAATATTCAGGCAGCCAATGCCTTGCTGAAAGGCCTGGAGGAACCTGCCTCTGGCAATTTAATTTTGTTGGTAAGCAATGATCATCTTCGCTTACCACCTACGGTTCGATCACGCTGCATATTACAACTGGTCTCTCCTTTATCCCCTGAAGATTGCCTTCTGGTTCTTCAGAGACTTGGAATTGCAGAGCAGGCACTTGGTCTGGCTAGCAAGCTGGCTTGTGGTTGCCCCGGTCGGGTTAGTTGCATGCAGAAAGCGGACATTTGTGAAGGGTTGGAGGCGTGGAACAAACTGATGGTGAATCCCGCTGAAATAGATATTGGCATCCTGGAGACATGGATTAGTCGCAACGTAAGCCGAATAAATCACAAGCTGATATCAGACGTGGTTATTCAACACCTTGATCCCGACCTGAGTCAACAAGCTTCGTTTGCCTCTCAGCTGGCCCTTCAACAAGCTGCGGAAGATATTGCCCGGTGGCCGGAGTTGCTGCGACGGCACAGCTTACGGCCGGCTCAATCACTTCTGGCTCTGATGTTGCGTTTTCGTTTAGCTTGGCGAGATATTCAGCAGGCCACATAACGAAATGGAGTACTGAACCAGGGCCTGTTAACACTAATCTTGATTGAAGCGCTGCTGCCCCAAATGAGTCCAGTCAAGGCGCGAGGAGAGAAGTTTGGTAAATCCAAATGAACGACGAGCAACGCTGAATG
>CAYLYU010000169.1:0-2896 GCA_964387725.1 uncultured Zetaproteobacteria bacterium | reverse complement strand
TCGTTTCATTTTGTATCTCCTTTCATTTATCATTTTCATATCTATATGCTATGCGCTGTTAGTGTTGCATTTCAGTGACAATGTCACCTTTCCGTTAAACGTCTCATTTTACTCAACATGAGATAAAACAACGTGCATGTTTTTTTACTACTGACAAAAAACTTCCTGCGCGGTCGATCACATCAATTCATGGTTAATCCGGGTTAAATCACATTGTAGAAAAATTTCAACGATTCCGGGATCAAATTGTTCCCCGGCAGCATTCTGCAAACGTTCCAGAGCTTTCTTGCGGGAAAGTCCTTTCCGGTAAGGCCTGTCTGCAGTCATGGCATCATAGGCATCCGCAACAGCCAGAATCCGGGCAGCGAGAGGTATTTCTTCACCCTGAAGACCGTCAGGATAGCCCTTGCCATTGTACCACTCATGGTGATGGCGAACCGCGGGAACAAGACCACAAAGCTGTTTCATGTGCGAAATAATTTGCGCCCCATCTTCAGGGTGTTTTTTGATTAAGGCATATTCTTTATTGGTAAGTTTCTCTGCCTTGTTCAAAATGACGCCAGGCGTTCCTATTTTGCCGAGATCATGTAGCAAACCAATAAGTCGAAGCTCATCAAGTTGTTCTTCTGTCCAGCCCAATTCTCCGGCAATAGCCAACGCAAATTCAGTAACCCGTTTTGAATGGCCAGCTGTCCATGGCGATTTTTTATCCACAGCTTCCGCCATGGCCAACACGGCATCTTTTGATTGCTCCAGCAGTTGATTCTGCAACCTGCTATTTTCAATCGCTGCTGCAGCCTGGCTGACCATAGCGTAGCCGAATTTGATTTTTTCTTTATTGATTGGCTCCCGCTCAGGCGAACGTGATTCTCCAAGCATAACAACGCCTAGAACATCTTTCTTACCAACGATAGGTACGCATAGAACAGCTTTGGCACCATGGGCCTGGAATAATTTTCGTTCCGGATGGGAAAGAGAATCGAAATCATCGATCAGCCGATGTTTCCTGCGACCTATGACTTGCCAGAGGACTGGATAATCTGTTTCGCCACAAGTTTGGCACGGCTCAACAGTATCCGGCATCGACCGCACAGGATGGCTTGCACAAATCACAAGTGATTTTTTATCCTCTCCGAGAAGGGCTACGCATGAACATGTAACACCCATTGAGTCAGTCAAACTGCGCACAAAATGATCCATTGTTTCGGATATGGAAAGCGTCCGGCTCAGGGCTTGGCTCATGCCTTCCAGAAAATCAAGTTGGATCATTTGCTCCTTCATTTTTTCCTCACGCTCGGCAACAAGTGCATTGACCTGATCCGTCATCCGGTTGAATTCCCGGGTAACAACTCCCAACTCGTTCCCTGACTCACCTGCAATATGGTGGCTATAATCACCTGCCGCTATGCGCATAACCCCTTCACGCAGCATAATCAATCGCTTAAAGATAAGCCGGTGCATCAAATAACCGAGCAGAAAAAGCAGCAAAATTGCTTCAGCCAGATATATCCATATTATCCTGTTGTTACTGTTCCTGATCATTTCCTGCACAAGACTGGTATCCACTTTCATCGCAATAGCACCCAGATGTTCTCCAACCTTGGCATCATGACATTGCAGGCAGGATTGCTCAGCACGCAAGGGGTAGATAAATCTGAGCATATGCACACCGTCTCCCAGCACGGCGTTGGTAGCCGAGTTCTTCACTATCAAACCACGTCTTTCAAAAGCGTCCTGGGGACTTTCATTCTCGTCTATACCAAATTGTCGATCCACAGCCGGACCATGTAGTAGCCTCAAGTTCAATTTTCCCTGCCAGCGCTGATTAAATGCCATTACCTGCGCATCCAGAGCTTGACCATCGGCGCCTGATTCCATCATGTTAGTAAGGTGGCCACGAATACTTTCACCCAGCAGGGAGAGTTGCTGCTTCGAAATGGCATCCATTTCCTCAGTAATATTTTGTCGATTCATCCAGAACCCACTACCCAGAATAACTGCCAGCAAACAGGCTGTCAGAGCCAGCAGCAACCGACGAATAGTCACTGGTTTATCTCAAAAACAGAAAAACGCATGGATTCCCCCTCTATCTTCAGTAACCGCATAAAGAGACAGCCCCTTAATATTTTCTTCCATGTCCATACAGTCTAGTTGATGCTCCTTGGATTTCCATCAATAATCGGTAAATGTTCGATACACCATCCACCCGGCCATAATCATAAGCATCAGACTAAATGCCTTTTGCAGATGTTTTGATGAATACTTATCAGCAATCAAACTGCCGCCCCATGTGCCTGCTGCAGCCAGAACTACAATCCATAATGTCGGATACCATGCAATATCCAGGTTTTCGGTATATCTCAGCGCAGCAACCAGCGAACTGGATATAATCAGCACCAGTGAATGGGCAACGGCAGACTGATAACTAACCACGCCCAGCATCAACAGCAGCGGTACGATCAGAAAACCGCCACCAACACCGAGCAATCCGGTAACCAGTCCTGTTCCGACACCTGCAAGCATGGAATAGCGGCAATCACACGGTGTCGTTTTAGCGTGGGCGGAAATTTTTTGCATCAGACCACTATTCATCCACCAAGCAACAAATAATACCAGTACAGCAAAAATAATGGCCTGAAGCTCATCTGTAATATGCAAGCCAATGCTTGCGCCAAAAAATCCACCGAGCATGCCGCCTATGGCGAAAAACCGGTGCAGCCGCCATTCAATCAACCGCCAGCGTTTCATTTGCAATAGCGCAACCAGACTAATGCAAGCGACAATAATCAAACTTGTGGCAACCGCCTGTTTGAGCGGCATACCAACCCCGAAACTGAGCAACGGCACAGCAATCATCCCCCCGCCTGCGGCAAACAGGGACAGCACCAGACCAATC
>CAYLYU010000168.1:0-2952 GCA_964387725.1 uncultured Zetaproteobacteria bacterium | reverse complement strand
CCCTGGAGGCTTGGATGTGGCATCCCTGCCACATACACTTCCTCCACCAACACCCCTCAATTCCACTGGGCTGCGCTTAATGGGTGACCTATGTGGAACACCTGTGATCATGGCGATGGTTTTGCCGTTAATGCCAAGTTTGTCTCCACCTGACTATCCACCTATGATGTCCATACCAATTCTTGTACGCCGCGATCAACAGCACAAAATCCCTCTATGACGATCCCCTGCCTTTGTACTAACCGACAGCTATGCAGGATGCACAGGCACCTGGAAGACAGCTTGATATCTCCGCTGGATATGGAGATGTTCGAGCGCACACGTAAAAAACGTATTTACACCCGGGGCGAAGTTATTTATGAGCAGGACAAAAACCCGATCGGGCTGTACTGTATACAAAGCGGTCATGTGCTGCTGAAGAATCTGGATCGGTACGGCAATGAAACTGCCTTCCGGGTAGTGGGGCCAGGCGAATTGATGGGGTATAGAAGTTTTTTTGCCGAAGAGCCCCATAAGGCCAGTGCCCAGGCATTGGATCGCTGTTATATCTGCTTTCATCCACAATCGATCATCAACCGACTGCTGAACTCAAGTATTCATCTGGCCAAGTGCTTCCTGGGAGATTTAGCCCGTGACCCGGGGCCAGTGCATGCACTTAAGTTGCGTAACTTGAAGCTACCCCTGCGGATCCGGTTGATCTATCTCCTGGAAATTCTTAAAAATCATACCGGTACAACCAATGAAAAAGGCGCCCTAACCTTTGATTTACCACTGAAACGACTGGATATCGCCGCCTTAATCGGGGCTCGCCCCGAATCAGTGACAAGGACGATTCGGGAGTTGGAAGCCGAGGGCATTGCAATCTTTCGTAATCGCGAGGTCACACTTCCGCACCTGGAACAAATTATCGAAATTCTCAGCTCAGAACCTGATGCAACAATAGGCAATAAAGATGCCGAAGATGAGGTCTCAACGACCGGGAAGTCCGCCGGATAAAACCTGAATTTCAGGCAAAAAAAAGCCGGGACAAAGCGTCCCGGCTAATTAACCACCAAAGGAGGATATGGAGGAGAAACATCCAGAAGGATGTTGCGGTGCAATATAGAGTTGGTTGTGCAGTGCGTCAACCCTTATTTTCGATATTTCAAAAATATCTTATGGAAATGTGATCCAGATCACGATTTTGCCATTCTGATCGACAACGCGCTGTTCCCTTCGATGACCACACTGCCGTGCTCAACCCATCTGCAAGCGTATGGTTATTAATTCTGATGTACATTCAGTCCCGCCCAACGCCCCGCCACAAGACTCAGCGCAAACACACATAGGCCGATGAATATCATCAATGTCCAAGAGGGAATACTTAATCCCAGAAGCGTCCATTGAACTTCCGCACACTCGCCTGAACCTTTGAATACCATGCTCATCGCTTCATGGAAGGGGAAAGCCTGCAGCATGTATTCCAAGCCGGGGCCACACTCAGGCACTTGATCCGCAGGAAGGCTTTGCAACCAGACATGCCGGCCGGCAACAAAAACGCCAGCAATGCCTGGAATCAATAACAGCAGACCATAAATACGCCGGCCGGTCTGGGCTGGATTTTGCACTGCGGCCAGCAACATGATGATGCCCGTGGTTATGACCAAGACTCGCTGGATAATACACAATGGGCAAGGTTCAATGCCGTGCTGATGTTGTAGATACAGGGCGGTGCCAATTAATGCGGAACAAAAAAGTACCCCACAAACAAACAAAGTACGCAGGGATTTCCAATTGTTAATCATCTTTCCTTACACTGGTTGGAGAGTTTCCGGCAGCAACGTCCGGTTCAGAAGTTGGATCAAATACCATTTACACCATCCAAGGCAAGGGGCATGCAAAATTTCAGTGGCCACGCACGAACTCAAGCAGCCCAGACACCCGTAAGTTTTACTTCCCGACCCTGAATTTTTTCGGAATAAAATACAAATGGTCCTGCTTGGCCCGAAACAGATGGCAGGTCGCACAGTATTGTACGCGATCAGAGTTCTTGCCACCGGTTGTGCCCAGAATGCGTCCGTCGGGCCTGATCATCGTGTAACGCCAGTCACCACTGACATAATTGAATCCAGCGGACATCTTTTCCATGATAAAGACGGAACCCAGGACAATCAGCCCTGATTGAGTTACTGCAAAGCTGTCTTTGGCAATAATTGAGCCCACGGGAAAACGCCCCGCATTTTCGAAAAGTCCGTATTTCTCTGCGCGGGCATTGGCGTAATTATTGACGTAGTGATTCCCATGTGTAGAGGACAAATAGGGGGAGGCATTATAGCGAGTCCAGTTCTGATAACCATCAATAGCCGTCATCCCTGCTGTTGCATAACCAATTCTCATTGACTGTGAGGCAATTCGATAGATGCGTTCCGCTTGAAGTGGCGGTAAGCGGGCTGGATTCCTCAGGCGAAAATGGCGTCTGGGATGCTGTGTACCTCCGCTGATAGAGCTCATTTCCACCTCCGGAACTGTACCATCACCGGCGGCCTCGGTAATTGCGGGCAGGCACATCATCAGCAAAATCACTACTCTGGGAATCATGCAGGCTCCTCCTGTATCCAGTTACGTATTGATAGCGCTGACGAGTCGGTTTTATCTGCAACGATGACCTAACGAACTACGCCAGATATTACCTTGTCGTCCATGAGTTAAGACCGTTGAGGCGGCCGGAAAATTTCAAAGCCACAAACTTAACCTGCATTCATAGGTAAGTTCTTAAGCGCAACCCAGTGGAATCGATGGATATTGGTCCCAGAAGACGCCGTAAATCCGTCCCTGGAGGCTTGGATGTGGCATCCCTGCCACATACACTTCCTTCACCAACACCCCTCTATTCCACTGGGTTGCGCTTAAGAACTTACCTAGTGTCCGTCCAGAAACGCATGTTTTCTCAGGACGCCGTCATTCCCGCGAAGG
>CAYLYU010000167.1:0-2991 GCA_964387725.1 uncultured Zetaproteobacteria bacterium | reverse complement strand
CCTGCGGGGCTCTACATGTGACTTTATTTATGAAGGTATTAAGTACGTCTGAACACGTTTCTTCCAGCCCGGCAACCATCGCTGCTCATTGCGAGCAGGAGGTGAAAGCTGAACACGACGGGTCAGTACAAAGGCAGCAGCCTTGGCAAATTCCTGAAGAACTACATCTCCATTAGCTTGACCCTGCATATGTTCCAGAACCTGAAGCAGCCCCCAGCCTTTGCCATGGTACCGTTCGCTGGGTTTCACGCCTTCTCCCTTGAAGTTCACATAATCTACCAGCACGTAGCTGCCCATCGTGGAATTGGCCAGGCGATAGAACTGGGTGCGAATGTGGGCGCGGCCTGGTTGCGGGATGCTCTCCAGCATTTTTGGCAATGCTGTATTCAGACGATTTACCAGAAATTCTGCCTGAAAAGGCATTGTTTCCGCCAGAAAATGGCGTAATTCGATCATTTTGATACTTTTTTGCGCGGCCATAAACGCTTCTCGCGTTTGCCAGGGAGGATCAGCATCCGCTTCAAAAGCAAGCCAGTCCGGAAGTTGTACGCCCTTGTCGTACATGTACCGCAACAGTTTAGGAAAACTCTCCTCAAACGGCCCGGAATATCCTTCGGGATACCAGATAAAATGACCGATGCCCAGAGAGGCAAATTCCTCTCCTTCATTCCAGGAGGTCAAACAAGCCTCCTGACCCGCACACTCATTCTGAAAGATCAGCTCGCCAATACGAACTGCCTCCTCCGTTTGAATGCTAATTTCTCTATCTCCACAAGCCGTTAACAGTGATACGACAAAAAGAAAGGCTAGTCTGTATCTCATAATCGATACGGAGGAATATTCGCCATCGACCAAAATATACGCTGGATTGACTTATTTCTTTGCATCTTCTTCCCGTGCCTGCGAAAGCGCAGATGCAACCAGGCCGGTTGGAACAGCAACAATTCCAAGACCGATGGTAAGAATTAAGAACGTAAACACCTTGCCTCCGGCTGTAATCGGAAACATATCTCCGTAGCCGACAGTGGTGAGGGTTGTAACCGCCCACCACAAGCTATGGAAAACAGACTTAAACTGCTCCGGTTGGGCTGCGTTCTCAAAATAGTAAATCCCTACGGCAGCCAAATAGAGCATAATAAGCGCCACAAAACCAAACAGAATAAGCTCTTCTCTGGCTATGACCAGGGCCCGATGGAATCTCCTGATTGCCTGGTTGTACTTGAATAATTTCAGTATGCGAACCAGACGAAGCAGCCTGAACACCCGGACAGCCCGGAGATCAAGGCCGGATGCGATATAAAACGGAAGGATTGCGGCCAGATCCACCAGACCATAAAAACTGAAAATAAATCGGGCCTTTTTCTCTGCAACCATGACACGCAAGACATATTCAAACGTAAAGATAGCTACCGTAATGACCTCTATGATATAGAGTAACTCTCTGGTATCAGACGACAGGTCGGGCAGGGTATCAATTGAAAATGTTACGAGCGACACAACAATCAGAGACTGAATGGTGAAGGCAAAAAGCCTTGCCGGAAGATAATTCGTATTATCAATCCATTTTCGAATCTGATCTTTTTGAATCAATGACTAACCCTCCCTGAAACTTGACGACTCTCGACCCGTCTTTCTTCATCGCTCAGCTACAATATAGCTATGTAGATCCTGCAGGGCACGCTCGGAGACTTTCTGGCGACGTTCCCGTCTGGAAAATCTGTGTTTCCCCTCCCGCTTTGGGCCGGGGGGCAACAAACCAAAGTTGATATTCATCGGTTGAAAATCCTCTGCCCTTGCACCCGAGATATATGCCAGCAATGCTCCATGGGCTGTTGTCTCCGGGGGCATTTCCGGATCATTTCCAGCAAGGATATCTGCCAGAAAACGTCCGGCCATAAGCCCCATAGCAGCTGATTCTACATAACCTTCCACACCGGTAATCTGACCGGCAAAGAAAATTCTTGGTTGTTTTTTCAGCCGAAGAAAGGAATCCAGCAATGCCGGAGATTTGATAAACGTGTTTCGATGCAATGATCCCATGCGAAAAAATTTGGCGTTCTCCAGGCCCGGGATCATACGGAATACTCGCTGTTGCTCGCCATATTTCATCTTGGTCTGGAAGCCGACAATGTTCAGCAAACTTCTCCGGCGGTTGTCTTGCCTGAGCTGAACCACAGCATGGAAGTGTTCTCCGCTAACAGGATGTTTCAGGCCAACCGGCTTCATAGGTCCGAAACGAGGCGTATTCAGGCCTCTTTCAGCCATCACCTCAATCGGCATGCAACCCTCAAAAAAGGGCACATCCTCAAATTCCTTGAATTCAACCTTTTCAGCAGAGAGTAGTGCCTCGATAAAGCTTACATATTGCTGTTCATCCATGGGGCAATTCAAATAATCGCCGGAGCTTCCCGCTGAAACATTCTTGTCATAACGTGATTTCCAGTAGGCTATATCCATGTTGACGGTTTCAGCATCTACCACCGGGGCAATGGCATCGAAAAAGCTCAAACCATCTTCACCGGTCAATGTCCTGATTTGCTCGTACAACGCATCAGATGTCAGTGGCCCGGTTGCGATCAGCACCTGGCCTTCAGCAGGGATTTCTGTCACCTCACCTTCGACAAATTCAATTTCCGGTAATGCATGCAGACGTCTGCTTACTGTTTCAGAGAACAGCTCACGATCCACCGCCAGCGCCCCGCCGGCGGGAAGCCGTGCCTCATCTCCACACTTCATAATCAGAGAATCCAGCCGACGCATCTCCTCATGCAAAAGGCCCACCGCATTTTCAAGGTGGTCGGCGCGGAAGGAATTGGAGCAGACAAGCTCGGCACACTTGCCAGTATGATGCGCCGGCGTAAGTTTGGCTGGCCGCATCTCTTGCAAACGTACAGAAACACCACGTCTGGCCAGTTGCCAGGCAGCCTCAGAGCCGGCCAGACCTGCGCCAATGATAGTGACAGACTGCATGAGCAAAGATTAGCCCAGATG
>CAYLYU010000166.1:0-3071 GCA_964387725.1 uncultured Zetaproteobacteria bacterium | reverse complement strand
CATCGTGGGTGAGCATAATGAAAAACTGACTCGCGTCGCCTACGGTATCAAAGCCAGTGGAAAGAAGAACTATATTGTGGGGCAGGATGACTCGGTGGAGGACATTGAAGGACCTCCTTTCCGTGTGAGGCTGCTTCCCGGTGATTACGATTTGCATGTTTATCGCAAGCTGTCCAAATTCAATGCTTCAGGAAAATCGACGCCTGATATTAGCCCCGTTATGGGGAAGGATGAGCAGCAAATCATTCGGGGTATTCGGATTCGGTCAGGCCAGACGATTGAGAAAAATTTTGTTTTCAAGTAAGACGGATTTTATTCCGGGCCATTATGATTTTTTGGTCTGGCCGGTTGAACATTGTCTCTCTCCGGGCGGGATAGATGTTTTTCACGGCGGTGTAAGCGGCCCCGGATTCAGGACTCCAGGTAAATTTTGAAATAGAATAACCACAGGTGAGGGGAAAATGATGAAACATATTCTAAAACGATCGGGCATGATGTCGGTTGCCATGATGATATTCGTGGGTCTTATAGCATCAGTGGCGCAGGCCGGAAGCCTTCTGGATGAGATGCAGGTACAGGATACCTGCGGCACAACCTATGCAGACAAGCTGGCAGCCTGCACGCCGTTTCGCTGTACCAAACCCAGCCCGATGGCGATGATGTTTGGCTTTCCTTCCGAGGAAGAACTCCAGAAGATGCCGCCGGAACGCCAGAAGAAGATGAGGGCATCCATGGCGGCGGCCGAGAAGAAAATGCAAAGCATGTCGCCTGCAGAACGTGTAGTAATGAAAGCGAAGATGGTCTCTACACTCGAAATCAAGGGTTATAACGCGCAACATCAGTGTCAAATTGAGACTGGCATGTCACCAAATGACGTGATGCGATGTGCTTACGATGCCCCGATGCTCAAGCGGGTCAGCGCTTTTGAAAGAATCATCGCCAAAGCCGACCATGTCGAATCCGAGAATAGCGGGTCAACGGTCAATGGAAAATGGGTGACAAAATCCGTGACGAAAGTGGATGGCAAGATTATCGATAATCCGTTGGTGGAAGCCATGAACAAGAAAATATGCAAGACATTGGAAAAGGATGCCGACCAAGGCCTAATCGACCTCGATCAACTGAATCGGATGTCCCATTTCAAATTTAATCTGTCCGAACATGGCAAGCATGTGGATGGGCATATTCAGATTTTGAATGCCACCGATGACAAGGTTCTTTTTGACAAGGATGTTAAAACGAGCATAAGCATGCGCAAGATCAACCTGAAACCGGGAACCTTTGATATCAAGGTAACCAGCAAGAATCCCCAACTGGCACCGGTCTGGTTTCGCAAAATCAAGCTTGGTGAAGCAAACGTGTTCAAAAAGGATGTCGAGTTCTATGCTATTTCAGGAACATTAAAATTAACCGTCAATCTTAACGGCAAGCCATCCAAGGGCGCTGCTCTTTACATCAAGGATCCGGATACAAAGAAATGGCTTGGCAAGTGGAGCTTCTGGAAAAAACCTACTTTTTCCTTCATGCCTGCCCGCATTAAGCTACCTGAGACTCTGAGTGGACGTTATCAAGTGTTTGTGACGGCAGTGCCTACCGGGTTAAGCGTTCCCCATAATGCAAAATACAAAGACTTCCTCCTCACCATCAAAAAGGGTGAAACTGTGGAAAAGGTAATTGATTTTGGCAATGTTCCGCATGCAGCCAATAAAGTCGGCATGCATTCAAGGCGGACGGTAAAAAGTGCCGGGGAAAGTGCCAACACCCTCTTCATTCTCGATGCCTCCGGCAGTATGTGGGGTCAGATTATAGGCAAACCAAAAATCACCATTGCCAAGGAGGTGATGGCGAAGTTGGTACCGGAGTTGTCGGACAATGCCCGTATTGGCCTGATCGCCTATGGCCACCGGCGTAAGGGCGATTGCAATGATGTGGAAACGCTGGTGGAGCTGACAGTAAACGACAAACAGGCCGTGCTGAAAGCCGTCAATGGTCTAAATGCCAAGGGTAAAACGCCACTAACCCGTTCCGTCAATCAAGCCATCGATATGCTGCGATCCGAGGAAAACAGTTCGACGATTATCCTGGTCAGTGATGGTATTGAAAGCTGCGGTGGCGATCCATGCGCTGCCGTGAAAGCGGCCAAAGCATCCGGGGTGAACTTCATACTGCATACGGTGGGTTTCGGCCTGAGCAAGAAAGAGAGCGCACAACTTCAGTGTATGGCCAGGGCTGGCGGCGGTGAGTATTTTCAGGCCAATAATGCCGAAGAGCTGCTGAAATCCGCTCGCAAGGCAGTGCAGCCTGTCGGGATACTTAAACTGACAGCCAAAGTGAACGGGGCCGTGGTGAATTTACTCTACCGTGTCGAAGATACGAGCACTGGGAAGGTCGTTGCACAACCTGTTTTACCGACACCGTCAGGCTTTTCTATTCGGCTACCAGCCGGCCAATACAAAGCGTTTGTTTCACCTGCCGGGGTGAACGGCAGTAGTGAAAAGAAACTTTCTCTGAACATTAAAGCCGGTGAAGTGATTAACAAAACACTGATTTTTGGCAAGGGAGTCTTACATCTAACGGTCACCGAGAATGGCAAACCGGCTCATGCCTATATCCATATGGAAGATTCAACCAGCCATAAGAGCGTTTATGAAAGCTCTGTTTTTGGGTGGGATACGCCACTGAATATTGATCTGGCATCCGGGAAGGTGGATGTTGTGGTGCGGGTTGGGGAACGTGAACAGCGGGTCGATGGCGTTGAGATTGTAGCTGGAAAAACGACTAAGCTGGTGATTCCTGTCGATGCAAAGCCAGCTACTCCCATTGCTGTCGATGCCAACGGTATGGAAATGAACACAGATCGCCCCGGTGGTGGCGATTTTCGCCATATTGTGCCGAAAGCCGATGATCCGGCGCTTTGCCAGCAAGCATGTCAGTCCGAGGCACAATGCAAGTCCTGGACCTATGTTAAACCGAATACGATACAAGGGGCGCAACCCAATTGCTGGTTGAAGTCGGGTGTACCACCTGCCACACATAACACCTGCTGTGTATCGGGTGTTAGACACTAACTG
>CAYLYU010000165.1:0-3127 GCA_964387725.1 uncultured Zetaproteobacteria bacterium | reverse complement strand
TTTGTCTCGCTTCCCCACCTTCTCGCTACGATTCCCCTAAGTCCGACAGGCTCCTAGCTTCACCACAAAGACCAATCACCCGCTGAAAAAGAGCGTTAGTTGCTGGCAGGTCTCCTGCTTCGGCGCCGTCTGGATGGCCTTGACGACGGTCTGGCCGACTGCGGGCGGTTGTGCCCCTGACGCGATGAACGGCGATTATGTTTTGGCTTTTCCGGTGAAGCAGGTGCTGCATCGGACATTTCCATGGTATGACCCGGAACCTCCACCTGCGTAATATCCTTCTTAAGCAACCGTTCAATGCCATGCAGCAATTTCAACTCGTCAAAACTGACAAGTGACACTGCCTCACCTGTGCGTCCGGCCCGACCTGTACGTCCGATACGATGCACATAATCCTCCGGTACATTCGGCAGCTCATAGTTCACTACGTGCGGCAAATGATCGATATCAATCCCCCGGGCTGCAATATCGGTTGCTACCAGGACACGCACTGAGCCATCTTTGAAGCCTGCCAGCGCCCTGGTACGCGCTGTCTGACTCTTGTTGCCATGGATAGCAGTTGTGTTGATGCCATCCTTCTCCAACTGTGTTGTCAGACGATTGGCGCCATGTTTTGTACGGGTGAACACCAGTACCTGCTTCCAGTTCTGCGAGCGAATAAGGTGTGAAAGCAGTTCACGCTTCCTCGATTTGCCCACAGGGTGAACCACCTGCTTCACCTGATGTGCGGCTTCATTGCGGGAGACTTCGATCAGTCGGGGTGATTTCAGAATACCTGAAGCAAGCTTTTTAATGTCATCGGAAAAGGTGGCGGAAAAAAGAAGATTCTGGCGTTGCCTCGGCAACAAAGCCAGAACCTTGCGTATATCGTGGATAAAACCCATATCAAGCATGCGATCTGCCTCATCCAGCACCAGAACCTCAATGCCGGAAAGATTGCATTTTCCCTGAGAAACCAGATCCAAAAGACGCCCCGGCGTCGCTACCAGAATATCTACACCGCGTTTCAGTTTATCAATTTGAGGATTTATACCAACTCCGCCGAACACTACGGTGGAGCGAAGCGGAAGGTATTTACCGTATATGGCAATACTTGCACCAATCTGGGCCGCAAGTTCACGGGTTGGTGTAATCACCAGCACCCGTATATGACGTTTCTTGTGCCGCTCCGGATGTTCCTTATTCATCAATTGTAGCAACGGAAGCGTAAAACCTGCTGTTTTACCGGTGCCGGTTTGTGCTCCGGCCATAATATCGTGACCTTCAAGAATCACGGGGATTGCCTGCGCCTGTACAGGCGTAGGAGTTGTATAGCCCTGGTCGGAGACAGCACGAAGGATGTCAGCCGAAAGGCCAAGTTTATCAAATGTCATGTTTTTGAACCTGGTTTAACTCGATGCCTTCCGAAATTTATCCGGCCTGATCCAGGCACAGTTACAGTATATTGAAATGCCAATGATGGTTAATATCGCGGCAATGATTCGCTGCACAGACCAAAGGTACGGCGAGTTGCGGCGCAAGGTACGTAAAATGGAAGAAATAGCAAGCGGACTGTATGCTTGCCGCAAGATGAGTCATGCATATCTGGGTTGATGCCGATGCCTGCCCCAGGGCAATCAAGGAAATTCTCTACCGTGCTGTGGAACGTTTGCAGATTCCTCTGACCCTGATCGCCAACAAAAAACAGTATACACCGGACTCTCCACTGATTCACATGATCGAAGTGACAGCAGGAGCCGACGTCGCTGATCATGAAATCGTTGCGAAAATGGAGGCAGGAGATCTGGTCATTACTGCTGATGTTCCGCTTGCAGCCGATGTCATCGCAAAGGAAGGATACGCCCTGAACCCTCGCGGTACATTTTATAGTGAAGCCAACGTAAAGCAGCATCTGAGCATGCGAAACTTCATGGATGATCTGCGCGGCAGCGGCGTGACAACCGGTGGCGCGGCCACTTTTTCAAACAATGATCGCATGGCTTTTGCCAATCAACTGGATCGTTTTCTAACCAGTCAGTTGAAACCCGATTCAGTTGCAATGCGCGCTGCTATTTCCAGGGATCCATAGCCTTCGCCTGGCTTTAATTTCTGATGCTTGCTTGTATGTGTTTTTTCTTTCGGGCATTTTTCGCTGCTGAAAAATTTTCGAAGCTGCCGGGAGAAAGATAAAATGCATGCCATGCTACATGCCGATATGAAAAGCCTGAAACTACTGCACAGTGGCAAAGTACGAGATATGTATGAGGTTGATGACAACCATATCCTGATTGTTACCACCGATCGTCTTTCTGCTTTTGATGTAATCCTGCCGACACCCATACCGGGTAAAGGAGAGGTACTGAACGCTGTATCTGATTTCTGGTTTCATAAACTCTCCCATATTGTTCCAAGCCATGTTTCCGACATGTCTCTTGAAGAGGCCATTCCCGATATCGCAGAGCGGCGGCGTGTGGCATCACATGCTATTGTGGTTAAACGACTCACACCGCTACCGATTGAAGCCATTGTCCGCGGCTACTTGATTGGTTCCGGCTGGAAGGAGTATCAGAAACAGGGGTCGGTGTGCGGCATTGAACTGCCTGAAGGCTTGATTCTGGCTGACCAGTTGCCGGAGCCGATTTTTACGCCTTCCACCAAAGCAGCCATTGGCGAGCACGATGAGAATATTGATTTTGCACGCATGTGCGATCTGATTGGTGTTGAACTGGCCGAACAGGTGTGGCACATCAGCCTGTCTCTGTACAAAGAAGCCGCATCTTTCGCCTTACAAAAAGGCATTATTATCGCTGACACCAAGTTTGAGTTCGGGCTTGATGAGCATGGAACCTTATGCCTGATCGATGAAGTGCTAACGCCGGACTCCTCGCGCTTCTGGCCTGTAAGCGAATATCAACCGGGCATCAGCCCGCCAAGCTTTGACAAACAGATCGTGCGTGACTGGCTGGAAACGCTGGACTGGAATAAGAAAGCGCCCGGACCCGAATTGCCGGATGCGATCAAAAACAAAACGGCTGAAAAATACCGCGAAGCACTTGAACGTCTAACATTCTGACACTACCGATATTACTAAAACCTTCATAAAAAAGGCCCCGCTTTCGCGAGGCCTTTTCATTTTGTTGACAGATAA
>CAYLYU010000164.1:0-3136 GCA_964387725.1 uncultured Zetaproteobacteria bacterium | reverse complement strand
CGGCCAGCAATTCGGCAAGCGCATTTTTGCTGGCACCCACACAGGTCAAATGTGCCACCGGGGAGAGGCCGGTTTCATCCTTGATACGAGTGACAATACCTTTGGTGCGGTCTTGTGTGGTGCCGCCGGCACCGTAAGTGACAGAGATATAGGCAGGCTCAATGCTGCGCAGTTCGTTCAGGCAGTTCCACAGGTTTTCCTCGCCCTTATCTGTTTTTGGCGGAAAGAATTCGCAGGAGATGAGTGGTTTGCCGGCGCGGGCCAGAATGTCGGATAGCTTCATGATAATTTTGGCACTGTGACGCCGGTTTGTCCCTGATATTTGCCGGCTTTGTCAGCATACGAAATTTCACACACCTCATCGGACTCAAGGAAGAGGAACTGGGCCACACCCTCACCGGCATAGATCTTGGCTGGCAATGGCGTCGTGTTTGAAAACTCCAGCGTAACATGACCCTCCCATTCGGGTTCAAGGGGTGTGACATTGACAATAATGCCACAGCGAGCATAAGTTGATTTGCCCAAACAGATGGTCAAGACAGAACGGGGAATGCGCATGTATTCAATCGTTCTGGCTAGTGCGAATGAATTTGGCGGGATAATGCAGACATCAGATTGAATGTCGACAAAGGAGGTCGGGCAAAAATCTTTCGGGTCGACAATAGCAGAGTTGATATTGGTGAATACCTTGAATTCGTCGGCACAACGGACATCATATCCATAAGATGAAAGGCCATAGGATACAATGCCGGTACCGCCATCATTTTTTTTAATCTGTCCGTCTACAAATGGCTCGATCATACCATGTTCATTTGCCATCCGACGAATCCACTTATCTGATTTTATGGACATCATTCCCTCCATTGCCTTGAGACTGCGCAGGATAGCTGTGCGTTGAGCAAAAGCAATTTGGCATCATTTACCAAGGGGTAACTCTGGAGGCATTAAGGAGATGCTGATTTATTGTCACCCTGACAGAAATTAGTCCGTTCAGGAAAAACACTGTTGTTCATTCACTTGCAAATCAAGCACTTACGAGTCCGATTTGTCAGCCCGTTGATGGGTTGCACGGGAGCACTGAGTTAAGCAGCATCCCCCTGAGTGAAAAGGCGCTTTCTTGCAGGGTTAAATCAGCATTTAATTATGTGGAAAATCATCAATTTTCTATCAGTATTGACTAGGTGTTTAATCCGGCATAAATTGGAACAGTGAGACTTCAGCCATCATAGGAAGGGAGAACATGGTGACAGAGAACAATCCTTTGATACTTTCAAAACTGCACAATGCTTTCATGGCAATGTCAGATAAGCCTGATATGGCTGATATGCTTGCATCGTTGCTTTCCAGCGTCAGGAAGTTAACCGGCGCAGATGGTGCAACTGCATACTTGCTGGATAGCAAGAATCGGCTGTATTTTTTTGTAATACAGAATAGCAGCTTGAATTTATTCAGTGAAAAAAACCCTGAAATACTTGACCGTTTAAAGAATATTCCTTTATTTGCAGCTTCCGGCCAGATTAATGAGGGGAGCGTCGCGGCCGTTGCAGCAGCAAAAAACAAATCCATCAATATAAGTGATATCTATAGTTCAGAGGAGTTCAATTCCTTAGGCGCTAAAAATTTCGATGAAAAAATGCACTACAAGACCAAGTCCATGCTTGCCGTACCTATGTCGAATCAGCGCCGGGAAGTCGTAGGTGTCCTGCAGCTCATCAACCATATTGATCCCGATAGTGGTCAGGCCGACGCGTTTACTTCATCCGATATTTGTATCGTGGAAATGCTGGCCAAACAGGCGGCCATACACGTAGATAACCACAACGTGCAACGTAAAAAGAACACCTTGATGGATCACATGACAAGAATCACACAGATCGGTGTTGCATTATCTTCCGAGCATAAGATCGAACGATTGCTGGAATATATTCTGGATCATGCCAAGGAACTGACCGGTGCTGATGGCGGAACCCTGTATCTGCATCAGGATGGAAAGCTAAACTTTGAAGTGATGCGTACGGACTCTTTGAACATCCATGTGAGTAACGCAGAAGGCAACCTGTCAAATTTGAAGCCGATTGAAATGTATGCAAAGGATGGCCATTCTAATGATCATATCGTTGCTGCGAATGCGGCAGTTTATGAGCGAACCATCAATATTCCGGATGTCTACAATAACAAAGAATTCAATTTCACCAAGGTTAAAGCGTTTGATCAGGATAACGGATATTGCACGCGTTCCATGCTCACAGTGCCTCTGGTAAATCAACAGGCCGAGCTGGTCGGTGTTTTGCAATTGATTAATGCGACTGATAAAGCGACGAATGAAATAGAGGATTTTTCTGCTCTCAGTCAGGAACTGTCTGAGGCTCTGGCTTCTCTCGCCGCCGTGGCTATTACCAATAACCGGCTTACGGATGAATTACAGGTATTGATTGAGTCCTTCATCGAAGTAATCTCAAAATCGATCGATGAAAAGTCGGCTTATACAGGAGGACATTGCCGACGCGTTCCGGAGCTATCTCTGTTGCTGGCCCAGGCTGCCAGTGATCATGATTCGGGCGAATTGGCTGCTTTCAAATTAACCCCTGAATCCATGTATGAAATGAAGATTGCCTCCATGCTTCATGATTGCGGGAAAATAACCACGCCTGTCCATATTGTGGATAAGGCGACTAAACTGGAAAAGATATTTGATCGTATCGAGCTGATCGCACTGCGTTATGAAATTTTGCGCAGGGATGTGCTTATCCAATTTTTGAGAGATCAGTCCGGGTTGTCTGATGAAATGATTCATGTGGCTGTGCAGTCTCAATGGGATGCATTGGCGGAGGAACTGGCGTTTCTGCGGTCATGTAATACGGGTGGCGAGTTTATGGCCCCTGAAAAACAGAAACGAGTGTGTTCCATGGCAAAAACACGGGCATGGACAGATGCCGAAGGCAAGGTATATCCAATGCTGAATGAGGATGAGGTCTATAATCTCAATATAGCCAAGGGCACCCTGAATAATGAAGATCGAGAGATCATTAATTATCATATTATCGCTACCATCAATATGCTGGAAGCGTTGCCGTTTCCTAGACATTTGAAAAATGTGGCCGAAATTGCCGGTGGCCATCATGAGCGAATGGATGGA
>CAYLYU010000163.1:0-3168 GCA_964387725.1 uncultured Zetaproteobacteria bacterium | reverse complement strand
TTTACTCATCACACTTTACTCATCACACTTTACCGCCATGTCTGAAAACCCATCACCCATTGCACATCCCCCTTCACGCGAAACCACTCCCGGTTTCGTTGAGGAAGAGATTGATCTCGGCGATTACATTGCCACCGTCGTTGAATCAAGATGGCTAATTGCCGCTGTTGCAGGTGTGATCTTCCTCGCCGGGCTGACCTATGCCTTTCTAGCCACTCCGATTTATTCCACCGACGCCCTGGTCCAGGTCGAGCAGGAGGGGAAGGGGATCGGCCCTCTTGATGACCTGAATGCCGCCCTTACAGGTGAAACCCCTACCGATGCGGAAATCGAAATCATCCGCTCCCGCTCGGTGGTTGGCAAAGCGGTTGACCAGCTCCAGCTGGATATTACATCCGCTCCCCACTATTTCCCCTTCTTCGGTCAGTCAATGGCCCGTTCCCATGATGAGAATGGGCCTGCCGGTGCCTTTCTGGGGCTGGATTCGTTTGCCTGGGGCGGCGAGGGCCTGCGCATCGACCGCCTCAAGGTTCCCGGCCATTTAGATGATGAACATTTGACCCTTGTTGCCGGCAAATCCGGAAGTTACACGCTACTGGGTCCGGAAGATCAGCAGCTTGCTCAGGGAGTGGTCGGCAAGCCTGCAGCGGGTTCTGGTATTGAGGGAGGAAATGAAAGCGAGGAGCCGGTGGAGTTGTTTGTTTCCGAACTCATTGCCCGCCCGGATACCCGATTTGATATCATCAAGCATTCCTGGCTACAAACTGTTAAGGAGTTGCAGAAAAATCTTAAAGTCAGCGAAAAAGGCAAGAAAACCGGCATCCTCGAGCTGAGTATGGAAAGCAGTAATCCGCAGCAGGCGGTGATGATCGTCAACGCCATTGCCAACATCTACCTGCGCCAGAATGTCGAGCGAAAATCAGCCGAAGCGGAAAAAACCCTGGAGTTCCTGAATCAGCAGATGCCGGAATTGAGGGCGGAACTGGACGCCGCCGAGGCAGATTTCAACGAATACCGCTCACGTCATGGCTCGGTTGACCTGAACCTCGAAACCCGGGCCATACTTGAGCAGAGCGCTGAGCTTGAAACGCAGATTTCGCAACTACAACTGGAGCGCGCAGAACTGAAACAACGCTTCAAGGCCATACATCCAAAGCTGCAGATCCTGGAAACCAAGCTATCCCGCCTGAAAGGCAGTCAATCCAGACTTGGCAAACGGATTCAGAATCTGCCAGAGACCGAACGGGATCTGCTCAAGCTGACACGGAATTCCAAAGTGAAGACAGAATTGTACACCCTGCTGCTAAATAAAGCCCAGGAGCTGAAGGTTGTGAAAGCGGGGACAGTCGGCAACGTACGCATTATCGACTACGCGATTAGTCCGGAACAGCCAATCAAGCCGAAAAAAGCCTTGATGGCTGCTCTGAGCCTCACCGGCGGCCTATTTCTCGGGGTCCTGCTCGCTTTTGTGCGCAAGAGCTTTCAACAGGGTGTTGAGGATCCGAACGAAATCGAACAAAAACTCGGTGTGCCGGTCTTTGCCCTTATTCCCCGCAGTGAGAAGCAGTTGGAGCTTTCCACACTTATGCGCAGGAAATCGAAGAAGTCTTCTATCCTTGCCCTTACGGACTCCAGGGATGTAGCCATCGAAAGCCTCAGGGGCCTGCGCACCAATCTGCATTTTGCCCTGATGGAAACAGAGAACAATATCGTGGTCATTTCAGGGCCCAGCCCGGCTGTCGGCAAGTCCTTTGTCTCGGTGAACTTTGCCCACGTACTTGCCGATGCCGGCCAGCGAGTTCTCCTTATCGACTGTGATCTTCGCAAGGGGCATTTAAACAACTATTTTAGTATAAAACGCTCGCCGGGTTTGTCCGAAGTCATCAGCGGCAAAGCAAAGGTCTCTGAGGCAATCCGGCAAACCTCTGAAGCCAATGTCTCCTTCCTGCCCACCGGCGTCTTACCTCCCAATCCTTCCGAGCTTCTTATGAGCGAGAAGTTCCGGAAGCTGCTCATTGCGGCCTCCGGACAGTTTGATTTGATTCTGCTTGACACACCGCCGATCCTCGCCGTCACCGACGCTGCCATTATCGGCAACCTGGCTGGCACCACCTTCCTTCTTGTGCGGGAGGGCGTGAACCCGATCAGGGAGATCGATCTTGCCATCAAACGCCTGGCCCAGAGCAATGTCAAAACTCAGGGAGTCATCTTTAATGACATCCAGCGGCGTCCGGGCCGTTATGGCTACGGCTATGGCTACTACGGCAAATACGGCGCCTATCAGTATGAGTACAAACGAGGAAGCGAGTAATGGGCAATGAGCAACACGCGATATGGAATAAGTAATGAGTGATGTGGAAAGAGCGAAGAGAGTTGTCAGTTCCCCCTCCCCACACACCCTTTCCTTCCCCTCATTCCTCATTACCCTTAACTCACCGCCCACTCAGCCCTTTCTTTTCCCCATTTCTCTTTACTCATAATCTATAACCCATTACAAATTATACACTGGTGGAAATCATGCGAGTATTTATAGCCGGTATTGATGGGTATCTGGACTGGAGCCTGGCGACTTCAAGGACTTTTTAACTTCAATTTAAATTTAGAGTCCCCGACAGGGGATCCGTAAACTGTTTCAGGCGGCTCTGTCCAGATGTTCACTTAGCCAGACCTTAATGAGTGACTGATACGGCACATCACGCCTGTTTGCTTCAACCTTTATCTTCTCCAGCATGGCTTGAGGCATTCTGAGAGAAATAGCTCTGGTAGATGGTTTCAGGTTGGCAAAGGTGGCTGGTTTGGCCTGTTCCCAATTTACATAGTCGGTTGAGTTATGGGTTTCCCAAAACTCCTGCTCTTCAGCTTCAGATTTGAATTCAGGAATTTGTTTTGGCTTGTTCATAAATTCTCCTTTCCTTGTGGTGCATATCCCGTGCAGATATTACTCTTATCTTTTTGCCCTTAAGCCGAATCGTGAAGGTGATGTGAATATATCGGCCTTCATCGTTAGCACCCAAGGCGTGGAATCGTTGTTCATTGGCGCTATGGGCTGTGTCTTCAAGCAAAAGCAGCAGTTGATTGAAAAAAACCTGTTCAGCTTCACCCATTGAAACACCATGCTTATCGGCACTTTTTCGTTCATTTCCAGCATCCCAGTCAAAACCATTTATC
>CAYLYU010000162.1:0-3232 GCA_964387725.1 uncultured Zetaproteobacteria bacterium | reverse complement strand
CCAGTGAGGTGACGACGATTTTTTCCGCTACGCCCTTCAAATCAATATCTTACACCCTGCACGCACTCCCAACTGAGGTTATCTAGGATAATAAATTACATTAATAATTACTTATAACTTCATAATATAAAATCAAAATCAGTTATCAGTGGCGCATGATCAGAAAACCTTTCCCCTGTATAAACAAAGGCATCATCAGCGCTGGCAGCCAGATCAGGTGTACAGATCGTATAATCAATACGCCAGCCTACATTGTTCTCCCGGGCACGCCCCCTGTTTGACCACCAGGTATATGTTTCCCTATCCGGGTAGAGACTTCGATAGGTATCGATAAACCCCGAGGACAAAAGCCTGTCCATCCAGGCACGTTCTTCGGATAGAAAACCCGAGTTCTTCCTGTTTCCCTGCCAGTTTTTCAAATCGATCCTTCGATGGGCAATATTGATGTCACCACAAATCATGATTTCCCGCCCGCTGGCCTTCATTTTTCTCAAATAGGGCAAAAAACGTTCGAGAAAGATATATTTGATAGCCTGGCGTTCTTCCGAACTGGATCCGGAAGGGAGATAGACGCTGATGATCGATAATTGATCAAAATCAGCCTGAACAAACCTGCCCTCGGCATCCATATCCGCCCATTGATCACCATCGAGATCAGATAAGCCAATATGCACATGGTTCGGTTGTTTCCGGGTATACAGGGCTACTCCCGAGTAGCCTGGCCGCCTGGCAAAGTGAAAATGCCCCTGTATTCCAGCCGGATGCTGCATCGCCTCTGACAATTGATGGGCATGGGCCTTCAGTTCCTGCACACAAAGAACATCGGCTTTCTGGTTTTTCAGCCAGTCAAAAAAACCTTTACGTTCACTGCTGCGTATTCCGTTTGCATTGAAGCTGATGACGCGCATCTGTTGAATCAGCCCTCATGTTTCCAGTCAAGAATCTGCTGCCGGAATTGTGTCTCATTCGCCAGCTTTTCCACGTCAGGGATAAAGACACCTGATCTGCGAGACTTGAGGTGGGTATACCAGCCACCAAGGAACTGCCGAAACAGTTCATCCATCATGAACTCGTTTTCAGCCGCTTTTTCACCAACGTAATCGGGGCCGGAGGCAATCTCGCCTCGTACTGCAATACTGATATTGGCAATAATACTTTCACTGCCTGTATCGATAGCCTGAAAATTCCCGGCCAGATCCAGATAAATCAACCATGGACGGCCCGGATCAGCTTGGTTGACGGTATCAATAAGTTGATTCTTATCCGGTATCGGAGCGGGGCTGCGTCTGTGGATAATGGCATGCGCAAAGATGCCTCGCATCAGAAAATCAAATTTTCCGGGCTTTTCTCTGAGCTTCAAGCCAAGGCGCTTGTCGCGGCTTAATCGCCTTCCTGTCCAGAATGTAATAAGTTTTTTATCATAGAACTCAGCATCTCGTAGTTGAAGGTCTTCGGCAAATATACCCTGACGCCAGCTTTCTCCATCATCGGTAAGCCTCCAGGCGGCATTGCCTGCCGCTGACAAGGCGTCAATGGAGAAGCATAACTTCATTGATTTATGAAGGTATTAGTATACACGGTTTTCATCAAGTACAGGCAGGCCAGATTCGGGATCCAGTCTCAAAGAGATTTCTCCACGTAATAATCGTAAGAGATCTTCACCGATCAGTTCTTTTCGCCAGCCATGCATACAGGGAATTTCCGGCAGAGGATCAGCAGGAGAGCCTGCCCACGATGCCAGTTCCACCAAATCATTTTTTTTTGCCAGAAGAATAGCAGCAATGTTCTCCTTATCCGCCTTAAAGCGGACGAGTGCAGATAACATTTCTGCCCGCAGGTTAATGCCGGAATTCCTTGGCCGGGACTGTCCTGGCTGTGGCCAGTCTGATTGAGGGCAATCATGACCTGCCCTCCAGGCATCAAGAAGTTCATCAGTAAAATTTTTCAAAATCGATTTTGGCAAGCCTCGCAAACGCTGGAGAGATAAAGGGTCAGGATCACGCATACGGGCCAGAGAGGTAAGAATATCATCGGAAATAAGATGTCGCCTCGGTTTATCCCGTTGTCTGGCTATGCGTTCACGGCAGCTTGCGAGTGAACGCAGAATGGCAAGTTGATGACGCGACAAGCCGTTCGTTCCGCGCACACGCTGCAGAGAAGCGCTATCTTCAGGTTCGTAAGTAGCCGCGCTGTATAATCCCTTTTGTTCTTCATCCAGCCAGGGCGCCCTGTTGCTCTCCAGTAGCCGATTGTTCAACTCTTTATAGACAGGCATGAGGTAAATGACATCACTGGCTGCGTAGGTGATCTGATTTGCAGTCAGGGGTCGGGATATCCAGTCGCTGTAGGTTTCCTCTTTCGGCAGAAATTCGCCAAGGATGATGTTGACCAGCTTGGCCAGGCTGGCCTGCTCACCCAGACCGAGCAGTGCGGCTGCAAGCTGTGTATCAAAAAGAGGCGAGGGGATAGCGTCCGAGGCCCGCAGAATAATCTCAATATCCTGCCTGCCGGCGTGAAATACTTTCAGGTGTGCGGGGTCATGCAACAGTTGCCAGAAGATATCGAGATCGGGAATTGCCAAAGGATCGATAAGGTAGCAAGTCTCATTGCTCGCCACCTGAATCAGTCCCAGTTGCGGATAGTAACTTTTCTCACGGTGAAACTCTGTATCAATGCATAGAACCGGAGCAGATGAGAGGCATTGACAGGCTTTTTCCAGACCCTGGCGGGTTTCTACATATATTGAGTCTAAATCCAGCTTTGGCATTGAGGACGAACCTAGCTGGCATGATTCATGAATTCTACCGGGAGAAAGGGTGATTTATCATTTTTCTGTAGCCGGCATCAAAAACCCTCGAAACAAGCCACTGTTTTTCTGAGTGCGATGATCAAAGTACTTTGCACAATCATATGGATGAGGCATCATTGTTAAATAATGCTGTGGGGAGAAAGGCATGGCAGAAGGCAATGATATTTCACTTGTTGATGTGGTAGTGGACATGCAGAAACCGACACTGCTTTATCAACATGGCGGACATGCCATCTACTGGCTCGGCATTGCCGAGCAAACTGTTTTTCGCTGCAATGTTTATCTCATTATTGATGGTGGTGAGGCCATTCTGGTTGACCCCGGCTCACGCGGTTATTTCGGTCAGGTCAAATCCAGAGTGGCGCAGATCATTGATCCTGCTGCGGTAACCGGGATGATTCTCTGCCATCAGGATCCTGATGT
>CAYLYU010000161.1:0-3383 GCA_964387725.1 uncultured Zetaproteobacteria bacterium | reverse complement strand
GTTAGGAAGGGCCCAGATTTATTGATTCATGCATCTATATGCCGATTTTTTCATCGTTTTTGTGGGGCATTCTAGCCCGGTGTGCAATTATTTGATGGATATCCATGTTATTTTCTTGGCATTGATGGCCCAACTCCAGTGCATGACGTATCGTGCACGCATTTTGTAGCGTTTCAGGAAATTGCTTGTGTGAACCCTTTTACCAGATTGGATTGCCCTGTGCTGAACTTCTTGCCTGTGTGAGTCAAAACCACTGTTGAAGATTATCATGGTTCCCTTAACCTCAATTTATTATCTGCCTTAAGGACTGTTTGCATCGCGTAACGTATGGCATCCCTTTTGCCTCGTCTGCTCGCTGCACGGCTAATTAATTTATCCACTACCGTTCGTTGGGATACACCACTCTCAAGGGATCCCATTACCCAGCCCCATTCGTTACGGCTATGGTCTATTTGAGTGCTCTTCATACTGCAGCAACGATTTGGCCTGGTAGAACCTGCAAAGAGAGGACTCCATTGCCTTTTATGACTTAGTAACCTTAAATTGACCCAACAGTTTCTTGATGGTTTCCAATTCCGAAAGCCTGGCAAGCGGCCCCAGTGTTCTCCTGAAACTGAACCCGCATCGGCTTGTCCTTGTAAGCAGTTTACCAGATAGCACTGAGCCTCATAGCGAGCATATTCTGTCAGTTTTTTTGATAGTGTAAGCCAGAGATGGCAACTGTTATGGCTTGTTTCAATAATAGCTGCACCGTATTTGTGAGCAATCTTATGGGCCAGACGAACATTCAGATCATCTAAAAAGATGAGAGGCCATGCGCCATGGCGTGCCGGTCGAAAATAGATATCGGCTTGATGGCTGTTTTCGGCACGCAGCCAGGAGAGACGTTGAAGTACTTGTGCCCGGTCCAGGCTTCCGGAGCACGTTGTTTTGGGGTGTAAAAAGATAGATCTTCCGGTTGAAGGGTTCCGCCGATTCAAAGCAAGATCATATCGATGAACTCCAATTGAATGGAGCCAATCCAGGAATTGAAGTAACTGTGAATGTGGAGAGGCTCGTTCCATCTTTCTCTACCCATAGGGGTCGCGTGGTTCACTCCGGTTGGGAATGGCCTGTGTCTGCATTGAGTTTGTTGGATTGATGAAGCCGCCAACTCGGCCCTTTAACATTGATAATGACCGCATGGTGAATCAGGCGATCTACTAAGGCAGCTGTGATGACAGGATCGCCCAGGTACGTACCCAACTGTGTGAAATCAAGATTACTTGTGAAGATCGTTGACCGTTTGGCATAACGTCCGTCAATGACCTTGAAAAACAAAGCAGCAGGACGCGTCTCATCCTGTTCAAGCCTATCGAAACCAACCTCGTCGATGAGTAAAAGCTCCGGGCCAAGATATCGCTTCATCTTTTGCTCCAATGTACCATCAACAAGCCCGGATTTTAAATGTCGCAACATGTCGGCTGCAGTTGTATAAAAACAACGCCAGCCTTTTTGGCAGCCACGTAGTAGCAACGCCTTTGCAATGTGACTCTTACCCGTCCCACTGTGACCTCCAAGGACAAGGGATTGCTTTCTTTTAACGAAATCCATTTCAGCTAAGCCCATGATCTGTGTCTGATCAATGCCTGTTTGAAACTTAAAGTCAAAATTTTGGAGCAACTTCCGGTCCGGCAACTTGGATTCACAGATACGGCGTTCAATTTTTCGTACCATGAAGGCAGCGGATTCTTTTGCCAGAAGGCGCTCTAATAAAACAATGGGTGGCCATTTTTCTTGATTGGCCAGATGGAGATCGTGCTCGAGCTCCTCTAACATCACCTTAAGCTTAAGGCTTTTGAGATGTTCTTCAATTTTGTTTTTCAAGGTGTCTGATGGGGACATAGGAGGCTCCTTAGTCAAGATGAGTGTATGCATCTAATGGCCGTTGCTGGATTTGTGGTAACGGGTTTTCAAAAGGCTTCCAGTTCTTCCAATGCTCCAATTCTCGGGGTTTTGATTTTGCCCTCAATATGTTTTGAATGGATGCTAAATCATAGGCATGATAATAGTTCGCATGCCTCATCGCCTTGTTGATATCGGTATCTCTATAGGTTTCAATAAGTCCCAGGATGCGCCGGGCATAATAGCCCGTCCGCCTTGGGTGTGTTTCCTTTAACCCTAGGAGAAACGGTGCCGCATCAGCGCCTAACAACAGGAACTTCTCACGAACGGGTTCCAGGCCATATTGATGTTTTATGGATTCTCGATGAGCTTCCTGTTCCGATGTTTTCCCTGCAGCAGTCGGAAAGCGGGGATGGTCCGCAATCTGTTTGATGTCAGGGTCATAAACGATAAGACGGTCTTTGCTTGCTTTCACGATAAGGACCATATACATGTATTCAAATGGAATGGAGTATCGATTCCCATCGAATACAATCAATCCCTCATCACGACCCACCACATGCTTGATTTCAGCGGTATCATAGGGATGAACCGGTAGCGGTAATAAAGCCGCTTGTTCTTTTTCCCGGAACACTTCAATGGGTGGCCGACCCGTCGTTTCATGTTTATGTGTATCGGAACGGTGCTCCATCCACCATCTAGCTGTTCGACGTAAATCCTGTAAATCATCAAACTCACGACCATTCAGCAGATTCCCTTCAACATACTGAAAGGGACGCTCTACCTTCCCTTTAGTTTTCGCTCGTCCCGGACGACAGCCAACGGGGCGACATCCATAATGCGTTAAGAACGCGATGAAACGGGGGTTATAAACGGGTCTTCCCGCTTCCCAACGTAATAGAACGGTTTTCTCACCATCATAGAGGCAATGTTGGGGCATCCCCCCAAAGTAGTTAAAGGCATCCTGATGCTTTTGAATGAGTGTATAGAAGTCACGACGTAAAGAAAAATCAATGTACTGTCGTCGTGAATATCCCAAAACATACGAGAAGCAGAGCACTTCTTGACGACCTGTATGCCGGAAATTGATTTTATACGGTGACCAATCCATTTGACCCTGCTTTCCAGGGGCTGTTTCAAAACGAATGACCGGTTCTTTAACGGGTTTGGGACGAATTTGGCGCAATCGATTCCGTACAATGGTGATACCGCCATCAAATCCCTCTTCCACCAGTTTCTCATGCATTCGTACCGCTGTTATGTCTGGAAACTTTTCCAGGTTCTGGCTTATAAATGTTCCCCACACATCCAGTTTACTGGCTCGCGTGCCTTTCCGACAGCTAGCAAGAAGGTCATTTCCATGAGCTTGTTCACGATCATATTGATTCAGTATGTTGCGTACTTTTTTTCGGCCAACCTTCAGTTTTCTGGCCATGCCCCTTTGTGACAAGCCTTTTCTTTTCAAGATGACCACTTCCATTTTTAACTCTTCTTCAGTC
>CAYLYU010000160.1:0-3401 GCA_964387725.1 uncultured Zetaproteobacteria bacterium | reverse complement strand
ACACCATTATCAGCCGTATGTCCAGCAAATACACCTGAGTTTCTCTTGCTCCAGGCTGATTTATCAGTCCCCTTCCTCGAAGGCCCGGATTAAACCTTTCCAGTAGTAGAGGTTTGTGGGGCCACCTCACTTTTCCTGTCCAGCAGGGATTCGAGAGTAACCCGCTTTACTTTCTCACCTGTGACAGGCGCAATCCTGACGGGCATGAAAAGGTCTTCCTCGCGAACGGTGCCAATACCGGCAACCATCTCTTCTGCCCAGACGCACATGCGCCGCATCGTATGGGGTGACAGTGTTTTGACTGTTGCTGACCAATACCGGTTGGGATAGCGGCGAAGACGAATCCAGCCGTTACGCATCAGGTCAAGAAGTATTTCGGTTCTGGCGGCTCCCTCTTTGTACAACGGCTCACCGTGTATTTTGTACCGAGCTTCAATCTCATGCAGGTCAAATCCGAACCTCTCCGGAGATTGGATTACCGAACTGATGTGATTCTCTCTGACAGAAAGGATTTCTCCATGGGGATGGATAAAGAATGCAGCGGTTCCCTTGATGCAGGAAACAGATGATCCAGGGGTCCTTTGCCGCAATGCCAAGTCATGTACCTCATTTGTAGGTGGTTCTTCAGCGCAGGGCAATGACGGCTCTGCCATGGAAGACATTGTGATCTATTTCTGAAATCACCTCTCCATCCGTTGTCATCTCGACAATATCGTTTTCCTCAATATGGCAGATATATCTCTTTGGTTCACCCCACATAAATATTTTTCCATCGGTTTCTTCCAGAAATTTCTGATGCAATCGTATCTCTTCCGATAACCGTGCAAGCTGTCTATCCCTTGGCAACCGTTTGATATCTTTTCTTATTGGAACCCGGCGCCTTCCTTCCACGAAAGCGAGAACATGAATCGGCTCTGATTTACGCTTAAAACCGGCCTCAACGAACATCCATGGCTGATACCCATATTGGTCATCATGGATTGCATCCCGTATTTCATCAATATCTTTTTGAGATACTTCATCATCTATTCCCATGCACTCTAGGAGCCTCTGAATGAACGCAGTAGAGCTAAACAGGCCATCATAATCTCCTCCGGCCAGGCCAAGATTGGGGTCATTGACTATCTTCTTTATCCTTTTTTCGCCTTTAGCCATATTTGGCTTCCTATAGCTCATTGCTTTGGCGATCTCCCGAGGCGACCGGGTGGCATATTCAGCTCTAATTCTTTCATGAATGTTCAATAATACTCTCCTGCACCGATTCGTTTGCTCCCCTCCTATTGTAAGGAATATACACCATGAGTGCGACATACAGTGTCGTAAATAATCAGATGAGAAAACCTATGGCTGAACATGGCATTCCATGCTTGGCTCTGCATTCGGCTTCCAGTTCATGCAGGAACTCCTGTATGGAGAATGGTTTGCCGAGAATACGTGCATGGCGCTTGACGGTGGCGAAATCACCCGGTGTCAGATTGGTCAATCCTTGCAATGTTGCCTGAACATGATTTCTTTGCCCTGCCAGGGGCTCTTTTCCTACTTCCTGTTGAAAGAGTTTCCAGACCTGTTCGGGCATCAGGTAATCAAAACGGATTTTCAGATCGAACCGGCGCAATGAGGCGGCATCAAGGCTATCCATCAAATTTGTGGTGCAGATGAACAAGCCATCAAAATTCTCCATTTGCACCAGCAGTTCGTTGACCTGCGTGATCTCCCATGAGTGATGTGCTCCCGAACGGTCTTGCAGAAAGCTGTCGGCTTCATCCAGTACCAGTACTGCATCCTCATCACGAGCCTGCTCAAACGTGGCCGCGATGTTCTTTTCATTCTCTCCAACCCACTTGCTTAACAGGTCGGAAACGCGTTTGCATAGCAGAGGTTTGTCCATTTGTCTGGCTATATGCTCGGCCAGTGCTGTCTTACCCGTTCCAGGAGGACCATAGAAACACAGGTTTCCTCGTTGACTTGCCTTAAGGCCGTTGGTTAGCAGCGTGATATCGGAATTGGTATTGAGATACTCCAGGCTGTAGCCGGTGGCGTGGGAAAGAGGCCTTGGCAGATCCTTCTGTCCCATGACTTTAATGCTTTGCCCCAGGATCTGTTTAAGGATTATTTCGACGGTTTCCCTATCAGAGTGCTTGGTCAGCCTAATTACACGGGCGGCCTTGGCCATTTGGGCAGGAGAAATCTGCTCATGCTCTGCCAAGCGTTCAAGCAGCGTTTGACTGACTAGAATTCCTTTTAAATGTTTCCTGGCGATATTCAGCCGTACGGAACGTGGTGGAGTGCGCAATTCCAGAGAGTAGTCGAAGCGGCGCAGAAAGGCCGGATCGATCTGACTTATACGGTTACAAATCCATATCGCCGGTGTTCTGTTCTGTTCCAGCGCCTTGTTGATCCATCCCTTGTTTTCCCCCGAGTGAAACTCCATACCGAACAGGGAGAAACCTCGATTGGGAAAGACATCCTCCACTTCGTCAAACAGAATGATGCTGGAACTGTCCTCAGCCAGCATTTGCTGGCAGAAGCGATAGGCATCAAGCCTGCGATCAGATTTGAGAGGGTCACCAGTCTTGTCCTCAGCTTTGACCTCGAACAGGCTTGCCTTTGCCTTTTTTGCCAGCAAACGCGCCAGCTCAGTCTTCCCGGTTCCCGGAGGGCCATAGAGCAGGATATTGACACCTTTTTCCTTTCCTTTGATGGCTTCTGAAAGCAACTCAGATAACAGCTTCACATCTTTTCTCACATGCGGAAAATCTGTCATGTGCAGGCTTGAGGAATCAGCCGGAACCAGAAAGTGACTGAGCAAGACATCTTCACCTGTTTCATTTGCAAGCAAGGCATCACACAAACCATCCATCGGGTCGAGATCAACCCTGTTTTTGTAGCCCTCCTCTATTTTGACCAGGCCGGAGACTAACAGTGTGCTGGAACGGGATAATGCCTTCCGCACAATATCAGATGACAGATTCAGTATGTGTGACAGCGTGGAGGCGAATCTACTCTCAGTAGTGGCATGGATATAGTCGATGGTGTCATCCAATACGCCAAAGCGCTTTATGAGAACCGCGAAAGCCAGGATGCGGCGCTCTGCCATATTGAATGTCATGCGATGGGCCAGGTGATCAATATTGGCAAACAAACTTCCGCACTCATGTAGCTCCTGCGGTTCCAGTGACTCAAGCAGTCGAGTCATGTGCAGGCGAACCTTTTTTGGCTTTACCTTATCATCTTCCATGTCGCCCATTCCCAGAAAAGTGGCTATGTCATCATTGTTGAATCGATCGTTTTTGTGATCAAGGAGTTCCCTAAATGCGGCAGACCGGGAGAGGGCGCGTAACATCCAAATGGCGATGAGGGGGTGATATTCATCCTGCGGATCAAATTCCGGGAATAGGGCA
>CAYLYU010000159.1:0-3446 GCA_964387725.1 uncultured Zetaproteobacteria bacterium | reverse complement strand
TGCCCGAAATGCTCTGAGAAGCCGGAATGTTTCAAGCTGCATGAAAGCCGGCCCCGGAAGTTTCTTTTCATCGTGGCAGATATTGTAAAACAGGTCGAGAGCCTGCTTTTGAGATGGAAATGCATACTGTGCAAAGCAACCTTCACAGAATATCCGGATTTTGCCCTGCCATACAAGCGCTACGTTACAGATGATATCCTGCGCCTTTCCGGCCGGTATCTGGAACAATACCTGGAAACGTACCGTCGCCTTGTCACCGACCAGACAGACCCAAACCGCACACTGCCAACGGCTTATAAACAGGGCGGTTGCCTTGCCCATTCAACCCCCTGGAACTGGATGAAGCTGCTGGGAGGGCTTCCGGTAATGTATCAGGCCGGTCTTGAGCTGATAGGCCGCTTTGAGCCTGGAACCGATCTGTTCCGAAGGTTCACACCGGTTGCGCCCCGCAAGTATCGAAGTCCGGCCCGCAAAAAGCTGCTTCAAAAGGTGAAAAATCTGCTTTTGCTGAACGCCCGGCAGGAGGACCTCTTCAGCCACAGGATTTTCCCACGCTTTAAAACGCTGTACCGGTAGAATTCTGTCATAGTCATCTCCAGAAACACAGGATGGAGGTGACTATGACAGAAAAAGAGGAGCGAAAAGCGGTTTTCTGGTGCAGTCTGCTGGCCCCGGTCATCTACGATGAGGTGGGCACGGGACTGGTGCACGCATTTTTAAAGCAGCTGAGCAAAACAGAGGTGGTTTTCCCCAACGGCCAGAGGAGAAAGCCGTCGCTATCGACGCTGAAGAGAAAGCTGAAAAAATATCGGAAGAAAGGATTCTCCGGGCTTGCGCGCAAGCCACGCAGCGACCGGGGCACCCCCCGGGCAGTCAGCCCCGAGATAATCGACAAGGCGATTGAGCTGAAGAAAGACCAGCCCGGTCGCTCCCCTCGAACCATCAATCAGTTCCTGTCCCATTATTACGGCACAACCGTTGCCCGAGCCACCCTGTATCGTCACCTGAAGCAAAATGATGCCACCCGCTTAAAGCTGGGTGTGATGCGCAAGCCGGTTCGCTGCCGATGGAGTCGGGAGAGGCCGAACCAGCTGTGGATCGGGGATTTTTCTTATGGCCCCTATGTGCTCCATGATGGCACGGCCCTGCGTGCATATTTGTGTTTGTTTATTGATTGCTACAGCCGCTACGTGGTGGAAGGCCGCTATTATCTCAAGCAGTCACTGCCCATACTGATCGATTCGCTGATCCGGGCCTGGAACATTCACGGAATCCCCCGGGAGCTGTACCTTGATAATGCAAAGGTCTACCACTCCCACGCCATGAAAGCCGCCTGTTTTGATCTTGATATCAAGCTTATTCACAGGACCAAGGGTGAGCCTGAAGGCGGCGGTCTGGTGGAAAAGCTGTTCGGGACCGCCCAGTCGCAGTTTGAAACCGAGGTTCGGGCCGGAGACATTCTAACCCTTGACAAGTTAAACAAAGCCTTTTCGGCCTGGCTTGATCTGTCCTATCACGAGGAAACCCACTCTGAGATCAGGCAAAGCCCCCGGAAGCGCTATGAAGAGGGTAAAAATGAAGCCCGCCGGGTCGATATCGACCGGCTTGTGCGGTTTTTTATGAAAAAGGACAAAAGGACCGTTCATCGGGAGTTCTCAGACATTTCTCTGGAGGGGCGTTTTTACAAAGCAGATCCAAAGCTTCGCGGTGACAGGGTGATCGTGAGCTGGGACCCGTTTAACGAGCCGGAAAAGCTGCTTATATACTCACTTTCTGAGCAGTTTCTTGGAACCGCTGAGCTTCACAATCGGGAGAAAACAAAAGACAGCCACACGTCGATTCCAACTCTCCAGCCCAAACCAAAACACAATTACATCGAACTTCTGCTTGAAGCGCACGAAAAAAAGCTTACCGCACAGGCCCGGGGGATTGACTATGTGAAGCTGATAGAGAAAAAAAGGTGGCCCTTCGCCGCGTTTGTTCAAAAGCTTGCGCAGCTGATGGGCCTGAAAGGCGGTGCCGCTTGTTTCAATACAGCTGATTTTGAAGCCCTCAAAAAACTCTACAACCGTTATCCTGATCTGAATGAATTGAAATTGGTAAAGGCTTTTGAGGCGGCAGAATTCAAAACCATAGGCCATGTTGCACTGAGCCTGCAAAAACTAAAATCATAACCACAGGAGGAAAAAGCCATGTTTACAACCCATTTCAAAATGTCCGGGCAACCTTTTGCCGAAACGATGCCCACAGCGGATATCATGTCCGATGAGCGTGTGACCCAGGGGCTGGCAAGACTGCAGTATATGGCCCAGTATTCAACCATTGCCATGCTCACCGGTGAGGAGGGCGTGGGAAAATCCACGCTTCTGAAGCTGTTCATCCACTGGCTTTCACAAAACCACTACCACAGCGTTTACCTGCACCTGACCAACCTGAAGGACTCAGGGGTGCTCAGATTGCTGGTCAGTTCGCTGGGGGAAATGCCGGCCCGGGGAAAAGAAAAAACATTTCAGCAAGTGCTGGCCAAAACCAGGGATAAAGATGTCGTAACCGTTGTCGTCATCGACGAGGCACATCTTTTAAGTCCTGAGGTGCTTGTTGATCTTCGACTGCTGGTTAGCTGCGCCATGGATGACAGGCCCGGATTGAAAATCGTTCTCTCCGGCCATCCCAATCTGAAAAAAGAGCTGAAGCGATCATGCCACAAGGCGCTGCGCCAAAGAATTGCGGTCAATTACAACCTGACTGCCTTAAGTCAGGGCCAGACGCACCATTATATCGACTATCACCTCAAGAGGGTCGGCGGCTCCGTGAAAATCTTTGATGACCAGGTCAAAACTTCAATCCATGATTATGCCCGCGGCGTACCACGCATAATCAACAACATTGCCACAGCCTGCCTCATAAATGCAGCAGTGAGCAATGTGAAGATGGTTACCCCGGAGCTGCTCAGTCAATCTCTTGATGAAATTCAGTGCCTTTAAGAAAGGAGGCTGTCATGGGAAAAGCCAAACGCTTCTCTAAACAGGAACTGTTCAGTTTGCGCAATCATATCAAAATCAATAACCTTATCAGCGATATTCTGGCAATGCCATCAAAGTTCTCTGGTGGTTACCTGCGCTTCTGCTGCCCCGTATGCTCGGAATTTCTTACGGCAACCTGTTCTGAAACCAATTTGGGCAGGTGCTTCCGCTGCAACAAAAACTTTAATACGATTGATCTTGTTATGATGGACAAAAAGATGAATTTCGTCGATGCGGTCGAATTCCTGCAGCAATACCAGCATTGCCTTTTATAGGACGGCTATGGATAATGGCTGCATGGATAATTTCTACACTTCCTTGCAGCCATTTGTTTTGAGCAGGGGCGGGTCATATAATGTGAGCGTTAGCACCTCCGTCATCCAGCAGCTTTTCATATTCAGAGAAATTCACTTCCTCGCTAAA
>CAYLYU010000158.1:0-3449 GCA_964387725.1 uncultured Zetaproteobacteria bacterium | reverse complement strand
CCTCCGAAGGCAGAGGCCAGAGGTTCGAATCCTCTAGGGTGCACCATTTTCTTTATACATAACAGCAACTTGAGGATTTTTGTCTGTTCTAAAACGGAAGGTTTAGTCACGGATGGTCACCAATTTACGGGTTTTGCGACCATGTTTTATTGGCAGGGCGAGGGTCAAAATCCAACGTCCTTGAAGCCACCTTCTGAAAACCCACAAATCCTTGACTCTTGACCATACTTCATGGTTTATAGTTGGCCCATGAAGATTGGTGAACTATCAAAACGGACGAAAGTTAATATTGATACCATACGCTATTATGAGCGACGGCAACTGCTGCCGTTGCCTGAACGCACCATGTCGGGCTATCGTGACTACTCAGAAAATGATGCAAAACGACTGCTGTTTATTGCCCACGCTAAAGAACTTGGTTTTACCCTTGAAGAAATCAGAGAGCTTCTTTCACTGCGCACAGATCAAGCAGATTGTTCTCAGGTAAGGATGATTGCAGAAAGCAAGGCAAGCGAAATTGCCTCCCGGATAGAAAGTCTGACCCGAATTCAAACCACATTGCTTGGACTTGCTGAAAGATGTGAGCAGGAAGGGAGCGGGGAAGACTGTCCTATTTTGAAGTCACTGGAAGAAACTGGTGAATGAATGATTCATTCCCAAAGAAAGTTACGCCTTCATTGATCGGAGCAGTGATTGCGGGTTTCCTGGCATCTGCATGTTGCCTCGGCCCATTAATAATTCTATTGCTCGGGGTTGGCTCAGCCAGTGTTTTTATTGCATTGGAGCCATATCGACCTTTCTTTGCAGTCATAACCTTTGGGTTGCTGGGTTGGGCAGCATGGCAATACAGGGAGAATCGTAAAAAGTGCGCGGAAGACAGGTGCAACTCAATAAGCAGACCGGTGGGTTTGTGCCTACTCGGTATGTTCGCGTTGTTGATGTTATTTTCACCTTCAATGATACCGCTGCTCATTCAATAGGGAGAGATGTTATGAAATTGTCCGGATTGTTAAAAACAGGTATTACAGGCGTTGCCATATCTTCGCTATGTTGTTTTACGCCTGTTCTGGTGATTCTGCTGGGAATGGTCGGCTTGTCTGCCTGGGTTGGCTACCTGGACTATATACTTATGCCAGCACTTCTATTCTTCTTGGCACTTACTGTTTTTGCTTTTATGCAAAAAGATGAGGAGAAAAAAAGCCAATGACTGATGACTTCATTGCTGAATCCACCATTACCTGTCCTGAATGTGGTCACTGCAAAAAAGAGACCATGCCAACCGATGCATGCCAGTGGTTTTATGAATGTGAAGCCTGTCATGTGCTTCTGAAGCCAAAGAAAGGCGATTGTTGTGTTTACTGTTCTTATGGTGACGTGCCTTGTCCGCCAATCCAACAGAACAAAAGCTGCTGTAAAGGTTAGGGACTCTATGCCCCGAACCTGCTCTTGCTTCCCGGCTTGCACGATGCGACATAAAACATGAATGCCCCGACATGTCGGTCTCGGAGTAAGGCTTTTGTAGAGAGAGATCCCCAATGTGGGCACAGGATGGGCACGGCTGAAGTGAGCCTTAGCCCACTGGGTGCGGTTTCAGATTCATTGGATTTTCATCTCCATCCTCGTAGCATTGGAGACATGTCTATATCCGGGCGGCAGATTTTTGGTGTTTCGCGGCGCAGTCTTTCCAGACTGATGGTCGGGTTATTTGCCATGCAGGTGATGGTTGCGGGCTTTTGCCTGCTGACCAGCGAAGCGCATGCGATGCCGCAGAGCGTACAACAGTCGGATATGGATGGAGGCTGTGCTAAAGGCGCCGACGGCCATCATTTGTCCGAGCATTCCGATTCTTGCTATCATTGCGATCAGCCGGATGTCGTTGCCGCTTCTACGAGTGTTTCGGTCTCCGTCGTTGCCATGGCTTTGCCGGGGCTTATCCGCCTTGCCGAATCTCCTGTGGTTGTGCAAACGACTACGGGGCTTTTTTCTCCAAGGCCACCGACCGGGCCACCGCGCTCAGCCTCGCTTCTTTTTTCAACCACTCAACGCATCCGCGTTTGATACCCGCTTTCTGCTGATACCGCAGCTCGTCTGAGCTGGGGTGTGCGCCCTTTTTAATGTTGCGCACGAATCATAAGCAGGAGGCGCGTGCGCATGCATGTTCCAGAAAAAATCCAGCCAAGGCTGGTCGTTTTTACATTATCTATAATCATGGTGGCAGCTGGCTGGAGTCCGGCTCCAGCCCAGGCGGACAGTCCGCTATTGAGTCTGGCTGCAGCTGAACAGATGGCGATTGAGCACAATCCGGCCCTGATGGCGTCTGGAAAAAAAGCGGAAGCCATGGCTGCGATGCCCTCGCAGGCCGGCAGCTTGCCCGACCCGACAGTATCCTTTAAAGCATTGAATCTGCCGGTGGATTCGTTTTCCACTACGCAGGAAAATATGACCCAGCTGCAACTGGGTATTGCACAGGCTATTCCTTTTCCAGGCAAGCTCGGACTAAAAGAACGGGCCGCTGAATATTTAGCCGATGCCGCGGCACAGAACCATCAGGAGTTCCGCCTGATACTGTTGCGCAATACCCGAATCCACTGGTGGAATCTGGCATATCTGGATAAAGCGCTGGAAATTCTTCGTCGAAATCAGGATTTGCTGCGCAATTTGGTCAGGATTGCAGAAACCAAGTACAAAACAGGCAAGGGATTGCAGCAGGATGTACTGCTGGCGCAGCTGGAGCTGTCCAAGTTGCTGGAGCGGGAATTGAGCCTGCAGGCTGTACGGGATCGAGAGTCGGCTACGCTGAATGCACTACTTGGCCGCTCTGCTGATCGGACGATCAGCTTGCCCCGCCAGAATCCGGGAGATGCCCGGTTTATCGAGGCCGATACTGCGTTGCTCAAGCAGTGGGCCAGAGAGCACCGACCCTTGCTGCTGGCGATGGATGATCATGTGCAGGCGGCTGAGTCTCGTCTGGCACTGGCCGAAAAGGATTATTATCCGGACTTCAAGCTGGGCGCCGCTTACGGGATGCGCTCGGGCGTAAACCCGGCGAACAAGCAGTCGCGCCCGGATTTTGCATCGATCATGCTCAGTATGAGCGTGCCGTTGTATGCCGGTAGGAAGCAGGATAAGGCGGTTGATCAACGCATGGCCGAGAAGGCTCGGGCCGAGTTTTCCTGGCAGGACATGGCCAATCAGGTCGATGCCCAGATTGACACGGCGGCTTCCGACCTGCGCATCGCCCGCAATCAGGTAGCCTTGTTTGAGAAAGGCATTCTGCCGCAGGCAAGGCAAACCACGGCTTCGATGCTGGCGGGCTATCAGGTGAATAAGGTGGATTTCCTGAACCTGGTTCGTGCTCAGCTCAATGAGTTTAACACCGACATCCAATACTGGCAGCAGATATCGCAGGCCCATCAGGCGGAGGCGCGTTTAGCGGCTGCATCGGGCAA
>CAYLYU010000157.1:0-3473 GCA_964387725.1 uncultured Zetaproteobacteria bacterium | reverse complement strand
CCCTAAACTTCTTTCCGATGATTTTTTGGTCGGCAGTCAACAAAACAGTATCAAGTTAGCGGCATCTCGGCATGCAACATCTTCAGAAACCCCCAAAGCCCCATCACCTCAATTCCTTCAGATAACGGAAAGTTATCACCACCGGGGTATATCACGAATCTGTGCGTCGCTTTTATATCAGCACAGGCATAATAAAATCCCTTCGCCACTTTTGGCGTCAAAGAGCGCTTGACTTCTATCGCCCAAACTTGCTTGTTCGGTCCTTCTAAAATCAAATCAACTTCAGCCTGAGCGGAAGTTCGATAAAAGCTGGATCGCCACTGGTCTGACACCTGGTTCAGAATATTCTCCACAACAAAACCTTCCCAACTGGAGCCAATCACCGGATGACCTGATAAACTGTCAAAATCCGTTATGCCTAATAGGCGGTGCATCAGGCCACTGTCTCGAAGATATAGCTTTGGCGCTTTAACCAATCGTTTTTTCGTGTTTCCCGACCAGGGTTGCAGTTGTCGCACCATATAAAAGTCGGTCAGCGTATCAATATAGCTTTTTATGGTTTTATAGCTAACGCCCAGGCTTTCACCCAGCATTGAATAATTCACTTGCTGGCTATTATTGTGAGCCAACATAGACCAGAGCCTGCGCATCGTTGTTGCACTAATATGCGGCCCCATCAGTGGAATATCCCGTTCTATATATGACGATATAAAATCACTTCGCCAGGCCCAGCTTTCATCATCCGATGAGGATAAGTAGCTATCGGGGAAGCCGCCTCGTAACCAGTGTTTTTCCATATCCAGTGGGTTATTTTCATGAAACAGTTCCCAAACAGAGAAAGGACTCAACTCCAGAAACCGTATTCGACCGGCAAGTGTTTCTGATGAGTGCTGAATAAGATCACGTGAAGCTGAACCAAGCAAAAGAAATTGCGCTGTTCTTTCGCCCGCTCTTTTACGGATGTCCACCAGACCACGCAACAAGCGGAACAGATCAGGTACCCTCTGCACTTCATCAATGATCAGTAATTTGCTCTCGAAGCGCCGCAAATAAGCCTCAGCATCACTCAACTTTGCCAAATCAGAGTCCAGTTCTAAATCCAGATAGACACTCTCTTTGCCGATGAGCTTTGAGACCTCCAATGCCAATGTTGTTTTCCCTGCCTGCCTTGGGCCCAGCAAGGCGACAACCGGCATATTGTGAAGTGCCATGATCAGTTTTTGTTGTAGATATCTCTTTATCATCAGCACATATTAGACTTTTAACTTCTAATTTACAAGGTTGTAATAAGCTCCGAAATTTTACGTGCTCCCCACTACGCCCAGGCAGTAGCGGATAGATTCGGATGCGCCGGAAACGCTCCTCCTCAGCCGCTGCAACAAGCTTGCCATCCACCATCAGACAAGCCGAAGAATCACCAGACCTTCGGATGCTGCTCAACAATGGTATTACGTTGGAAAAAACCGTGCTCAGAGGCGGGTGGTGTTCAAAAAAACTGTCTACCTCCACAGCTTAATCCAAACACATTTCGGACGTTGAGCTATAAACCCTCCTTTTATACCTCATAAAAGGCTTGATTTATGGGTTATAAGTGTTCAACTTATGCCTCATGATATGGAGCTGGCAGCAAAAGAGGTGGCCTGAGTTTGCTTATGATGCTACTCAGCTAAAAATATTTGAAGATCGGCTCCTGCTTGAAGCGGGCAAACTTCTGGGGGCATTCTCACATTGCAGCGATAACGATAAAATTGAACTTACCATTGAACTTATCAGTAATGAGGCACTGAAAAGTTCCGAAATTGAAGGTGAAACCCTCAATCGCGACAGCCTGCAATCATCCATTCGCCGTAACTTTGGTTTGGCAACGGATAACCAGCCTGTTCCGCCTGCTGAGCAGGGCATGGCTGAAATGATGCTCGACCTTTACCATCACTTTGATCACCCCCTGACAGATGAAACCCTGTCTGACTGGCATGCCAGGCTGATGTCGGATCGCAGTGATTTGGATGATGTCGGTTGCTATCGCACGGGTGAAGAGCCGATGCAGGTGGTTTCCGGCTATATTCATAATCCCAAAATTCATTTTGAAGCGCCACCATCATCGGCACTGTCTGATGAAATGACGGCGTTTATCACCTGGTTCAACAACACGGCCCCCGATGGGAGTAATCCGTTACCAGCCTTGGCCCGCGCAGGTATAGCGCATCTCTATTTTGTCACGATTCACCCTTTTGAAGATGGCAACGGCCGTATCGGCAGGGCATTGAGTGAGAAGGCGTTGGCACAATGCCTGAATCAGCCGACATTGATTGCTCTATCACATGTCATTGAAAATCATAAAAAGGATTATTATGCGCAGTTGAACCAGCATAATCACACGCTGCATATCACATCATGGTTGTCCTATTTTGCCGGCACGGTTCTTGATGCCATCAACTATTCACAAAGGCTGATTGATTTCCTTATCGGCAAAACAAAGCTGTATGACCGTGTTCGTGGTCAGCTCAATGCGAGGCAGGAGAAAGTCCTTGCCCGTATGTTCAGGGAAGGGATCGAAGGTTTTAAAGGCGGCCTCTCTGCTGAAAATTATATCAACATCACACGGACATCACGGGCAACAGCAACACGAGACCTGCAAAAACTGGTAGAGCTTGATGCAGTGACACGGACAGGAACACTTAAAAGCACTCGCTACTGGCTGAAGCTGGATGCGTGCGTAAGCTTCCCTAAAACAACGACAGTTCAAAAGTAGAGTTTTCTTGAAGATTTGAGCCAGGAGACTCCTGATGGTGACGTTGTGTAGTAACCTCACACTATCAGCACTCCTTCCATGTCTTCACTTTTCAGCTAATGGTGCACTTGCGACTGGAATTCACCAGCAAAACAGCATTTAAAGGGTAGCGTCCCCTTTACCCAAGGTACGAAACCCACGTTAAGCAAAAATTACTCTGGTGTGCCCTTCTGCATGGTTTCCAGGCGCCTTCTTAACAACAATCTGAATATCCCTGCCTAATAGATTAAGACACTCGATCATTTTGACTTCACTGATGCCACGGAATTGACCGCGCAGCATATTGGACACTTTGGACTGAGGCATAGCAAGGATGTCTGCTGCCTGCTGCTGGGTCAGGTGGCGCTTGGTGATAATCTCCCCAATTTTTGCTGCAAGGCGAGACTTTACAAGCATCTCTTCAGAATCAGGACGGCCAAGATCGGCATACACGTTTCCGCTTGATTTTTCGATTCCAGTCATCACTTTCTCCTTCTGCTCTTATTTCCTTCGAGTTCTTTGGCGTGAGCCTTTGCCTTCTTCAGCCTGTCTTTTATTATATCCCTATTAGGCTTCGGCATCGCTATACCTGAACTCGATTTTTTCTGGAAACAATGCAGGACATAAACATAGTCTCCTAATTTGGCTGTATAAACAGCTCTAAAGGTATCGCTTTTATAGTCATCTCTGACCTCAATGACAC
>CAYLYU010000156.1:0-3481 GCA_964387725.1 uncultured Zetaproteobacteria bacterium | reverse complement strand
CCTCGAATTTAATCATGCCTCGATAGATGCTTGGAGTCCAATGCAGCAAGCTGATTTAAATTTTAATCATCGTGACTATTTTTGTCTTTACTGATTTTAGCTTTCGTTTATCGGAGGGAAAAACCTTCCAGTTTTATAAAAAGGAGAATGAAAACATGCGTATATTGATGAATATTATTTGGGGATTATTTGGTGGTTGGTGGGCAGCTCTTGCCAATGTTGTTTTTGGACTGCTTTGCTATGTGACGGTGGTTCTGATTCCGCTTGGTGCGATCAGCTTTAAAGTGGCTGGGTTTATGACGGCACCGTTTGGCAAGGTAATTGTGCAAAAAGAAGGTAAGAGTAAGGCAGGAAATGTACTTGCTATCGTGATGAATGTTCTGTGGCTACCGATTGGTCTGATCAATGCACTGGCGATGTCGGTATCATGCTTAATCTTGGCAGTGACGATTATTGGTTTGCCATTCGCTTTGCAGGGCATCAAGCTGATAAATTATATTTTGTGGCCATTTGGTCGTGAAGCTATTTCAAAAGAGCATCATGAAGCGCGTGAGATTGCCAATGAATATAAAAGTGCCGTGACAGAGCCGTAAACAGGCATATCGTTTGTACCATGTTTGGGGGCAGATGCTCCCAAACATTTTTCTGGTGAGAGGATATAATGACAAGTTTTGATATTAGGAAGGCCAGTGCAAATGACATCATTTCAATCGTAAAAATGAAACTTCAGATGTTTGAAGAGGCTGGTGTTGTGATGGGGATGAATGAAGGTGATTTAAATCAATTTTACCAACGCCTTTATGCAGAAGAGAAGGCTTTTCATTTCGTGGTTCAGGATGGCGGTCATATTGTGGCGATGGCAGGCGGATTCTATAAAGATGATTTTCCCTTTTGCCTTTACCCCAATCCTGTTTACGGCTTTATTGGTGATGTGTTTGTAAATGAGGAGTATAGAAAACTGGGAATTGCTAAGAAATTAAGCACCATGGTGATGGATGAATTCAAGCATAATAACATCACTGAAATACGTTTATTGGCCTCTGATGTCGCTAGACCTATTTATAAGAATCTTGGTTTTATAGAGGCAGAGATGATGCTATGCCATGTTTGATATAAGACGAGCCACGCTTGACGATATGGATTGCCTTTATCCATTAGCCATGGACTTGGGCACATCATTCGAGGTAGATCGATGTGCATTTTCCGATTCGTTCAGGAATATGGTTACGGATGAGAATATACTGTTATTCGTAGCTCAAGCTGATGGCTTGCTCGGTTATATCATGGGCTATGTTCATCCAGCATTTTATGCCAATGGGCTGATTGCCTGGGTTGAAGAACTGTATGTTATACCTGAAACAAGGAGCGAGGGGATTGGCAAGGCATTGATGAGATTTTTTGAAGCTGAGGCACAATCCAGAGGCTGTAAGCTTATCTCCTTATCAACCCGAAGGGCAGGTGATTTTTACGAAGCACTGGGTTACAAGAAATCAGCGATCTATTATAAAAAGACGTTTGCAGCAGTTGCATGATTATTGTCAGGCATGGCCAGACCGAATTAAATTTTTGCATGAAGATATTCTGGAACTGAAATGATCGTCAGGTTTGGCATTATCCGGATTCATCTGTTGTCTCCGGGCCGATGTCAGACAAACGCTGAACCAGTTGCCTTGCTTCACAGTCTGCGTCTTTTTCGATAATGGCGATATGCCGTTCGCATCGCCGCCTGAAACGGGCAGGCATGACAGCACATCCGCGCAGCCAGTGCAGCAGCCCGAGGGGGATTGCATCGCCGCGCCGGATATGCGCGATTTCATGAGCCAGCACATGCGTCAATTCAGCCAGAGGATTGGCTGTCGTGCAGCAGTGCTCCAGTAATTCGTCAGTGAGATAGAGTTCAGGGCGGGCAATGGCGGCAACGACAAAGGCATTGGGCAGGGCCGCACGCCGGATATAGAGCTGCGGGGTGGCAATGTTTGCGATGGCGGCAATTTCGCCGACCAGGGCATTCAGTTCGCAGGAGATTTCCGGTTTGGCACGCTCAACAGGTTCAACATGCGGATGCCTGCGCAGTTGCTGCCCTAGCCAAACAAATCTCAGCGCCATGAACAGGACGAGCAGGCATGTGGAAAACAGCAACCATTGCAGGGTGGCCATCATCCGGTTAACTGTCTGAAGTGATTCCAGACTACCGGATCGAGCCTGAATGGTCGGTAGTCGCCGCCGGTAGCCGGTTGAGGTGGCAGCTCATCAACGGAGATATCCTCGAAATGGTCATGGTTCAGGTTGCGCATGGTCAGCATCAGCGGGCCGCGTTTGCCTTCGCGGAATAACAGATAGGGGAGGCAGTGACCGGAATCCAGTTGCCAGATATGCGATGCGGAAACGGCCTCGGCGATGTTGCGGATTTTCTGCCGTATATCTTCCGGGAGGTCGGCAATGGCATGCTCGAATATCACATGGATACGACCGGGACGGGCCAGGTTGATCGATACATCGGCATTGCCGCCGACTTCGCTGCGTGAACGCAGTCGCAGCAGCAGTGGGTCCATGTCCGGACTGATGAACAGCGCATCGTCATCGCCTTCACAGAGTTGCAGGCATCCTGCGATAAAGGAGTTATCAAACAGTTCGGCAAGCGGCTCGCGGGTGTCGCGGATATTACGGTTGTCGTAGCGTTGTTTGAGTTGACGGGCCAGTTCGGGAATAACGATCGGATCGCTGGAAAAAGCATTGTCGATGGCGTGCAGCAGTCCCGAGAGCATCACGTGCAGTCGCTTGTCGTTGCGCCCCGGAGGACTGATTCGCTCCAGCCAGAATGCGAACATGTCTCGGAATGTGTCGAATTTCCGTGCCATCACATAACCGTTTTTCTCCGACCCCAGCAGGCCGAAGATATGATCCATCTCATCCATGTAGCGGGATGCCTTTTTCCTTGCTCCTTCTTCGCTGTTTGACAGCCCGTCGGAAACATAGGCATCGGCCAGGCTTTTGCGCGAGATGCGTTCAGCTGATGTGTGATTGTTGGGCAGGTGTTTGACCAGCCGTTGCAGGCGCACGGCCAGTGCGATCAATAGAACATTGCGTGATACTTCGCTTTTCATGGTTGTATCCTGATCATGTTCTTCTCCCGGTTTTTGCTGCAATGCTGTGCGGCAAGGAGGACAGAATCTGTATCAAAACACCCTTGATGCAAGCCACAACCTTGAGCCAAGTATGAGTCGTAGGGGAAGCTGCCATGACAATGCTGTAGCTGAAAGCTTTTCCAGCTTCTTAAACGGGAAAGACTATGGATGAAAACCTACTCAACCAACGAAGAAGGCAGGATATCTTCGACTACATCGAAAATATTCTACAACTCAGTGCGAAAGCATGGTTATAATGGCAACCTATCTCCAATCGAATATGAACGGCGATACTATAAAAAGCTCAATGGTGTCTATTGAACTGGTAGCGATTCACCAATGAATATAAAAGTGCA
>CAYLYU010000155.1:0-3566 GCA_964387725.1 uncultured Zetaproteobacteria bacterium | reverse complement strand
TACGCCGCCACAGCCGCATCGGTATGCGGCAGGCTGATATCGATGATTTCCGCACCCAGCGCCTCGCACTCGGCCAGTGCTGTATCCATTGCAGCGCGTACACCTGCATCCATACCCTCAACAAAATACTCTTTCGGCTTACCGATACGTAAACCTTTCATATCGCTTTTATCGCAAGCGCTTAACCAGTCCACAGCGGGCGCATCGGGGACGGAAGTGGAATCCATGGCATCGTGACCGGAAATTGCCGATGCAATCATGGCTGCATCCCTGACACTACGCGTCATCGGCCCGGCCTGATCGAGAGATGAGGCAAAAGCGATAATGCCGCGTCGGGATACACGGCCATACGTGGGTTTCAGGCCGGTAATGCCGCAAACAGATGCTGGCTGACGAATCGAGCCGCCAGTATCGGTGCCGAGCGCGGCAGGGGTGAGTGCAGCAGCGACAGCCGAAGCCGAACCGCCGGAAGAACCGCCCGGAATGCGTTCGATATCCCACGGATTGCGACACGGGCCAAAGGCTGAGGTTTCGGTTGATGAGCCCATGGCGAATTCATCCATATTGGTTTTGCCAACCAGTACTGCGCCAGCTTCTTTGAGCTTCGTAATCACATGTGCGTCATAAGGCGCGTGAAAATCTTTCAGGATATGCGAGCAGCACTGAGTCGGCCCGTCCTGGGTGCAAAAAATATCTTTGATCGCAATCGGCAAGCCTTCCAGAGGACGCGCGCCATGTTTGGCGCGATAGGCATCGCTTGCCTCGGCCTGTTCAAGCACATGGGCCGGATTGATATCAACAAAGGCGTTGAGATCACCATTAAACGCAGCAATACGATCAAGGTAGGTTTTGGCAACGGCAACAGCCGTAGTTTCACCGGCATCAAGCCGGCCTTTGATTTCGGATAGGGTACTAAACGGCATGATGGTCTCCGGAAAAACGAGATTTTTCGTTCAAGGCAAGGCGCTGTGCTGGCGAGAAGCGCAGCATATTGAATAATATGTGAGCATCGCAGCCAGTGCTGCAACGCAGCATTGGGCGAAAAAGAGAAGTTTTTGGCATTATTCAATCACCTTCGGCACCACATACAGGCCGGATTCAATTTTGGGCGCAGGCGCTTGCAGCGCATCGCGGCGGTTGCCATTGGTGACCGCATCCATGCGTTGCGGCATGGCAATATCGTGCGGGTGGGCAATGGGCTCAACACCATCAGTATCTACAGCGCTGAGCTGTTCGACATAGCCAATAATATTTGCAAGTTGCGGGCCGAGTTCTGCAGCCTCTTCGTCAGTCAGGCGAATGCGGGACAGCATTGCCACTTTCTTTACATCAATGTCCATAGTTTGCCTCATTATAAAATCGGCCCGAAGCATAGCCAGAATGCGCTTGCGACTCCACAGCAAACTATCAGGGCAACGGCTCACATTAGAATGCTATATCATGGCGCGCAGTCGTTTTTCCACTCAGACCATGGCGTTGATTGACAGCCCTTCACATGTAAGAAAAACGTTTATTTCAAAGTCCACATGACTTGTAAGCTTTTACCAGGCTAACTTGACTCATGGAAGAGTATCAATGCTCTGGAGAAATCATGCCCAACAATCACCATTTAAGCCGTGAACAATTGCAGACAAATAATGTGTTGGTTCACGCTATCGTTAATCATGCGCCCAATGGGATTATTACTTTTGATGCCCGGGGTGTGATCCATTCCTTTAACCCCAAAGCAGAGCAGATATTTGATTATACTGCAGCCGAGATGATTGGGAAAAACGTCAGTATGTTGTTCTCTGAAACGGTTGGGCATATGGAATCGAATAGCAGCAATAAATTTCTGACTCATGCCCGGTTTCATGATCAGATTCCTGCTCCACAATGGTTATTTCAGCCGTCGGTACGGGAATGCGATGGCCTGAGAAAGGGCAACAAGCCGGTTCCCATCGAACTTACCGTAACAGACATGTGTATTGGCGATGAACCACATTTTCTCGGGATCGCTCACGATCTGTCAGGGCGAAAGCAACAGGATGCCCAACTGGCATATATATCCAGCCATGATCAGGTTACCGGTCTGATCAATTATAATGAGTTCATGTCCAGGGTGAATAAATCTATTGGCGGAAATTTCCCCTTTACTTTGTTTTATCTGGAACTGGATCGTTTCCAACCGATCAATGAAGTCCTTGGGCATGGAACCGGTGATCAGGTGTTGCTGGAGGTCGGTAGACGCCTGGTATCCGGATGCGATGCCGCTGTTCAAATTGCTCATATCAGTGGCAGCGCATTTTCCCTGTTATGGCCAAATCCGACGGGTGCATCTCAACCGATGGATATAGCCAGGTCGCTGCATGCCTGTCTGGCCAGTCCGCTGAAATTGAAACAATTCAGTCTGGATGCCGAGGCATCTATTGGCATCACCTGCTATCCTGGCCATGGGCAAAATGCAGAAAACTTGCTCCGATTCGCCCAGATTGCCATGCAGGCTGCCAGACAACGGCAAGTGATGGTTGCAGTTTATGATCATGATATGGAGCAATACCAACTTGAACACCTGACACTGGCCACTGAACTCCGGCATGCTATTGAAGCAAATGATCTGATTATTCACTACCAGCCCAAAGTTGATATTTCGAGCAGAAAAATCGTCGCTGCAGAAGCTCTGATTCGTTGGCAACACCCTGAAAAAGGTTTAATACAACCGGATTTATTTATTCCGATGGCAGAACAAACCGGTATTATTCATCCTTTCACCGCATGGTTGATCGACGAAGTTTCGAGTCAAATCAGGCAATGGCAGGATCAAGGCATCGATATCGTCGTCGCGATTAACCTTGCTCCGAGGAATTTGCTTGAAGCTGATTTGCCTGATCGACTCAGCCATGCTTTGACTCACTGGCGTATTCTTCCCTCAAGCCTCATGCTGGAAATCACTGAGCGAGGGATTATTGCTGAACCACAACGGGCACTTGCGATACTGGATCGCATTCATGATCTGGGCATGTCGATCTCGATTGATGATTTTGGGACAGGTTATTCATCGCTGGAATACCTGAAGGATTTACCCATTGATGAGCTCAAAATCGATCAAAGCTTTATAAGTGCCATGCACAGGGATGAAACCAGCCTGACCATTGTGAAAATGGTGATCCAGATGGCCCATTCGCTTGGTCTGGAAGTGACTGCGGAGGGCGTGGAGTCTGAAAAGGACTGGCAAGAACTGGAATTAATAGGCTGTGATCGGATACAGGGATATTATACGGGCAAGCCGATGCCCCCTGAAGTATTTGAACAGTGGTTGCTGGAATCTCCGTGGGGTAGAAGTTGACATGAAACGTAACAACGCGCCTGCATGATTTTTCCGTAAAATTTACCAATATTCATAAAAGCGACATTCGATCTCTCTGAGCATGAATATGGGCAGGCTCCCCATTTTCATTGCTTCTCTAAACGGTCACATGATTTTTTCTATCCCATGATAGTTTTCATCCCTTGGGGTAGAAAAACCCCATGCGCGTTAGTGACAGTTGTGTGACACTGTTGGAGAGGTGTTTGTTTTAGGCTCCGAA
>CAYLYU010000154.1:0-3629 GCA_964387725.1 uncultured Zetaproteobacteria bacterium | reverse complement strand
TCACCAATTTTCTGACATTTTTTCTTTACAGTTGGAACCATCTCCTTCCATTGATTCCCGGTTTTGTCCAGACTGGGAAGCCACTTTCCTTATGCGCAGGGAAAGATGTTATGTGCCAGGGGGATCAAACATGTCGAGGCCTGCGACTTCAATAGAGCACTTTGTTGGCCGGCATCTGTTGCTGGATGTGAAGACATCCGGTTTCCGCGGCATCAATGAGCCTGACGCGCTTTATGCCATGCTGGAGAGGCTTTCCCAACTGCTGGATATGACGCTGGTTTATCCTCCCCTGGTGGCACGCTTTCCGTTTGCCAATAATGAACTGGGAAAATTTGTTCAGTCCCTCAAAAACGAGGGAATTCAGGCCAGAACCATATCGTCTATGGAAGGCCTTCTTGAGCGGCGCAACAGTCAGGATGCAGGCGTTTCCGGTATTACGGTATGGCTGGAGTCACACGCGGCCATTCATACATGGACGGAGAAAAACTTTTTTTCCTTTGATGCCTATTCGTGCAAAGATTTTGATGCTGCCAAGGCGGTCGAATATATCCTCTCCTGTTTTGATGTTGATTCCTATAACGGCCTCGACATTATCCGGACTATTAACGCCCCTCAACAGGTTCGCGTGATCGGTAGTAATAAAAACTTAAGCGCCGAAGTCACAACGAACCTGTCGCATGGTAAATTCACCAATCGGAATCGCTAACCCGTGTTCGCGGGGGATATCGAAAAACCATTATGAATGGCGCTGACCGTTTGTAGAGGCTAGTTTCACTTCATGATGGACTGGAAAAACCTTTCCCGGACTTCAAGCCTTATCTACCTGATGTGGCTGTGGCCCATGTTACTGGTCTTTGCTGTCGCCCTGCTTGCAATGCGTCTGACAGGCAATACAGAGGCCATAGGATTACCTGCATGGATGTCGTGGCTTGATATTGTTCTGTTTCTCTGCATTTATGTATTTGCCAGCATCTGGGTACAACGCCCATTGGCACAGTGGGGAAAACGGAAGTGGTCCGGGAGCAGCCATTACCAACAAGCCGCCGAAATGGTCATGTCTGCCTTACCATGGAGGGCTGCCACAGCATTTGCCATAGCTGGCTGTATCTATTCAACTTACCTTGTGCTGATGATGATTATGGTAGCCGCCATGAACGATCATTTTTTAAGCTGGCGGATGATCCTGGCTTTGGTCATGTCCTTTTACTTTGGCCTTGCCGTGGCTGGCCCTGCCCTGGGAGGGGCTCAGTCAATTGCCTATGCGGCGTCCGTGCGCCGCCATTTGGCCAGGAGGGGAATTTTTCTCAGTAATCTGCGTACCGGCAGGCCCATGCACGCGATTACGAGGGCTGCTGGCCGGCCCTGGATTCTGTACGTGGTTACAGGTCTTCTTCCAACATCCTTGCTGGCAATTTTTGTTATGCTCGCGTTGGGTATCGAAGACCCGATGGAGAAGAGCTTTATCCTGTCTCAGGCTGCGGTTCTTTTTATCATTTCCCTGATTGCCGGAAGTTACATTGTCTATACCACCAGCCGCACATTACGGGTGGTTGCCCACGAGCTTTTACACGGTCTCAATAAGCTGCATGATGGCGAGTTTCGCGGAAGAGTGCCGGTAATGATTGATGATGAGTTTGGCATGCTGGCACGGGGTTTGAATACGGCTTTACTGGGCTTGCAGGAGCGTGAAGACCTCAAGGACTCCCTGAAAATTGCTGCTGAAATTCAGGAGGGCTTACTGCCAAAGAAGGTGCCGGTCATTTCCGGTTACAGCCTGCTTGGTTTTCAACAGAGTTGTTATGCTATCGGGGGGGATTACTACGACTATATCAGGTTGCCGGACAATCGTCTGTGGATGATGGTTGCGGATGTTTCTGGTAAGGGTTACCCGGCTGCATTAACCGTTGCCAATCTGCAGGCTATGTTGCATGGCATTGCTTACCTGAATGCATCGATTGAAGATGCTGCCGCGTACATCAATGACAGGCTGTGTGAAACGCTGACGGGAGGCCGTTTTGTGACAATATTTATCGCCACGCTGGAAGCCGAGACGCATTCTTTATTCTGGTTGAATGCCGGTCATCTTCCGCCATTGTTTTGCAATGATGCAGTTACAAAAAGCTTACATGCATCTTCCCCGCCCATGGGTTTAACACCGCATCTCGCATTCGATGCACAATGTGAGGAGATGAATTCCGGCGACACGATTTTTGTATACACAGATGGTTTAACCGATACGCTTGACCGAACAGACAAGGAGATATTTGGAGAAAGACGTTTATCATCCTGGTTTGCCGAGCATAAAAAAGAGCCGATTGATCAAATGAAAGAAAGTCTGTTATCAACCCTGACAGATTTCGGAAAAGTGGCCCGCGAGGATGATATGACCATCCTGTGTTTGCGAAGGGAGGCGTGATGACAAACTACCGGATAGAACGCGATTCAATGGGGGAGATGAAGGTGCCCGAAGACGCGCTCTATGGTGCCCAGACGGCACGGGCGCTGGAAAATTTCCCGATTTCCGGGGTGCGCTTTCCACGTTCTTTTATCAAGGCACTCGGTCACATCAAGGCCGCCGCAGCCCGGGTCAATGCTGACCTTGGTAAACTTGATGAAAAAAGAGGAGAAGTGATCCGTTTGGCTGCCATGGAAGTGGCCGCAGGCAAACTGGATAGCGAATTTGTGCTCGATATTTACCAGACAGGTTCCGGCACATCCACGAACATGAATGCCAATGAAGTGATTGCACACAGATGCGCGCAACTTAATCTCGAAACTGCCGTGCATCCGAACGATCACGTCAATATGGGGCAGTCCTCCAACGATGTCATTCCGACGGCAATGCATGTGGCGGCAGCTAATTTGTTGTTGCACGAGCTTATTCCGGCGCTGAAACATTTGCATAGCGTTCTTCTGGAGAAAACGAACGAGATGATGGACGTGGTAAAAATTGGCCGCACCCATCTGATGGATGCCACGCCACTGACACTGGGGCAGGAGATTTCCGGCTGGGCCAGACAGGTGGAGCTCGGTATCAATCGACTCGAATCCGGTCTTCCCAGACTGACGGAACTGGCACTTGGTGGTACAGCGGTTGGTACGGGTCTGAATACACATCCTGAATTTGGTAGTCGGGTGGCTGCTATTTTGTCAGATGCCTATGGTGTTCAATTCCATGAAGCTACAAATCATTTTGAGGCGCAGGCAGCACAGGATGCATCGGTTGAATTGTCTGGCCAGTTAAAGACGGTTGCCATTTCCCTGCTGAAGATCGCCAATGACGTTCGAATCCTCAATATGGGTCCGAGATGTGGTCTTGGCGAAATTACCGTGCCGGCTGTGCAGCCGGGATCAAGCATTATGCCGGGCAAGGTCAATCCGGTGATTGCCGAATCCATGGCGCAGGTTTGTGCTCAGGTTATTGGTAATGATACAGCGATTACAGTTGGCGGTGCTTCCGGTTTGCTGGATTTGAATATGATGCTGCCGTTAATTACTCGCAATCTGCTGGAATCTGAAACCCTGCTGGCCAATGCCTGCCGTATGTTTGCCGATAACTGCCTGGCGGGACTTGAGGCCAATCGAGAGAAATGTGAACAGCAGATCGAATGGAGCATGAGCATGGTGAC
>CAYLYU010000153.1:0-3718 GCA_964387725.1 uncultured Zetaproteobacteria bacterium | reverse complement strand
TGTTAGAAACCATCGCGTTGTTTACAGTTTTGTTGTGCCATAGAAATGCTCGTAGAGCTTTTCGTATGGAGTCAAGCTCCAGGGTGCGTTTGCCAAGGCGTTGGAAAAATCAGCCATCATCCATTGGCACACCTATCCCAGGACACCCAAAATGAACGCCCATGATGAATGTTTCAATCACACCATCCAGGAAGAATTTGTGGATGATAATGAAGACTGGCTCTTCACTGATCTGTTTGCCTTCAATGATAAACTGGCCGATTGGCTCATCTGGTTTAACCGCGATCGGCCTCACTACAGCCACGGACAGATATCCCCACTACAATTCCTCGCTCATGGTCAACCACAGTGCCATAGGTACTGGACGCATACAGCGGCTTGCCGTAGGCGGCTATGTGCTTACAATGGGCCGTCTTCCGGAGGTGACATGCAGCTTATTGGCGAGGCTTTGACGTTTGATGATGTGATGCTGACGCCTGCTGCAAGCTCTGTTCTGCCCCGGCAGGTCGATGTTTCCAGTCAGCTCACGCGTGCAATCAGGTTGAACATCCCGCTCTTGTCATCTGCCATGGATACGGTGACGGAATCACGTACCGCTATTTGCATGGCCCAGGAAGGTGGCATCGGTGTCATCCACAAGAATATGTCCGCTGCGGCCCAGGCTACGGAGGTAAGAAGGGTCAAGCGTTTTGAGGCTGGCATTGTCAAGGAGCCCCTGACCGTTTCTCCCGAGACCACTTTAAGTCAATTGCGTGAACTCAAGGCCGTACACGGCTATTCCGGCTTCCCGGTGCTGAATAAGGATGGGGTTCTGTGCGGCATTGTAACCAATCGGGATGTGCGTTTCGCCCAAAACCCTGATACTCCGGTTGCAGAATTAATGACACCTGAAGCCAAGCTGGTGACTGTAGTCGAAGGTGCGGATCATGAAACCTGCAAAGCCCTTTTTCATGAACACCGTATTGAAAAACTTCCGGTCATCGATTCGAAAGGTTGTTTGCGAGGCATGATTACGGTGCGGGATATGGAGAAGGCTACGGACTTTCCCAATGCTGTCCGGGATGATCTGGGCAGTCTGCTGGTGGCGGCTGCTATCGGTGTCGGTGAGACTGAACTGGCCCGGTTTGAGGCGCTTCATGCCGCAGGGGTGGATGTGGTGGTCGTGGATACGGCCCATGGACATTCACGGGGTGTGATTGAGCAGGTTCGGGATATCAAGAGGCAATATGGTGATAGTGTTCAACTGATCGCCGGCAATATCGCCTCGGGCAAGGCAGTAAGAGATCTGACTGATGCCGGGGCTGATGCTGTCAAGGTAGGGGTTGGCCCGGGTTCCATCTGCACCACCAGAATGATTTCAGGGGTCGGTGTGCCGCAGATTACCGCTATCGTGAATTGTATTGACGCTGCTGCTGAAGCGGGTATTCCGCTCATTGCCGATGGTGGGATCAAATTTTCCGGTGACATGGCCAAGGCCATTGCTGCCGGTGGTCATACCGTGATGATCGGTTCCATGTTTGCCGGTACGGATGAATCACCGGGAGAGACCATTCTGTATCAGGGAAGGAGTTACAAGGCCTATCGTGGTATGGGTTCGCTGGGTGCCATGAAGAAGGGGAGCAAGGATCGCTATTTTCAGGCCGATGTGGATGAGGCCATGAAACTGGTGCCGGAGGGAATTGAGGGGCGCGTCGCCTACAAGGGGCCGCTAAGCCCCATTCTGCACCAGCTTGTCGGCGGTTTAAGGGCAGCTATGGGGTATACGGGATGTGCCAGTGTTAGTGAGATGCATGAACAGGCCGAATTCGTGAAAATATCCCAGGCGGGTTTGCGCGAAAGCCATGTGCATGATGTGAGTATTACTGAAGAGGCCCCCAACTATCGTCGTGAATGATACCGTAGCTATTCAGCTCCCATCTGCTTTTCCCGATGACTGCGTTAAAAAATGCTCACTTACAGAAGTAAGCTCCGCTTTTTCGCTTTGTCCTCAGAAAAGTCAGCGGCAATCTGAACAGCTACATACTACTTTATGATTACGCTGAATCATTACAATCAAACATCATGCGGATGATCGGGTCTCTTTGATTCTGCGAATATCTGTGTTGATCTGCGTCTAGAGGAGAATCATGGAAAAGATACTGATTCTGGATTTTGGATCCCAGTACACTCAATTGATCGCCCGACGTATCCGCGAAGCGCATGTCTATTGCGAGATACATCCCTGTACCGTTTCGGAAGATTTTATTCGTGCTTTCGGGGCAAACGGTATCGTGCTTTCCGGTGGGCCGGCTTCGGTATTGGCAGAGGGTGCGCCTGATATTCCAGAAGCCATCTTTGAATTTGGAGTGCCGGTGCTTGGCATTTGTTATGGCATGCAATTGATGACGCAAAAGCTGGGCGGCTCAGTCGGCAGGGCTACACATCGTGAATATGGCCGTGCCCATCTTAATGTAGATGACAGCGAGGGTCTGTTCGCGCCAGTTTCCTCTGAATTCGGTATGGAAGTGTGGATGAGCCACGGTGATCGTATCGAATCACCTCCCGATGGTTTTAATACGGTCGCTCATACTTCAAATGCGCCCCATGCAGCTATCGCCGACCATCATCGCCATTTCTACGGCATCCAGTTTCATCCCGAGGTGGCACATACGCCTCAGGGCTCTGAGCTTCTGGCCAACTTTGCGCGGGTAATTTGTGCCTGTTCCGGGGCATGGACTATGGGCTCCTATATCGAAGTCGCCAAGCAGGAAATACGTCAGCAGGTAGGTAATGGTAAGGTCATTTGCGGTCTTTCCGGCGGGGTGGATTCCTCGGTAGCGGCCGTGCTGATTCACGAAGCGATTGGTGATCAGTTAACCTGTATCTTTGTGAATAACGGGGTCCTGCGTCTGGGTGAGGCGGAAGCGGTGCAGCAGACCTTTACCGATCAATTTCATATTAGGCTGGACTATGTTGATGCCGAGACAAGGTTTCTGGAGAAGCTCGCCGGTGTCAGTGACCCCGAGACAAAGCGCAAAATTATCGGAAATGAATTTATTGCAGTTTTTGAGGAAGAGGCAAATGCTATCAGCAAAGTTGATTTTCTGGCTCAGGGCACGCTTTATCCTGATGTAATTGAATCTGTTTCCTTCAAAGGCCCAAGTGCGGTGATCAAGAGCCATCATAACGTGGGGGGGTTGCCGGAACGTATGCAGCTAAAGCTGATCGAGCCACTCAGGGAGTTGTTCAAGGACGAAGTTCGTGAACTCGGCAGGGAGCTCGGCATGCCGGAAGAGATTATCGCACGGCAACCGTTTCCCGGGCCGGGGCTGGCTGTACGTTGCCTGGGTGATATCACCTCTGAAAAACTTGAGCTTGTCAGGAAGGCTGATGCTATTGTTCTCGAAGAGATTAAGGCGGCCGGCCTTTACCATCAGATCTGGCAGAGTTTTGCCGTTCTGTTGCCGGTACAGTCAGTGGGGGTTATGGGGGATGAACGTACCTACGAAAACTGTATTGCTGTTCGGGCCGTACACTCCCTCGACGGAATGACTGCTGATTTTGTACAGCTGGATCATGATCTGCTTGGAAAGATGTCCAATCGCATCATCAACGAGGTCAGTGGTATCAATCGTGTCGTGTACGACATCACCTCCAAACCGCCGGGTACCATCGAGTGGGAATAGGGTTTTAACTCAGCATAATTCTTCCGGATCTAAGCGTTTATCGTTGATTTTAG
>CAYLYU010000152.1:0-3806 GCA_964387725.1 uncultured Zetaproteobacteria bacterium | reverse complement strand
TGAGCGGTACGGGGAGGTATGACTTCACCGATTTTGAATGAAAAAGGAGTTTCAGATGATGGAATACAAGACACGCTCAAATCTCAAATTACGACCAAGTGAGAGTATACACGGATATACATCCATGGAAATTCGTTACGAAGATCAGTTCGGTTTGGCCTGGTACTGTATGAAAGCTCTGCCTCGTCCATGTTTCACCCCTGCATTATTGGATGAGACACTGGCATGGCTGGAGTTGCTGGAGTCACAGCCATCGCTCAAGCATATCAATTACCTTGTCGTCTCATCCACAACCCCCGGCGTTTTTAATCTGGGTGGAGACCTGGAACTTTTCTGTCGTTTGATTCGCTCAGGCAATAGAAATGAGCTAATGAATTATGCTATGGCATGTATCAGGGCAGTTTATAAATTTCACACCGGCCTGGATAGAAATATAACCACCATCTCTCTGGTTCAAGGTGATGCCTTGGGGGGAGGATTTGAAACTGCAATTTCAGGTGACATCGTAATTGCCGAGTCCAGTGCCAAAATGGGGATGCCGGAAATACTTTTCAACATGTTTCCCGGCATGGGGGCATTAAGCCTTCTTTCACGCAAGATAGGAATTGCACATGCGGAAAAAATGATTTTGAGCGGTAAACTGTATTCGGCGGAGGAGATGTTCGAATTGGGTATAGTGGATATTTTGGTCGATGACGGGAACGGTGAACAGGCGGTATATGATTATCTCAAGAGGGAAAACAGGGCTCGTAACGGGGTTCGCGCTCTTCGCAATGCAAGAAGGTTTTGCAACCCGGTGACATTCAAGGAATTAGAGCAGATTACAACTGTTTGGGTGGATGCCGCACTGCAATTAACACCGAAAGATATCAGAATGATGGAGAGGCTGGTAAAAAAACAGATCCAAAAGGTAGCCTGAATTGAGCGGGGCATAACTCCGGGGAGAAGAAGCCCCGGAGTATTGCTTCACTGTCCGTTCGCATTGGACCAAACCAGTTAGGTTGAATCGGCCAGGCTTGCCTGCTCTGACTATTGCTGTCAGACAAAATTATTGTTGCAGGTAATTACGCAGAGATTCACTTCCCTGCCGGATGGCTGTATCCAGCTTGTTGCGATAACTGACCATTTCATCATGGTCAATAGCGCTGCCAATGGCTTCGATTTCCTTGCATAGAAGCTCAACACGCCTGACACCCAGCATGGCAGCAGAGCCTTTCAGGCCGTGGATAATCATCATGTAATCACGAACATTGTTCTGTTCTGCTGCAAGGCCAATCTTTTCCAGATGTTCAACTCCAGAGCGCTCAAACGTCTGGCACAGGCTGTTTCGTTTTTCTGTTGAGCGGATCAAGTTGAACAGCTCACTGATAACCACCTCATCAATGGGCTCTTCTGTACTTTCCGGTAGTGGAGGATCGCCTTCAATTTCTTTTTCTTCCACGGTTTCCGGACTAACTGAATATTCAGCAATCTTATCCAGCAGTTCAGAGGCACGAACGGGTTTCGTAATATAATCATTGGCTCCCGCATCAATACAGTCACGCACAGTTTCTTCCAGGACATCTGCGCTGAGCATCAACACGGGCGTGGATGCACTGGTGTCCATAAAACGAAATTGTTTAAGCACATCAAGTCCGCTTACCTTCGGCATATTCATATCGAGAAGGATAAGATCGTACTCCTTATCTCCGGCCAGGGCGTCCAGTGCTTCTTCGCCGTCATTGGCGATCTCTACGTTATGCCCGGCACGTTTAAGGATTTCGAATACAACTTCCTGATTCACAGGGTTGTCTTCAGCCAGTAAAATATTGAGTTTTTTCTGTGCCATCTTCCGCTTCAAGGCACCATTGAGAGAAATTACATCGGCAGAGTGGCGGATAACGCAGGATGCATGCAGGGCATTGAACAGCAATGACTCCTGTACCGGCATATGCAGCACGGAAGAGAAGCCTGCCGCTAACATAGTAGAATCAACGGATCGTCTTTTATCAGATTCAATCAGGATGATGTCGATGCCTTTCAGCACATGTTTATCACGTATGGCATGGGCAATCAATTCAGGGGCACACTGTAGAGAGTTGCGGTTTACCAGTACCACATCGTATGGCTGGCCTGTCGACCAGGCATCCACCAGATTGGATAAAAGAAACTTTTCGTCATTGATGACACTGTAGTGCGCACCCCAGCGTTTGAGCATGGTTTCCATGGCGTTGTCCGGATGCTTTTTCCCCAGCACCAAAATATTGACTGTGGCAAGGTCTCGCGCTGCCTGTTTTTCTGCCTGCCGTTCAAAGGGAATCTCAATGGTAAATGTGCTTCCTGCGCCCTCTATGCTGGAAAGGCTGATGCTCCCCCCCATCATTTCGGTCAGGTTTTTTGCTATGGTGGTACCAAGCCCGGTGCCGCCAAAACGCCGGGTGATACCGGCATCAGCCTGAGTGAAGTGCTCGAATATTTTATTCTGCGCCTCTTCGGACATACCAATGCCGGTATCAGCTACTTTGAAAGCAAGTCGAGTACCCGTGCTCTGTTCGCTTATGCTGACACTGACATTGACACTGCCGTGTTCGGTAAATTTCACCGCATTTCCAATGATATTGAGCAGAATCTGTTTCAGGTGTTTAGGGTCTCCGACCAAAGCAAATGGCACTCCGGGGTCAATATGGAGATTCACTTCGATGCCTTTTTCAATGGCATGAGCTTCAAACATTGCGATCAGACCTTGCAACAACCGGTGCAGATCAAAAGGCTCTTTGACCAGTTCAAATTTCCCGGCTTCTATTTTTGCCATATCAAGAATCCGCTCGATCAGACTCAGAAGATGATAAGCCGATTCTTTGACGACAAAGGAAAAATGACTTTGTTCTTTAGTCAGTCGAGTGCTTAATAACAGATCATTCATACCGATAATCCCATTGAGCGGAGTACGCAGTTCGTGACTCATATTGGCAATAAACTGGGATTTGGCACTATTGGCTGTTTCTGCCGCATCAATAGCATGATGTAGTTGTTTGATAAGGCTGACCATGTAGAGAGGAACAATGATTAACGCCAGGATGATGGCCAGGCTAAACCAGCTATGAGCCCACCAGAAAGGGTTCATGCTTGCAGCAATCATAAAACCGGTGTAAGCCAGAAGCGTACATAAAAGCAAGTTTCTGGTACCATATCTAAACCCGTTGCCAGTAATAACCCATAAATAGACGGCCAGAAGCGGTGCCGCTGTTTCACCGGCAAGATAGAATCCTGCCGAAATCGCGGCCATATCTCCCACGGCCCCTATCACTCTTCGAACGGGATGTTTATGTGGCACAACAAGTATCCATATGAACAGCATGAGAGCCATGATAAAATAGCTTGCACACACAATGTAAGCAGTGACATGTCCATGATAATAAAACCACGTGAAAGCAAGAAATATGGCAATGATACGAATGATAGCCTGCTCATGCTCGCTATCTTCTCTGCCCCGGAGGCGTTCTTTCACCCATTTCAAAACAGATAACATCAGACTCTAATCCAGGGAGGAATATGTAAGCATGTCATCAGCTGGCAAAGCTAGCCTTGAGTTGAAGGCAATGAATAGTGGAAACGCTGCGGACATCATGACAGGGGGGAGCATAACAGATTTAAATCGAAGGCCCTAGCCGAGCAGGCATTGCGACCTCTGCTGATATATGCAGTTTGACTGCGGCGTTGTTGTGGCTTGCCGTTATCTCAGTTGTCTATATCCACTTGGACGATGCCGTTTTCGATGCGCACTGTAAATGACTCGATATCCTCATAAGCAGGTGGCGTCAGGGCGC
>CAYLYU010000151.1:0-3878 GCA_964387725.1 uncultured Zetaproteobacteria bacterium | reverse complement strand
AGCTAATCGATCCAGTATGTCTTGTAATCGAAACGCCTGCTGAAGCGATAACAGAGTTCTGCCAGATATCGAGGCAAATGCTTGTGATTGATGCCGTGATTTGTCCCGACCATCGATTTTTTCACATTTCCAATCATCGTGTTGACCCCTGTAAAAGTTTCAATATTGACGTATTCCGCACCACCGCCGATTATTTACTCAAAGAATTGAACTCTGATTTAAGTTGCTCGCCAGTAATCACTTCATCCTTGATCAACTGTTTCGCTAATTGATCAATTTTATCCCAGTGATCCTCAATGGTCTTTAAGCAGAGTTCCTCAGCTTCTTTCACCCATGCCTGAACCCTGTCAAACAGAAGCCCTCCTCCAGCAAGGGAGGGGAGCTTGTCACCCTGAGATAAGACTACATTTCCAATCTCTTCATCGAGCCCTAAATTAGTAATGGCATGGGTTGCCCATGCTGTTGCCTTCTGCAAATCGCTGCTGGCACCGCTGTCATTGCCATGTTCAGGGAACTGTCTGGTCTGTGCAATTCGCCCTGCAAGGGCCACGCACATGGTATCCAGCACTTCCTGTCGATTAATCTGGCGGTACTGGGCACTCTCGACATCGTAGGAGACAAACCCCAGGGCCCCCTCTCTCGGCATCACCGTGACCTGCTCGATCAGTACATCAGGATTCACCACCATCGATACAATAGCATGTCCTGCTTCATGATAGGCCGTTGCATCCAGACTCTGCAGTAGCCTTGGGTTAATCGAGCGAACACCGTATTTAATGGTATTTATCTGCTCAGTGAGCATTTCCATTGTCACCTTGGTCAGCCCGGCGCTAACCATTTCAAGCACTGTTTCACGTTTCACCATCTCCAGGTCAGCACCACTCATCCCCGCTGTAAAATTCAGTAGCGAATCCCGATCCAGCGAACCGTCGTGTGGCATCTTGAAATATTGCTCGATGAAATAGGTGCGCGCATCCCTATCCAGCATGGGCACTTCCACTTTCAGATCAATTCGGCCGGATCGTGTGAGGGCTGAATCGATTTTTTCAGGGAGATTCGTAGCAGCGACAATAAACACAGGCGCTGACAAGCTGGTATCAAATCCATCAATCTCGATAAGCAGCTGGTTAATAATGACATCAAGCTGGGTACTAAAACCACGGGAGCCAATCGCATCAACCTCGTCAATAAACAGAATGCTCGGTGCATATTTACGGGCGCGCTTAAAGGTCTGTTTGATAAAATCGAGATTTAGCAGTTCTGAGCCGGTCGTTGAGATAAACGGCAGATCGGCCTCATGCGCCAAGGCCTTGGCCAGCAAGGTTTTCCCTGTGCCCGGTGGGCCCCATAACAACAGCCCCTTCGGCACATCCACGCCCAACGTCTTGATATCGCCCGGCTTCTTTAGCAGTTTGACGATTTCACCCATACGTTTTTTTACCACATGATGGCCGGCAATCTTCTCAAAACTGACGTCCGGGACCTCAGCCCGAACTGCACCCGCACCCCGGAAATCATGTGCATGGGAAACCCTCTGCAACGCTATATCACCAATCTCAAGGGTTAGCTGATCATCATGCGCAGAGGCTCGGATAACGATATGCAGTGTCTGATTCTTTCTGAACATCTGCTCAACCGGATCACTCTCTTCAAAGGAGGAAAGTACGTTTTGCAATTGCTTCTGTTGGTCTGTTGCAAACACGATCCGGACGTCTGACTGCACTTCACCCTGGTGATCACGAATATAATCCATTAACGGATCAACCAGTCGCTCCACCAGATCATTTCCTGCCGTAAGAGCGCTCACATCCGGAGAGAAACTCAACAGCAAAGCCTTTGATACCAGATCAATCTCGTCGCACTTAATCTCGATCCCGAGACCTTGCTGCAAACTAAGCAGTGTTTTGTTGATGCTGCGCGCGGCACAACGCGCAAGAGAATCAATCGCCAGTTTTCTGAACAGGACAGTCGAGCCTGTGGCCAGGCCACCAATAAATGTGGAGGAGATCCTGTTCGTTACGCCATCACCAACGACTCCGTTATCTGACCTGGCCAGTTCATTCAACAGGAGAGATTCAATTTGATCTCTGCGCTTTTCTATAACCTTCTGGAATCCGGGAGAGTCATAAGCTTCTTCCCCCGCATTCGTAGTAAAAATCACTATCGATTCACCAAAGGAAACCTCGGGCTCAGCAATTTTCTTTGAAAAATTGTAATCGCCATCGCGATCTTTCTCGAAAAAACCATGCTGATCAACAAGTACACCAGTTGTGAACAGGGGTTCGACAATTGATCGAACATTCGGATGCGCTTTATCAAAATTTTCAAATACAACAACTGAGTGCGGATTCTGCCTGACAAAATCAGTGATTTTGCCCGGGCCCGCATTCGTGTACCCCTTACTCAGCCCGTTAATCTCAAAACCCTGATTCTGACTGGTCATTGTTTCCATCTGAACCGATATGCTCTTCCAGTCACCCCCCATCTTTTCAGCCAGAGACGTTGCCAGAAGGGTCTTCCCTGTTGCGGAAGGTCCGACAAACAGAAACATTGCGGCAGGAGTATTCTCATTGGTGCGATATATCTGCCTCGACAGGCCATCACAAACCGCTTCAATGGCATCCGGTTGCCCAACTACAGTCTCTTCCAGTTTATTACGGATCATGCCGATATTCTTTAGCAGCGATCGCGTTGCATCTGCTGATTCTTCTTTTTCGGAGCTTTCCGGCTTCTGCTGCTGGCCGCGTTTCTTGATCTCTTCGATGATAGCTTTGCGAACCAGAATCGGTTCCGAGCGTATATTTTCAAACAGTTCTTCTCTTACAATAAAACGAAGAGCTTCCAGGCAGGCTGCATTCCCATCCAGGTTGAGCTTCTTCATTTCCTCTATGCAAAACTGAAAAGCCGGCACATCCAATGGTGCAAGGTCTGATTCAGGATGTAGAACCAATGCCGTAAGCAGTGACTCCAGATTCTGGCCGCCATCGGCATCGGCAATCATCTTTCGAACTCCGGATACGAACCTGATTTTCTTGTCAGACTCTCTGACCTTCTGCCAGTCTCCAGCAAGCTCTACTTTTTCCAGAGGTAATTCCTTTTCATTCACTTTGAAGATGGATGCCAAAGTCAGTCGACATTCATCCAGTGCTCTGGCTGCCTCAGCGAGATCCTGAAATGTGATGGAATCACCCTTCTGCTCAAGAACAATATATTTTGCTGCAAGAACAAGTGTTTCTACTGAACTGGAAAAAGCCATGTCCCCTCCCTGGGAAATGATTAAAAGAAAAGGGCGGCAAGTTAGCCGCCCTTGAATAAAGAATTATACTGCTTCAGGAACCGGTTCTTCGTCAGCTTTTAATTTGGCCAGCATAGCTTCCAGCTGGGCAATCGCAGCACTGCGTTGATCTGCCGGCCCGGAATCCTCACCTGTTTCCATCACACGCTTAATACGCTCATGATAGCCATCCATCATTTGAACCAAGCCGTGCAAAACACGCAGAAACTGACGTTTGGTTAACAATGCATCCTCCAGAGGTAACTCGATACAAGCACGGATTTCACCATCTCGTGGGTCATATTCCCATTGCAGCATTTTTGATTCCCACTGAATAGCCAACAGGGTCTCCAGTACTTTTTCCTTATACTCACCGTCCGCATACTTGTAGCGCTGTGGTTCGTAGAAATGAACAAACTCACCTTTCTCATCCAGTTTGATAAACACCGTTTCCGGCATGTCATCATCTTCGCCTTTAGTGAATCTAACGACAATAGCCTTGGTTTCGGATTCACGCAGATCAGCAAAGCCGATCTCTTCTTCATTCAAAAAACCGATAATCTCTTCGTATGTTGTTGCCATTTATCCTCCCAAATATCGCCCG
>CAYLYU010000150.1:0-3898 GCA_964387725.1 uncultured Zetaproteobacteria bacterium | reverse complement strand
CACACATTCTTCAATCCGGACAGAAAGTTGGTGCGGAGGAAATGCTACCACTGGACAAAGTATCTTTTGCGATAGCGGTAGATAAGTCTCAGAGCTTTCACACCGCCAAGGAGGTGTTTGAACGCAACTTCCTGATCCAGCATCTGAACAAGCATCAATGGAACATTAGTCGGACGGCCGAGGATATTGGCATGGAGCGCAGTCAGTTGCATCGAAAGATTAAAAGTTTTGGATTGTCAGTGCTGAAGGAGAAGTCTTCATGAACGTACTCATCCTTGGTGCCGGAGAAGTTGGCTTCCATATAGCGCAACGACTGGCAGCGGAAGGGAATAATGTCGTCGTCATCGATAACGATGCTGAACGCCTGACCCGGGTAGCTGACACAATGGATGTCCGTACAGTGTTGGGTCATGCTGCCCATCCCGGAATTCTTGAGCAGGCCGGAGCTGAGAGTGCTGATTTGCTAATTGCTGCTACCATCAACGATGAAGTGAATATGATTGCATGCCAGGTCGCGCACTCAATCTTTAAGGTGCCGACTAAAATGGCCCGCGTTCGCAATCAGGAATATGTTAATGCAGAGCATTTATTCGGACGTGATGACCTCCCCATCGATCGGATCATTTCACCCGAGCGAGAGGCTGCTATGGCCGTGCTAAAGCGTATCCAGGTGGCTTCAGCCATGGATGCCCAGGAATTTGCGGATGGAAGGGTTCAGTTGCTGGGCTTGAAGGTGGCTCCGAAAAGTGTTCTTGCTGGCTTGAATCTGACTGAACTCGGTGATGTCATGGGTGACGTGAGGATGTACGTTGTTGCCATAGGCAGAGGGGGTAAATGGAAAATACCTCAAGGTACATCCATGATTCTGGCTGGTGATCATATCTATGTTGCTATTGATAAAAAACAACTGTTGGCTTTTTTACAGCGTATCGGTCTTGAAGGTCAGAAAAAGCACAATCATGTTATGATGGTGGGTGGTGGCAATGTTGGCTACATTGTTGCACAGGAACTGGAACGGACTGGTATTCATCTCAAGGTTATCGAGCATAATCGAAAAAGAGCCGAGTGGTTGGCAGATAACCTGAACAAGGGCGTAGTTATTTCCGGGGATGCTTTAGATCGGGAGTTGCTTGAGGAAGAAAATATCGATGAAATGGATGTTTTGCTGGCCCTCACCAATGATGATGAGTCCAATATTCTGGCCAGCCTGATCGCCAAGAAATATAATGTTCCTCAGATTGTCACCCTGGTTAATCGCTATATTTATACTGATCTGGTACAGCAAATCGGACTTGATGTAACTGTATCTCCACGTTTAACAACTGTGTCTTCCATATTGCGACACATCAGGAAAGGCCGGGTTCTTGGCATTTCATCCCTGGGCGATGGCAGCTTGGAAGTTATTGAGGCTGAAGCACTGGAGACCAGCGATGTGATCAATATTCCTCTGAGTGAGTTGCCGCTTCCGGCAGATACAGTGATTGCGGCACTGGTGCGAGGAAAAGAGATCATCATTCCGACTGGTGAGGCACGCATCAAGCCACACGATCATGTTTTGATGGTGGCAAGCAGTAAGTCAACACAGGCCATTGAACGCTTGTTTGAAGTTCATCTGGAATTTTTCTAGGCCGGGCCTGGCAATGAGTAAAGGTTAAGCCATGCACGCACTGGGTGTGATCTGGACTTTAGGGATTCTTATTGCCTTGTTTGGCTCCAGTATGCTTTTGCCGGCTGCCGTTTCACTTTATTTTGAGGCAGGTCACACGCATCAGCTCATTCTATCCGGTTGCATTGTTTCGCTGTTGGGCTTGCTCATGATGCGCGCGGCAGGGTCTGCTCCGGATAACCTTTCACATCGAGACGGGTTTCTTGTCGTTGCCCTTGCCTGGGCTGCCCTGGCGATTCTGGGGGCTGTCCCCTTCTGGATTACGGGGACTTGCGACAATCTGATCGACGGACTCTTTGAATCTACTTCAGGCTTAACGACAACCGGGGCTACCATACTAAGCAATCTTGATTCGCTGCCCCCTTCTATTCTGTTTTGGCGCTCAATGCAGCAATGGCTGGGCGGTATGGGGATTATTCTGTTGGCCGTGGCTGTGATGCCTTTGTTGGGGGTTGGTGGTATGCAATTGTTCCGCGCTGAAACTCCCGGGCCAATTAAAGATAAACTAACCTCACGTGTAACCGAGACGGCCAAGGTCTTGTGGTATATTTATTTTGCTCTGACGGTTATTTCAGCCGCAGCCTTCACCTTTGCGGGCATGGGATGGTTTGACGCAATAAATCACGCCATGTGCACCGTATCTATAGGCGGTTTTTCCACCCATGATGCAAGCATTGGATATTATGATTCAAATCTGATCCGTGGGCTGATAGTCCTTTTCATGTTTTTGGCCGGGATTAATTTTACCCTGCATTTTGCTGCACTCAGGCAGGGCCTTTCCCTGTCTGTCTATTTCAGGGATGGTGAGTTCCAGTCATATGTGAAGTGGCTGGTATTTCTCATGATTCTGATTGGAGTTGTTGTTCAGGTTTCAGGAAGTGGAGATCTGAACGAAGCTATATTTAATACGGTGTCCATTGCTACCACCACCGGTTTTTCTGTGAGTAACTACGCTCAGTGGCCGGCCGGAACCAATCTGCTGCTGTTTGTTGCCATGTTTGTCGGAGCATGTGCCGGTTCGACTGGCGGTGGCATGAAGGTTGTCCGTGTCATGTTGCTATTCAGACAGGGGATGCGTGAAATTCGCCGTCTGATTCATCCACATGCCATTATTCAGGTGAAGATGGGACGAAAAAGTTTGCCGGATAGCGTAGTGCAGGCTCTGTGGGGGTTTTTTGTGCTCTACGTTGTTTGCTACATCGTTATTGCTACGTTTGTTGCATTCACTGGTGTAGACATGCTAACTGCACTTTCAGCCGCTGCTGCCTGCCTCACCAATACAGGCCCGGGGTTTGGAGGCGTTGGGCCGGCATCTACTTATGCATCACTTCCTGATACGGCCAAAAGTGTCCTGCTTTTTGGCATGATTCTCGGTCGTCTGGAAATATTTACCTTCTTCGTGCTATTGGTGCCGGAATTCTGGAGGAAATAAGATGTAGCTATTCAGCTCACCACTGATTTTCCCGATGACTGCGTCAATAAATGCTCACTTACACCAGTAAGCTCCGCTTTTTTCCCTTGCCCTCGGAAAACCAGCGGCAATCTGAACAGCTACATTGATACCGGGCTAGATGCCCTCGGCATAGCCAACCCTGTCGTCTGCAAAGACAGTGGTGGAAAGATATTTTTCTCCGCCATCCGGAAAGATGGCAACGATTTTACCCGACTTGTTTTCTTCGGCCAGGCGTTCGGCGACCTGCAATGCGGCAACCAGGGCGCAACCGCTTGACTGTCCTGCCAGAATGCCTTCTTCACGCGCCAGGCGTTGCGTAAAATGGTAGGCTGCCTCGGTGTCAATCCCGAGTTTTTCATCGTGCATGGAAGCATCATAGATTTCGGGGACAATACTGGATTCAATATGTTTTAGGCCCTCAATGCCGTGGAAGGGAGAGTCCGGTTCTGCCGCAATAATTCTGATATCCGATTTCATCTTTTTTAGATAGCGAGCCGTGCCCACCAGTGTTCCGCAAGTGCCCGTGGCGGCGACAAAATGTGTCACCTGTCCATCTGTATCACGCCATATTTCCGGCCCAGTGGATTCTTCATGTGCTCTTGCGTTGACAGGATTATTATACTGATCCGGTTTGAAATAAAGTTCAGGTTCGGACGCATAAATTTTCTGGCAATAAAGAATAGCTCCATCTGACCCCTCAAGCGGATCGGAAAATAGAATCTCCGCGCCAAATGCTCTACAGATGCGTTTACGTTCGTCTGAAACATTGCCGGGCATGA
>CAYLYU010000149.1:0-3949 GCA_964387725.1 uncultured Zetaproteobacteria bacterium | reverse complement strand
GCGTAGTGAACGATATCATTTCCTGAAACCGTGGCCATTTTTTTGTTGAATAATTTCTTGCGCTCATCTGATATTTTTTCAAATGCAGTTTCTGTCAGGAAAAGCTCATCAGCTTCGGCAAGATCCTCTCCCAGTTTGGAGGAAAGGTTCATTTCCTTACCGAAAAACTCACCATGTCCACCGGTGACCAGCAGTGTCCCATAACCAATTCCGGCACATATTTTGTAAGGCCGGTCAGCAGTCAGCATAAGGTTCTCATCACGAATAATTTGAACGGATTCAAGCATAGCATCTATGGCATGATCAACCTTGGGGAACAGGGCTATAAAACTGTCCGCTTCAGTAACGTAAGTATCACAGTTATGTTTTCCCAGAACCGAAATGACAATACTGCGCATTTGCGTCAACTTGCTTAAGGTATGCATAATACCAAATTCATTGGTTGTACGGGTAAATCCTGATGAGTCGAGAGCTACTACCGCACGCCTGCGCCCGTATCGATTCCACAGTTCATCCCTCTTGCTCCTGGGCTCAATGCCGTTAGCAAGCATTTCATCCATCACTTCCAGTAAAGGCTTATCCACAACAACTCCTATGGTTCCAGTAATTTTACCTGGGAAATGGCATACCCCTGGAACGCATCAATATCTATCTGATTCAATATCAATTTAATCTCAACACTTTCGACATGTTCGGTGATGACTCCGATATCGAGGCCGTGCGCTATATTGGTAACAATCCCCAGAAACATTTTATGATCATCGTTTTCAATGATATCTCTAATATAACTTCCATCCAGTTTTATATAATCCGGTTTAAGCTGTCGTAAGGCAGCAAATGAATTTAGTTCCCCGCCAAAATGGTCCATGATTATACGCCCACCCAACTGGCGTATGCAATCAATATTCTTTCTTGAGATAGTGACATCTCTTATAAGCGAAGCCTCGGTACAAGTGATAAATAATTTATCGGATACCGATGGATATTGCTTGAGAAGGCCAAGGAACCACTCCTGAAAGCCTTCGTCGTACCATGATGAGGCCAATAGCTTGATCGCCCATGGGAAGCCATCGCTATGGCTGGAGGCATGCTGAAAGATTTTGCTTATAACCAGGCGATCAAACTCACTGGCCCTGCCAAGGCGCTCAGCCATTGCTATAAAGCCTGCTGTGTGAATATCTTTTTCAGCCGGCAACTCGGGTTTGGCTAACAGACAGCGGAAGAGCGTTTTACCATCCGGATCAATTACATCCTGGCTAGTGAGCTTGATAGATCCATCCCGCATTACATGATCAATCAATCTTCCCCAATTGGTGGATGAAGTAGCTAAAAGCTCCTGATCATCACCCAGATAGGCAACTGCCTTTTCCTGATGTGTAGCTATTGCCAGGGCATGGTTGGCTCTGGCCAGTACTTTACTCATACCTTGTTTTTGATCATATGAGGCAATACCAGCGATGACCTTCAGGCTTCCCATGCCTTCGGGTACAGATAGCGACTCCAGTCTGGAGCCCAACTGTTTATAGATGTTGTGAAACTCTTTCATGCTCAGCCCGGGTGTTACGATGGCAAAATCAGAACCTGATATACGCCCTGTAAAGGCTTCAGCATATAACTCCTTCTCACTACGAAGGATTTTTGCAAGTGCGCAAAGAAGCTCATTGCCCGTTGGATAGCCATGTGTGTCATTAATATGGCCAAGGTTATGAACATGAATCATGCCAATGACACCGTTTTCATTCATAACAGCATGTAGGTTATCCATAAAAGTTTGACGGTTCATGAGGCCGGTCAGCGCATCAATGCGTGTCTCACGCAATAATTTTTCGGCCTTCTCAGTTAATTCATCAATGAAATGTTTTAATTTATCTGACATGCTGTTCATGGCTAGCACGATTCGGCTCAGTTCGCGTGCTTGCGGTATCTGGTCATTTATTAAGAATTCACGACGACTGATTGCTATCGCCTGCCCTTCAATAGCTCTCAAAGGAGATAGCTGCCAGCGTATCAGGTAAATCAATAGCAAGGTACCTAATATAATCAATACGGCTGATAACATGACCCACTTTTGAGTGGCTAGCCAGAGTTGCTCATAAGCGTGAGAGCTTCTTGCTTCAAGAAAGATCACATTCCGTTGCCGATGCCCTGAGTTATAAAAAAGGACGTCTGCCTTCTTGACAGGGGCATGCAACGGAATTATCTCGACGAACCAGTCTGGAACCTCGTTAATCGCTCTGGGGCGGCTTCGTTCAATGATAGATTGCTGTTTGTGAGCATCAGTCACTGAAAGTTTTTGGTAAAAGCCATGATTGAAAAAACCATCTACAAAAGTTTCAGCGCCCTGAATGTCATTGTTAGCCAGGTATTTCTTCAGGGACAGGGCTAGTGAATCCGCTGAATTTTGAGTCTGGACCTCCATTTGCCTGGATAGAAGGTTCTGTACATGCTTAAGGTTAAGTCCAAACATGCCGCCAAACAGAATAAGGATCACACACAATAGTACTAGAATTAATTGACGCGATAATGTCATTTATTGCTCCGGTTTTCCTTCGTCTATAGGAAGTTGCGTAACCGCACAAAGGGTTTTCAGGGTTATAAACCCCGGAATTAGCTTCCTGTTCCTTTTTATCTTATCTGGAAAATCAAAAACTTCAGTTATATGATCTTTTAAACCCCGCTGTTGCAGGCAAACGTGCAACTTCTCCAAAATGTCATGCTGTGAACCCTTGTCGGAAATTACGACCATGCAACTCACATCGTTACCCCCTTCAAGCACCTGGTCTTCCCGAAATGATTCATGGCAAAAGAATATCTTTCCGGAATCAAACTTCTTTTGAATAACAAGCATGTCGCGCTTTCCGGGCAGAAAGTGATTCTCCTCATCCTTGAATACAATGATTCCGACAGAATTCAGGGAGTCATTTTTTGCAATCCTGTCCAGATAAGATGACGCTCCCATATAGATAGTTTCAGCCATTTCATGATGTGTTCTTGCAACGGTGTAATAAATTAGGCCATACGTGGCCATGGGCATGATATCAATAAAGTAAGTTGTATAATTGATAGCCAGAGCCATAACCAACACAGCGCCCACCTCAATTGCGATAAAGCTGCTATCCAGATCTCTCTGGGCACGACTGAACATAAACAGGAGGGCCATTCCCCAAATAAAACCAACGGTTAGCAAAAAGCTGAGCCAATCCGGAATTGATTTTAAATAAGTTCCGTTAATGGCATCATCCAAAGCCGTCGCCAGAATCTCACCATCATCCATTAAACCTATCGAAGTGGAATTCTGAATGGTCAGGCCTGGTGCAGAGGCGGCGATAATCACATGCTTTCCTTTGAAAAAGTCAGGAGAAACCCGGTTAGCACCTTCCAGAGTGGCAAGGTAATCCGAAAATGAAACTCTCGGGTATCTGTTCTTTTTGTTTCTCCAGTTCAGAGTATAGGATTCACTTTTATCTACCCTGGGTTCAATATGAGCAAGCGCGATAGCCCCCCCGACCATCGTTGGCATTTTCCAGGATTCTTCCTCCCACAACAGGGTCCAGTGCCTTAGCGTTCCGTCATCATCCAGCCGATGGTTCATCATCCCCAGATCATGTTGCATACCTGGCAAAGCGGGCAAGATAGCTGCCATTGTGTTGTCGGTATGGCATTTCATGACTCCTGCAGGAACCAGGTCACATACCTTCAATTTACTGTAAGCATCATTTTTGGCAGGTAATCTGACTACAGGATAAACTGTGACGTAGGATTCGCTTGCCACAAAGCTAAGTACAGCATCACTGCGCGCATGTTCTGTGTCCCGATCGGTGATCAGTATTGTAAACATGATCGATTTTGCCTCTATATATTCTAGCTCAGCCAGCGCCTCAGCAAAAACTTCCCGTTTCCATGGCCAGCGCCCGTATTGAGTGGCCATTTCAGCCAGTGATTTTTCATC
>CAYLYU010000148.1:0-3968 GCA_964387725.1 uncultured Zetaproteobacteria bacterium | reverse complement strand
TCGCAACTTTCTTTGCCTGGGGTTACTTCTTCTGCTATCATCACTTTTGAATACATTGTATTCGGAGGTGTGATGATGTCGAAATCTGCGTTACTTTCTGTCCGGATGCCGGATAATCTGGCAGACCGGCTGGAACATTTGGCCAAAGCCACCGAACGCTCGAAGTCATATCTTGCTGCTCAGGCGATTGAAGAATATATCGCGGTTCAGGAATGGCAGATTACCGCGATTCAGGAAGGCATGGATGCGGCAAGGGCGGGTGATGTTGTCCCCCATGAAGAAGCCCTCTCCGTTCTTGAGTCATGGGAAGCAAGGAATACGAGCTGAACTGTTTTCATGAAGCTTGAGTGGTCTCGTCCCGCATTACTTGATCTCAAGGCTGCAGGCGTTTTTATCGCAAGGGATGACCAGAATGCCGCGTTGTGTATGGGTCAGCGGGTACGGGAAGCCGTAGAATATCTTGCCGGCCATCCCAATATGGGACGCCCGGGCCGCGTTGCACAGACTCGTGAACTGGTCATCAGCGGTACGCCGTTTATTGTTATCTATTGGGTACGGGAAGGTGTAGTGCAGATTCTCCGTATTTTACACCATGCCCAAAAGTGGCCGAAGGCCCTTTGATTAGATAAGAAAGCCTGGCATCGCTAGGGAGCCGCTGAACAAACCATGATTCGCGATACTGCGATCAAAACAAGCGATTTCTGCGTTAAAGATTTGAGCAATAGCGGTGCTATTACCTGCAATATTTGCCTTGAACTCACTCATTTTGATTTGCAGCCTCATCGAACCAGCTTTATTCAGCGGTTCCCTAGAAGGAATTGCTAATGAAATTATCCCGACACCTCTCCCAATATGCTGAATAGGAGTATCAACGTATCTATGCTGCATGCAGGGTGACGGGAATACGCCGGTTGCCGAAGCTGCCGGAGTAGGGGCCATAGACACCGGCGATGGTCTGGCTACATGAGTTACAACAGCCATCATTGCTGAGGTGATACTCGAGGATATCGTACCAGTCACGAACAATGAGACTGCTGCCACAGGAAGGGCAGTTTGTAGTGCCACCCGTGATGTCATGGACGTTTCCCGTGTAGACATATTGAAGGCCTGCTTCCCGGGAGATTCGTCTTGCCCGTGAAAGCGTGGATGGCGGGGTAGGGGGTACATCGGTCATTCTGTAATCGGGGTGGAAGGCAGAAAAGTGGAGCGGTACATCCGGGCCGAGTTCGGCAGCTATCCAGGCACTGAGGTTTGCCAGTTCTTCATCCGAATCGTTTTTACCGGGAATGAGAAGGGTGGTGATTTCCAGCCAGATATCTGTTTTATGCTTGAGATAACAAAGCGTATCAAGTACAGGTTTAAGCTGACCTGCACAGAGTTTGTGATAAAAATCCTCGGTAAATGCCTTCAGGTCGACATTGGCCGCATCCATGTGACTGAAGAACTCGCCCCTGGCTTCGGCATGAATGTAGCCCCCGGTAACTGCCACGGTTTTGATGCCGATTTCATGACAGGCCTTAGCCGTATCCACGGCATATTCGAGAAAGATCACCGGGTCGTTGTAGGTAAAAGAGACACTTTTGCAGCCCATGTCTCTTGCTGCTTCGGCGATCGCCTTGGGCGAGGCTTCATCGCATAAACGGTCAAACTCCCTGGATTTGCTAATATCCCAGTTCTGGCAGAATTTACAGGCAAGATTGCACCCCGCTGTGCCGAAGGACAGCACGCTTGAGCCCGGATAGAAATGGGCCAGCGGTTTTTTTTCGATGGGATCCACACAGAAGCCCGAAGATCGTCCATAGGTAGTGAGCACGACTTGCTCACCCTCACGTTTGCGCACGAAACACAACCCGCGTTGACCATCATGCAGTTTGCAGTCGCGCGGGCAAACATCGCACTGGATTCGCCCATCTTCGAGCTTGTGCCAGTAGCGACCGGGGAAATGGGCATCAGCCATGATCAGCGCTCCGACTCATGAATCATCCGGGCTAAATTTCTCCACCCTGTACCTATAGAGTAGCACATCAGGATGCCAGAAATCAGTGGCCAGGCCCGCCTTCAACTTCAGATGCGCCAAAAAGGTATGCGGATCAGGTAATTGCTCCCAGACCTGCGGCAGAAACGTGGCCCGGTGCGGGCCGTACTCGAAAACGATACCATCAACGCCGGGTTTCAACTGGTTCAAAAAATCATTTTCATCTCTGGCCTGTATGGGTTCCAATGAGCCCAGAACGGAAATCTCGATGCGTAGCTGATCGAATTCCTCAGGCGTAAGCGGAGGAAAGCGGGGATCATGAAAGGCAGCGGAAACAGCATTGGCAGACACATCCCGGAGCAGGGGACGGTGAGGCTCCAGTGTGCCAATGCAACCGCGCAAGGCTCCGTTGATTTTCAGGGTAATAAAGCAGGCCCCTGTTTCATTGAGCCAGGCTGCATTGACCGACATATCACCGTTCAGTGATATGCCCAGCTTCTCCGAGATGGCGGATTTGGCCAGGGCCAGAAGGATGCGGCCCCTGTTTCCGTGCCCTGTAAGTTTTCGGTCAATCATCAATAGTTTTTTGCTGCTGATTCAATGTATCCAGCGGGGATATGGCGCTTGTTTTCAGTTGGCGTACAACATGGGTATAGATCATGGTCGTTTCCACGCTTTTGTGCCCCAGCAACTCCTGAATTTCACGAATATCCGTGCCCTGCATCAACAGGTGTGTGGCAAAACTGTGTCGAAGTGTGTGCAGGGAGGCACGTTTACTGATACCTGAACGTTTGACTGCCCGCTTCATCGCCGCCTGAAATGATTTATCATAAACATGATGCCGACGCATGACACCCGCTTCAGAGTCGCGGGAAAGTTTCGCGGACGGAAACAGAAACTGCCACACCCATTCGGTAGCCGCGTTCGGGTATTTCCGGGCCAGTGCATCGGGCAACCAGACAGCACCGAACCCCTCAACCAAATCCTGTTCATGCAGAGCCCTGACTTTCTCAACATGTAACCGCAATGCTTCAATGAGAGACTCGGGCAGCAACGTAGTTCGATCCTTATCACCTTTGGCAGCATGAACAATAACCAGTCGATGATCGAAATCGATATCCTGGATACGCAGTCTGAGCAACTCGCTCATACGCATACCGCTACCATACAGCAGTCTGATCATCAGACTGTATTTTGGCTCTGTTGCTGCAAAAATCCGCTGCACTTCTTCGACAGACAAGACACTCGGCAGTCGTTTCCCCTGTCTTGCACGCACGGATCGGGGCAATGCGGAGGTATCGATATGCAGGATATCACGGAAATACAGGAGCAGAGCATTAAACGCCTGATTCTGTGTGGAGGCGCTGACCTTTCTCTTCGTTGCAAGATGACTGATAAAGCCGGAAAAATCATTTACTGAAACGGAACCACTTTCTCCGTGTTGCCGGACATGGCGGAGGAAGCGGGCAATCCAGTGCAGGTAAGACTTTTCCGTACGTGGCGCATAGTGCTTGATCCGCATCCATTCGCGCACCCTCTGCATAACCTCATCGATGGAGTCGGGCATTATGGATTTATTGTCATGGCCCTCGTGTCGCCGAAAATGAAAATGGTAAAGCGTAATCGCATCATTAGCCTGTTTGATTTGCCAGGGCTCAATGGTTTTATTTTCTGCCAGCATATCTTCGAAACGAATCAACACCTGTTCAAAAGGCTCATCCCGATAGCCGCAGGCAAAGTGCAGGAACTGCTCTACCCGCCCCTGCATGTACCCGGATGCTTTCTCTGTTGCAAACTGTCTCTCGACAAGGAAACGCCGGTACTGATCGGCCACTGCATGAATCTTGTCCATATTGAGTATATTCAATATTCTTCTTATATATATCAAGAGCTAATACGATATTTTATGAGCCTATTGGTTCAATATTGAACATACATACCAGTTTGACGCGATTTGTATCGTGGTCTATTGTCACAACCTATATTGGTAAGA
>CAYLYU010000147.1:0-4011 GCA_964387725.1 uncultured Zetaproteobacteria bacterium | reverse complement strand
CCCGCAGCCGTGATGAAGGATTCGGAGCCGAAGTCAAACGCCGTATTCTCACCGGTACCTTTGCGCTCTCCTCGGGTTATTACGATGCCTATTACATCAAGGCCCAGCAGGTGCGTACACTGATCCGTCAGGATTTCATCGACGCCTTTGAGCAGGTCGATGTCATCGCCACACCGACTAGCCCGATTACCGCTTTCAAATTGGGGGAAAAAACCGATGATCCGTTGACCATGTATTTATCCGATATCTTCACCATCGCACTGAATCTGGCCGGGCTACCCGGTATGAGCCAACCATGTGGTTTCGTAGGTGGCTTGCCGGTTGGCCTGCAATGGATTGCACCGGCCTGGCGCGAAGATCTGATTTTGGGAGCAGCATCAGCCTATGAAAATGTGACCGACTGGGTGCAATCACCGGCAGAATTCGGAGGTGAAGCATGAGTTGGGAAGTCGTCATCGGTCTGGAAGTCCATGTTCAGGTCAACACCAAAACCAAGCAATTCTGCGGCTGTTCAACCGAATTTGGCGCCGAACCCAATACCCAGACCTGCCCGGTATGTCTCGGCATGCCCGGCCAGTTGCCGGTATTGAATATGGAAGCCGCCAGAAAGTCTGTATTGACCGGACTGGCCATCAACGCCGATATCAATCTGGTATCGAAATTCGATCGCAAGAATTACTTTTATCCCGATCTGCCCAAGGGCTATCAGATTACCCAGTTCCCGCTGCCGATCGTAGAGGGTGGCTATCTGGACATTCCCACCAAAGACGGTGAAAAGCGTATCGGCATCACCCGCATTCACATGGAAGAAGATGCCGGTAAATCCATGCATGAAGGCCTCGACGGTGTATCCCATATCGATTTGAATCGTTCCGGTGTGCCGCTGATGGAAATCGTTTCCGAACCGGATATGGCCAATGCCGATGAAGCCATCGCCTATCTGAAACAGCTGCATCAGCTGGTCTGTTTCCTTGATGTGTCCGATGCCAATATGGAGAAAGGACAATTCCGCTGTGATGCCAATGTATCGGTGCGCCGACCGGGTGAACCACTGGGCACACGCGCCGAGCTGAAAAACCTCAACTCGTTCCGTTTCATCAAACAGGCCATCGAATATGAGGTCAACCGCCAGATTGAATTGATTGAAGACGGCGGCGAAGTGGTTCAGGAAACGCGCCTGTTTGATTCCGCCAAAGGCGAATCCCGTTCCATGCGCAGCAAGGAAGAAGCCCACGATTATCGCTATTTCCCGGAACCGGATCTGCCACCGTTGCGTTTCGCACAGGAAGAAGTCGATGCCATTCGGGCAGGCATGCCGGAACTGCCGGGGCAATTGCGTAAACGTTTTGAAACCGAATACGGACTCTCCCCCTATGATGCCGATGTGCTGACCCAGACACGGGATCTGGCGGCATGGTATGAATCACTGGTCGCGGCTCATCCGGCTGATCCCAAACGCTGTGCCAACTGGATGGCCAATGAGCTGCTGGGTCGCCTGAAAGAAACAGGTACGGATATCTCCGCATCACCGGTATCGCCGGCACGTCTGGCCGGACTGCTGGAACGTATCGCCGATAATTCGATTTCCGGCAAAGCCGCCAAGGATGTGCTCGATGCCATGATGACATCGGATGATGATGCCGATGCCATTATCGAAGCCAAAGGATTGAAGCAGGTTTCCGATACCGGTGCCATTGATGCCATTATTCATGAAGTCATGGCAGCCAGCCCTGATCAGGTGGCCGGCTATCGCGCCGGTAAAGACAAGCTGCTGGGTTTCTTTGTCGGGCAGGTTATGAAGGCATCCCGGGGCAAGGCCAACCCGGGCATGGTCAACCAGCGTCTGAAAGAACTGCTGAAAGGCTGATCGGCTCTTTCCCATGACAACAGGCCTGCGCAAAATATTTCTGGCCGGTGCAGGCCTGCTTGTCATTAGCGCGATTTTGTTTTTTCGCCTTAATTCAGCTGACCTGAGCGATCATTTTTACGGGCAATTCAGCAGTGCAACGGATGCCGTACTGACAGCAAACCACTCCGAACTGGCATTTATACACGGTGTCGGCCTACGGCTGGATGACGTTTCATTGATTCACAAACAGTATCGGATGCGGGCCAAACATATCAATATCAGTCTCGGGCTATTGCCACTGCTGCTGGGAAAAATCGAAGTGAAAACACTCGATATTCACGATGCAGTCATCACTATCCATCCTGAATCACTGCAGCTGACATCCACAGCCATCTCATCACTGCCGGTCAAACGTATTCACTTGATTCGCAGCCGTATACTGGCCTCGGATGGTACCGAGTTATTAAATAATCTGCATATGGAACTCAGGGATATCGGACCAAATCGGGAAACCCTGTGGGAATTGAATGCCAGACAAGGCAAACAGTCGATTAGCGGTAATGGCCATCTGCTGTTTCGCGCCGGTGAAATCGCAGGCGGGTTCGGCAAGTTAAAGCTGAATCAGCTTCGGCTTTCCGGACTGAAACCTTTTGCTCCTGAAACCTTGATCGCGAGGCTTGAAAACAAAGGTAAATTTATCAGTGGTGCATTGACGCTGGATATACCCAGGCGACAAATATGGTCTGTTTTCGGATCGGTGGCGCTTGAAAACAACAATGGGGAAACAGCCCTGAACTTGCGTGGAAAACTCAGCCATTCGGGTGAAGGGAAGCTCGCCTGGCATGACAGTTTCATGAGCTTTGGCAAACACGCAGTGCTTGCCATAAAAGGTGGGTGTGAAAAAAATAATTGCAACACATCTGTGGATGCAGAGCAGGTTCCACTATCCGAATGGTTCGCGTTCCTGCCCAAGAGCCTGACTTTTCAACGCAATATTTCCGGCATGACAAATCTGAAAGCTGATATCGAATGGGATAAAAAGGCATGGCAGGGGCATGCTACCCTGCAGCTAAAAAAAGCCGTCTTCCATGATGGTGAAGGCAATATCCCCTTGCCTGATTTACAGTTCCTCGCCGGTGAATTTTCCGGGAATGCTCAAAACTGGAATGCCAAAGCCACCATTAACACAGCAAAGAATTCGGACTCGAATGCAATCAATATCAGCGGTAATCAGATGGCAAATGGCGACAGAGATATGCTTATTGACACGGATGCAGCTGATGCAACGCTCTGGCAACCACTGTCCAACCTGTTGCTGGCTTCGCTGGGTATGGACCCGATTCTAAAGGCGACAGGCCAGCTTAGTGGAAAACTGCATCTGCACCAACAAACATCCGGAAAATATCTGGAGGTCGATATTGATGCAACTCAGGCTCAGATAGGCTTTGCCCCATGGTTTGAAAAACCGCAACAAGTCGCTGCTACATGCCAGATGAAAATAGGATTTTCAGAAAACCTGCCGACTGCAGTCAGTATGCAACATTGCCAACTGGATAAGTCCAGTCTGGCTCAGCTCAGGTGGTCGATGAAAAAAGGAAAGCATAAACTGACGTTTGATCAATTGAACCTGAACCTTGATCAGCTCCAGAACCACTCCATTCAACTGCCCGAACACACTCTCCGACTGAAAGGATTACTGCAAGGAAGTGGCCATACGTCATGGTCGGATCATGACTCTGACTGGTTCGGTCTTATGACAGCTCACTGGCAACTGCAGAATCTGGGAACGGAAACATGGCTTGCCAACGGAGTTGTTGATGTGAAACACGGTATCGTCAGCAGCAGCCATTTGCTGATCAATGGCCCGCTCGGCAATGCTGAACTGAAAGGCTCGTATGAGGTATCAAAACAGCGTGGTAACGTGGATATCACCGCAGGCAATCTGGACTGGAAAACTACTACTTTCCCGGGTGATTTCTGGCAGAAAGTTTCACTGAATGGGTATATTCAGCATGTTGGTGTGACGCTATTGGGTAATCACTGGTACGAAATTCAGAGTGTCTACAGCCTTGCCGAAGGCAAACTGGAGCTAAAGGAACTGCAATCCATACTGGCTGACGGCTCATTCACCAGCAAGAAACTGACACTGTTCCCTGCTTCCC
>CAYLYU010000146.1:0-4013 GCA_964387725.1 uncultured Zetaproteobacteria bacterium | reverse complement strand
AGCCTTGCTGATGCTGTTCAGGTTTGATGGGCTGTGAGGCGTATTGTTAGCATGTGAGAAAATGATTGAGATTCATCCTAAATGAATCCGGAAACAGGAGCCTTCTATGAAAAATGTATTCAACACTCTGATTATCGGAATCATGATATTTATCGGATATACATTCGTTGGGCACGATTATGTGAACTTCTATTTCCTCGATGGGAAAAAGGAGGTCCTCGATACTGCTGCCGAAATCAACGCTCTCTGTAATACACACAAATCATGCCCGGAAGCTCTTACCGGATGGCATTCTGATACTATCGGAGGAGAGCCGATGCTGACCAAGGGTAATATGATCTATTTTCCAGTTTCTGATACGAAGATCGCAAATGCCGAGCGTAAGAACAAGAACTATCCATCATTCAGGTTGGTTTATCGCTTCTTCATGCCGGATGACTGGCCTGAAGCCAGTGGTGGCGTGGGCAAAACCGTCACTGCCAGCTGGAAAAGCCGTTGACTGTATGCTGAAACTGCTCTCTTTTCTGTTTAAGGCATTTGGCATACTTCTATTGGCGGGCATGGTGATCGGCGTAGGTTTGATCATGTACGGCACCCGCCAATACAACGCCTTTCATGACCCAGAACATGTGCCGGATATTGCGCACTATGTAGCGCATTACGGCATTCCTGAAAGCATCTATCTCAAGCGAGTGAACGGTGTGGAGTATTATGGACTGGTCGCCCCTAGAGGAAACTTCGAAACGCTTGTCTCAGGACCGCCTGTATTTCTCTATGATCGGCAAGGCAAGCTTTGGGACTACAATCTGAATTCCGGTGATGCTCCCTTTACAAAAAGCGGTTTTCTATCAGATAGGTTTGACGGGCAAGTCGAGGATGTGAATCAGACCATTCAAAAACTGATGAAAGGCACATCGGAGGCAGATATGAAGTCGCTTAATGAAATTATCTATATTGATGACGGGCAGCTCTGTAGTACGACTGATGATGCCGAAATAAAGTCCCGCTGCGTTGAATCAAGCAGTGGATATGGGTTTCCGGCATGGAGCCCCAGTGGAGATGCCATCGCTGTTGAATCGAAAGGCACTGATGGTGTAAATGCTCTCATGCTGCTGAAAAAGGATGGTGAACCGCTCAAGAAGATCAAGGATTCCGCTGAGTTTATCAGGCCTGTCTGGAGCCCGGATGGCAACCACATCTATGCTGTAAATCAAAAGATCGGGGCCGCAGTTGGGCGGTGGGAAAAGAGCGGAGGCGACTTCCAACTTATCCCCATTCATGGAATTCCCGGAAATGGGTCATTGGGAGCTTTCGAATTCATTGAACGCATCTCTTTCAGCCCGGACGGAAATTCCCTAGCTATTCTGGCTGAGGGCTTTAACCGCATACTGATCGCCAAGAATAAAAACGGTTCTTTTCACTTCACCAGACAAGTCCCGGAGGAGGGGCTTGCATCCGTAGGTATGACAGCTTGGTTTGATGACTCAAGGCTACTGTTTATTGGTCATCGGGACCCTCGCCGTGCTGAACTTTTCGAATTGAATATTGCCAATGGTTCGATTGAACAAAAGAGCATCCCGGGCCTTTTGATCAGCGAGGGTTTAGCGCTTTCGCCGGACAAAAAATCGGTTGTGATTTCGGGGGTGTCTGAAACCGATAAAACAGACATCCGCTGGAACCTTTGGAGCTATTCGTTTGATTCAGCTAAGCTTGTAAAACTGAGTAGTGGAAGCGAAGACACGAATCCAAGTTGGAGAGGGTCAGGGAGGAGACGATAATGTGGAGTCAAATTGGGCTGATCCTGATGGTTGCCGGGTTGCTTGGAGCTCTTTATCAATGCGTAGTGTTTGTTAGAGAAGTTGTTCCACAAACATTTGGGGGAAACCCTGGGTTTGGCTATCTTGAAAAGATGGTATTTCCGTGGCTCGCTATGGGAACGATCGGTGTTGGTCTGTTTACGATGTCGTGGGGATGGGTAGCAATTGTTTTCGTGGGCGGATTTTTTATGTTCGGATTTTTGGCTCAACTGTTAGCCCGCCTGTTTAAGAGGGCATAAGCGATGAGTAGAGATAACCAAGGTCAATCGGAGGGCTTTTCAGCATATGAAAAGGCGCTGCTCGTTAGAGCTTTGCTCATCGGGTTAACCGTATTGCTGTTAGCATTATGGTTGATTGGTGGAATCTGGCTGTTCTGGCGTGATCATGAGCTGTGGGGGCTGATTCTACAGGGCCCGACAGTTGGGGCAGCTGTCGCGTTTTTAGGGAATCGTTTAATCGAAAAGTCGCGGCAAATGACAGTCAGGTCCAGATTGAGATCAATAGTGCCATTTTCTTTGAAGGCCCGTTTACACCTTAATGGAAGGCTGCATGCACGATGATGAAGCTCTGTTTGCAGCAGCAAGGGCTGGGGATTTAACAACCATAAAGACCCTTGTTGACGGTGGTTCTGATGTAAATGCTGTCAACGGCGATGATTTGGGTCGAACAGTTATTCAATACGCCGCTTCATCTGGAAACATTGAGCTAGTTAAATGGCTTGTACAGCAGGGCGCGGACATGAATATTCGAACTTCTAATGGACGGCCAACACTATTCTTCGCAGCATATCATGGACATAAGGCACTTATTGAATGGTTTATTGACCAGGGCATGTATCTAAATGTCGAAGATGAGAGAGGTATAACTGTGCTCCATCTGGCTGCATATTCAGGCAACAAAGAACTTGTCGAATGGCTTATTAGTCAGGGACTTAATGTGAATATCAAACCCGGCTTCAGAACAGCTCTTCATGAAGCTGCTTGTGCCGGCGCATTGGAAGTGGTTCAGTGCCTTGTCAATCATGGTGCTGACATTAACGCGGGAGCTGGGGAGTGGACTCCCCTTCATGAGGCCATAAGACTGGATCGCACCAATGTCGTTCAATACCTCATTGCCCGAGGTGCAAAAATGGATGTAATGAACAGTGATGGAATAAATTACTTGGAATACGCATGGAGAGAGGCTGCGGCAGATGAAATAGTAGATATGCTTCAGGGGCGCGAATTTGTTCTCTCTACGCGGCTCCAACGTGCAAAGTCATTCTTTGGAAAAATATTTAGGGTTTCATAAGTGATAGATGCAATGTTTTCCTTAGCAGTGTTACTCATCGATCGATGGAGAGCGCGTGAATAAGATTTGTGGCGGTGTTGTAATTTTATCACTTATTATGACCCCTACATCATCGGAGGCTAGCATGGCAATGCTTTCTGACATTATTTACACCAACGAAGGGCAACTTTGCAGCGCATCTGTTGATACGGGTGCTAAACCCCACTGCATAGAGTCAATCAAGGAATATGAATCGCCGGTCTGGAGTCCAAATGGAAAAGCTATCGCTGTTGAATCAACAGGGCCTGATGGTATTCGCAGTCTTGTGTTGCTTGGTCCTGATGGGCGACCACTTCGACAAATCCAACAGTCAACTGACTTTGTTAAACCTATTTGGAGTCCTGATGGGAGATATATTTATGCGATAAGCCATAGACTCGGTGCCTCTGTTGGGAGGTGGGATGCAGACGGAAGTGGATTTCGTTCAATTTCCATACATGGCATTCCTGCAAAAGGTAATTTAGGACCGTTTGAATTCATCCAATCCGTTTCCGTCAGCCCTGAGGGTGGCTCTATAGCTATTCTGGCTGAGGGGTTCAACCGCATACTGATTGCCAAGAATAAAAACGGTCCTTTTCAATTCACCCGACAAGTCCCGGAGGAGGGGTTTGCATCCGTAGGCATGTCAGCTTGGCTTGATGACTCAAGGCTACTGTTTATTGGTCATCGGGACCCTCGCCGTGCTGAACTTTTTGAACTAGATGTTGCCAATGGTTCGATTGAGGAAAAGAGCATCCCAAAACTTTTGATCCGAAATGGTTTGGCCCTTTCTCCGGATAAAAAATCGATTGTGATTTCGGGGATGTTAGAAACCGACAAAACAGACAGCCGTTGGAACCTTTGGAGCTATTCGTTTGATTCAGCTAA
>CAYLYU010000145.1:0-4032 GCA_964387725.1 uncultured Zetaproteobacteria bacterium | reverse complement strand
GTACGATCTTGGCTATCTGTTCGGACTCACTTCCGGCAGTAACGATGGAACACTCAAGCTGATTCTGGCTTATGAGTTTTAACGCTTACGCAACAGTTCTGTGCCCATTTCAACAATGATTTCAACACGGCGATTTTTTGCCCTGCCTTCGCTGGTAACATTTGTCATGATAGGGCGAGTGTCCGCATAACCTGTCGCATGCAGACGTCTGGCGGGGATGCCCAGGCCAATTAATGATTCTACAACCGTAGCCGCTCTGGCCGAGGATAACTCCCAGTTGGAAAGATAGCGCCCCCCGGAAATAGGAATATTGTCACTGTGCCCTGCTACCTCAACCCTGCCGGGATAATTTTGCAATAATTTTGCCAGATCCTTTAAAGGAGTCCCGGCAGATTTATTCAGCGTTGCCTTGGCCGGTCCAAAAAGCATGCTGGCATGCATCTGCAAGCGTATCTGGCCGGGAGTTACTTTGACATCCATGACTCCGCCCAGTGAATTGCTGCCGATAACGCGGTTAAGCTCTTCCTCTAAGCCCTGCTTCTGACCTTGACGTTTGATTGTTGCATCCAGGCTGGCGGGTGCTTTCTTCTCCTCAGCAGAAACTGTTTCAGCTGCGGATTGTACTTTTATGCCTCCCTTCGGGGCATTTAATGTACCCATCAGAATGAAAAGACTTAACAACAGGGTTACCAGATCCAGATAGGACACCATCCATGTGTTTTCCACGTTGGTGTGGTTATCCTCAATGTGTTCCTGCTCATCAAAAACAGGGCCGCGTAGATCCACAGTCTCAATAGCTGTTGCGTGTCCCTTCTTTGTTGCCTTTCCGGGAAGCATCAGAAGTTGTCATCCGGGCTAGAACGATTGGCCCGTTTTGCAGTCGGGGGGCGCAGTTCGTCTTCACCTGAACCTCCACTACCCTGAAGTTCGTCATCATATTGTGCTGTAAATGATTTTAGTGTTTCCCGGATAAATATCGGGCCCCGCTCACCAGCCAGCATGATCGTGCCTTCAACAATCATGCGCATGATCATGGTTCGCTTTTCCGTACGTCGTTCAAGCTTGATGGCCACAGGTCTGAAAATCAGGTTGGCCAAGAGCATTCCATACAGTGTTGTCATCAAGGCCACAGCCATATTGTGACCCATATTTACAGAGTCAGGCCCATTCACGCTAAAAAGCATATTGACCATACCAACAAGTGTTCCGAACATGCCAAAAGCAGGCGCATAGGATGCCATGGTGTGAAATATCTGGGCCTCGGCCCGTTCTTTTTCTCTTAAACGTTTAATTCGCCACTGAAGAATATTGACGATTTCATCTGTGGGGGTGTTGTCCACCACCAGTTGGATGGAAGTACGCAAAAATGGATTTTCAATTTTGGTGAGGCGCTCTTCTATAAGGGCCAGATTGCCATGCCTGCGAAACCGGGCAACCTGGGCGATTTCATAAATATCTTCGCGTATTGAATATTCCGTGCGGCGAAAAACCTTGGCGATAGCCTGGCCGAACTTCCTCGTTTCATGAGAGGGAAAACTTATCAGTGTTGCAGCTACAGTGCCGCCAATGACAATAATAAGGCCGGGCAAGTTGATATAGATGCCTGGCTGTACGGCCGACAGGAAAATGGAGAGCACGATCAGTCCGAACCCTGCCATGATGCCGGCTATGGTTGAAAAATCCATTTGAACCCCCTTAATTTAGCGACAGCACAGTAGCACGCGAGAAACAGGTGGTATCGCTCAGCAAATTTACTGCCAAATTTTCCGGGAGTGTTCTGTGTGACTCCGGCTTTTGTCCGATGGCGAGAATATTGCTTGTGATTCAGGCATATTTGGAGGGCTGTAGTTGCTTGCATCCCCCCGGCTTTGAAGGAGAGAGGCAGATGTCTTTACGTTGGGCCTGGAGTTTTTCAGCAGTTTTATTGACAGCTGTGGTCTCGGTCATTATGGCTTTAAGCATTCTCAGTATTGAGAATGAAGTGCGACGTGCCAGCGAAGATAATCAAATTCGACTGCTTGTTTCGATATTATCAGATGCTGTGAGCATACCCATGATGGCACATAGCCAGGCTGAAGTTGATTCAATTCTGAACAGTTTTATTGAGGCATCTCCCGGGGCGATCATTCGCCTGCATTGGAGAAACGGAGCAAGTGAGCAGTTTGGAAACGGGAGAATCCCGTCTGCCGTGAGCTCTTTGTCTGGCATAACCCTGCAGGCAATGCGGATTCAGGGGCTGGCTGGCTGGTATGCCAGAGGTATCAATTTCAATGAAATAAGGCTTGGCACTATTGCCCTGTACATGCCCGGATCCAGCGAGAATATCTATACAGAAAAAAGTGTAGTCTGGCTGGGCTTGTTAACTTTTTTTCTGGCATTGCTGTCGGGGATTCTTGTCTATCGCTTTTGTGGCGACCTTAGTAAATCAATGCAGATACTTTCAGATGCTTCAAAAAAGGTAGGGGAGGGAGACTTCTCCGTACATGTTCCGAACTATGGCAGACGAGAGATCAGGAGTGCTATCGGTAGCTTTAATCAAATGGTTTCAAGTCTTGCACATCGACGGGCGACCAATGAGATATTTGGTCATTATAAAAACCCGCAACAAGTGTCTGATTCATTCGACAAGTCGCTTATTTTCACAAATCGACCGTCAAGGAAAGTCTCCGTGGTGGTGGTGGGGATGGTTAATTTTGTCGATTACATATCAATTAGCCAGAAGTTTGACGCATTATCCGGGCTTAACCAATTCTTTGGGCTGTTGATTGAGATCATCACGACACTCGGGGGCCATATTGATCGCCTTTCCGGAGATCGTCTGGTAGCAGTATTCAATCACCCGGCTAACCTGAGAAATTATCAGAATATAGCAGCAGAAACAGCCCTGGTTGCCATGAAGTTGTCAAAGAAACTTTCTTTGTCCCACCCGGACGGAAGTCCTGTTGTGTTCAGGGCTGGCCTGGCTCACGGAGAAGCACTGACTGGCTATCTTGGGGAGGGAAAGTGCAGGGAGTTCAGAGTTGTCGGGGCGCCGCTAGCGATCGCTGAACAACTGCTTTTGCAGGGAAAGGATCACCAGGTTTTGGCCAGTCGTGAAACCATGTTGCAGCTTGGTCGCGATTTCGGGCATAAGGATCTGGGCGTGCTGACACTTGCCGATGGCCAAAACATTCGTTGTGTAACAATTAAGAGTCTTACTGAAGAGATGCATGCAGAAATAGAAGAATACGTATCAGAGGCGTTCAACAGTCTTGAAGCAGATATAGATAATGAGGAATAAGTTGAAGTTAATCCCATAACATACTGGGAATAAATCTCTATCTGCTTTGGAAAAATGCGGCAATTGAATTTCCGGGTAATTTATCTTGTCAGCTTCCAACTCTTGTAGAACGGGCAGGTATGCTCTAAACCAAATTGGCATCCAGGTTGAAAGTTTATCGGCTCCGGCTGACGATTTTTATCACAGCGGCTTAGAGCCTCCAGCAGGGAAAATAATTTTTCAACCTTGTACGGCTTGGGCAAAGAGTAGCACAGATGAGCCTCAAAACTCCCATTTAATTCGTTCCGGGGAGTTCCGGAGATGATTGCGGCTTTTTGCAAAGGCAACTTTTTCCGAACTTGTTTAACCATCTGTAGCCCGGTAAGGCCGGACATTTCATAATCTGTAATGATTGCTACAGGGGCGGCAAACTCCGAAGAATTAAAATGCTCCAGATAAGACTCGGCAGAATCAAATTGCATGTATTTGTACCCTGCGAATTCAACGAGATCTCGAAGCGAGTCCAGCACTTCAGGCCTGTCATCAACAAGATGAAACATAGTTCTCAACCTCTGCGGCTATTGTAGACCAAAATTGCATATGCAGCGTGAGTTTTTCTTTTCGGATGTTGCTCCGGTGTTTATTTGGACTCGTGACTTGTAAGTTCGGTGATGGTTGCAACAATCGTCTTTTCATCCAGCTCCGGATATTTTTCTGACTACTATGCTAATTCATAAAATAATCTCTGTAGATATCTCTAATGAGAGGTTGTT
>CAYLYU010000144.1:0-4056 GCA_964387725.1 uncultured Zetaproteobacteria bacterium | reverse complement strand
TTTCTACTTTCTGCCTGTGCAAAAAGCAGTACGGAAATGACGGCCGATCTATGGAATGGCTGGCGGGCTATTGATCAGTTGGTGCAAACGGATTATCCCGACTCTATCCCCATCATTCTGGTTCATGGCTGGAATGGCAATGAGTTTACCTGGCCCCCGGCTGATGAGCTGAAGAAGCTGGAAGCCAAACTCAACCGCGATATTTATTTCTTTACCTACCGTAGTGGACTGCTCCCGGAGAGATTCCCTCCTATGGAGATACTGGAGGAAAAGTTTGAACATTTTCTGGCCGATTTTCGTCAAGTAGATGTAATTGCTCATAGTATGGGGGGGCTTCTGGTGCGAACATATCTACAGCACCATTCAGAACATTCTATAAGGCGTATTGTTTTTCTTTCGACGCCTCATTTTGGAACCGAGGCCGCCAAAGTGTTAACCGAAATAGCTAATATAGGGCCACTTGGTAACCTTCAGGCTGAAGAGATGCGTCCTGGAAGCTACTTCCTTTGGCAGTTAAATGAAGATGTAGGTCATGAATTGCAATCGCTCGAAGTTTTGAATGTTTACGTGAGGGAAGGTCCGCTGGCTCAATCAGATTTTGTCGTTGATGAACACTCAGCCTATCTGCCAGGGCAGAATAATGTCGGGGTTGATGGGGATCATCATACTTTGCCAAAGAACGTACACGAATCTGATTCTATCATCCGTTTTCTGACTAATGGAGTGTTGTTACCATCCCCGTCAAAAAAGCCGGAGCGCAGAGATCTATGGATCCGAATTCGTGATGCAGATCGTAATCGTTATCTGAGTCTTTACCCGGCTTCGGTCAAGCGTCTTGATTCCAGAGGCATTCCAAAAAGTGGCACGGCAAGTATCAGCGTATGCTGTGAAACACTATCAGATTTGTATGGTGTCGAAGGCAGTACCATTGTTGTAGAAAATATTCTGCCGGGTGAAAAGCTTATTTTCTTTCCTCGCGGTATCCTGGCCAATATAGAGGTGGAGGTGGATTCTCTATTGCCATCTGAGAGGCCCATCATCTTCCGGGAGCTTGAGGCACATCTCAAATAGTCATCTAACCCGTAATTCATGTAATTCATATTGGCACTTTTTACTGGCAGGCATGACAGGCACTTGGATTCATGCCGCATGCAGGTGTACCACAGGCAGGCTCAACATGGCTACCTCCCACCGAATGGGCCGAAATCAATTTGTCCAGTTCGTTACTCTTGCATTCAGGACATTGAATTCTTTCTGAGGAATTCAAAACAAGCGTTTCAAAGGTTTTGTCACAGTCCTTGCATGAAAATTCGAAGATAGGCATTTCTCCTCCGTTGTGAATTGCGGGAATAATATGCGGCCGCACCTGTCTGGACTACCACTGATCTTTTGCCGCCCGAATATGGGCAAAGACACTGACGGGATCATCCGGCAATGAGTGTTTCATCGCATAACTCTTCCGGAAGTCCGCATTCAGAGGCCACAGAAAGGGGTTGGTGGCACGTTCCTCGGCCAATGTTCCCGGAATTGTTGGTTTTCCTTTTAAACGTAATTCATTTGCCCTGTGTAACCTGTCTTGAAGATCAGCGTTGTCCGGATCAATCTCCAGAGAAAACATTAAATTGCTAACAGTGTATTCATGCGCACAATAAAACATTTTATTATCATTAAGTTGTAATATTTTATTAAGGCTTTGCCACATTTGTTTCGGACTACCTTCGAACAATCTGCCGCAACCTGCTCCGAACAATGTATCCCCGCAAAAGATGGCATCATCAACAATATAGGCAATATGTCCCAGGGTATGGCCCGGCACAAACAGAACTCTGATCATAAGGCTGCCAAGTTGAAGGGGCGATTCCTCTGTAGCCTCAATATCGATGCCCGGGATGCGCCCGGCATCGTAGGCGGGGCCGATAATCTGACAGTCGAATGCGGCCTTCAATTCCAGATTTGCGCCGGTGTGATCCCAGTGGTGATGCGTATTCAGAATATGGGTAAGCTGGCGATTATGTGCCTTGCACCATGCAGCAACCGGTTCAAATTCGGCAGGGTCGATAGCTGCAAGCACACCGGACACAGGCTCATTAATCAGGTAGATATAGTTATCCGAAAGAACAGGTAGCTGGAGTACTGAAAAGGCAGCATGCTTGTAGAACCACATGTTTCAATCATAGCCGCAAATTAAAATTGTTGTCATCTGTTGGATAGCAACAAGCGGAGCAACCCTGAATGTTTTGTGGTAGAAATCTGTTGTTTTATTGCTAAAGTTCGATGTAATTTATAAACAAAGGAGAAAACAATGAGTGTATTGGTGGGACAGAACGCACCGGATTTTACAGCCACTGCGGTAATGCCGGATAATAGTTTTAAGGAAGACTTTAAATTGTCTGATTATAGCGGCAAGTATGTGGTTTTGTTCTTCTATCCACTGGATTTTACTTTTGTGTGTCCCTCCGAAATCATTGCCTTTGACCATCGCCTGAAGGAGTTTGAGGATCGTGGTGTGCAGGTGATTGGTGTTTCTGTTGATTCCCAGTTTACCCACCTGGCATGGAAAAACACAGCGGTTGATCAGGGCGGTATCGGCAATATTTCTTATCCCCTGGTTGCCGATCTGAGCAAGAGTATTGCTGCAGACTATGATGTTCTGCTTGGCAATGAGTGTTTTGTAGATGACGAGGGTGATCTTCAGCATGTCCTGGGAGGCGCGGTGGCGTTGCGTGGCTCTTTCCTGATTGACAAGGAAGGTCTTGTGCGTCACCAGGTGGTGAATGATCTGCCCCTGGGCCGCGATATTGACGAGATGTTACGTATGGTTGATGCCCTACAGTATCATGAGAAACATGGCGAAGTTTGCCCAGCTGGCTGGAACAAGGGAAAAACCGCTATGGATGCCTCCCCTGAAGGTGTGGCTTCTTATCTGGCTTCCGAGGCGAGCAAGCTTTAATCCCGGCCAAGGGTTATTTTGTTCACCGGCGGCTCTTCGGGGCCGCTTTTTTATCCTGCGTTTTCGTACCATGCCTTGCGGTTAAGCGGCAAGCAGCTTTTACCTTCGGGAGTCTGTTTGCTGAATAGATACCGACAAACTCGGGGTGATTCAAAGGGAATACCAATTGCCATGGATGTTGCTGTAGATGAAAGAAATAGGGTAAGCAGTTTCCGAAACAGTCCGCTGGCCGATATATTTGAGGTAATAGAAGGTTGAGTTTGCATAGTTCGACTATTACGTGCCTGGCCGGGAAATAAACCTGCGATCAATTTTCATATGTTTCCCCTCATCTCTGAAACCCCGATAAGAGGATAGGCAAGGTGGACTGAAACGTCTAGGGCTAGAGCTGCTGGCGTAACCATTCAAGCACATCGTTTAAGGTTGAAAAAGACAGGGCAGCTCCGGCACGCTGCATCTCATTGGCTGTGAACAGGTCGGTTAAGCCAACTGGGAAGCAGCCGGCTTTGGATGCGGCCCGCATATCAGCAGGACCATCGCCAATAAACACGGTTTTGTGGACTGATATCTGCATTGTTTTGCAGGCCAGTTTGACTGGCAGGGGGTGAGGTTTTCTGGGTCGCCCTTCAATGAATCCAATGACAACGTCAAGCTTCTTCTCCCAGCCAAGTTGAAGCAATTGGGCTTCGGCTCGATGCTGACCTTTATTGGTGACGACTCCGGCAGCCAGGTTATTTGTGTTTAACCAGTCGAGTAGAATTTCTGCTCCCGGCAGGGGAAGAGTCTGTTCAAGATAGTCACGGTCGTGGAGCTTTAGAAAGTATTGACGGGCTTCTTCCCAACGGGAGCCAAACAGGGTGGCAATACTGCCGTCATCGATGCCGGTTTGGCGGCGAATTTCCCGATCCGGAAGTGTTGGAAGCCCGTATTCCTCCAGAGTGAGGTTTAACGCGGTAACAATGGGGGGGAAGCCGTCTAGCAGCGTTCCATCCAGATCCAGAAGAACACCACGGACGGGACCCTGAAAAGCCATGCTTGATTTGTTTACTGTTGAGCCACTTGCAAAAGTCGTGAGCAGCGATTTACTTCCCCACTTCGGCGCATTT
>CAYLYU010000143.1:0-4104 GCA_964387725.1 uncultured Zetaproteobacteria bacterium | reverse complement strand
TCTAAGAAGTGAATATCCTGGCTCTGGATGCCGCTTGTGGACGTGCAGCCAGTGTGGCCTTGAAAGATGATGGATCCCAGTTTAAAGCCGAAAGCGAGGGCAAAAATCCGCACTCTGTGGCAATTCTCCCCCTGCTGGAAAAGGTATTGGCCGAAGCCGGGCTTAGTTGGAGCGATCTGGATCTTTTAGCGCTTGGTATTGGGCCGGGCTCATTTACTGGTTTGCGTATCGCAGCATCAACCCTGGCAGGTATCAATACTGGCCTGAAACTTCCCATGCTCGGTATCTCTTCACTGGCAATCACTGCAATTCAGACTGACTCCAAAGAGCCAGTTTGGGTTTTTGAGGATGCCCGCGCCGGTGATGCATATGTCGGGCGCTTTGCCGGGGTAAATGCATTGCAAGAAGATCAAAGCCTTGGCTGGAATCAGGTTCTCCAGATTCAACCAGGCTCCTTTGCAAGCCAGAGTGAACCGCCCGTTGATTTACCGGAGTGGCATCGCTTACAACTTAAAACAGGCAGACCTCAGGCACTGGGCAAAGCTGTTCTGGCGTCAACTCACTCCGTTAAACTATCCCGTCTTCCCCGTTTCTTATCACCTGCCTACCTTCAACCCTCCCAGGCCGAGAGAGCTGCAAACAAAAGTCCGGGCTAGGAACCCCGATAAATTGCCGGGTCAATATCATACTGCTTTAACAACTTGCGAACCGTATTGCGATTAAGCCCCAGCATTTGAGCTGCCTTGATCTGGTTTCCTTTCACGCGCTCCAGAACCAGTGATAACAGGGACGGCTCGACCTGTTCAAGCAAGTGGCGATGGAGATGAGAGGGAGTGGCATATCCAAGGTGGTCAAAATAATGCTGCAGGCAACGGCTTACAGCCTCGGGCAGCGTTTCTTCCTGCGTTTCTTCCTGGCTGTGGTTACCCAGAGCCAGGGCAACATCGGAAAGCGTGATCGTGGCACCGGGTGTCAATACAGCTAATCTGCGCATCACATTCTTCAGCTCACGTACATTGCCCGGCCAGTCGTAGGATCTTAACAAATCCAGGGCTTCATCAAGCATAATGGGGGGTTGCATGGTCAACTCTTCTGCAGTTTCCTTAAGAAGGTGTTCAGCCAGCTCCTGTATGTCGTCCTTTCTCTCCCTCAGTGCCGGAATCACTACCGGGATCACATTGAGTCGATAGTAAAGATCCTCCCGAAAATCTCCTGAGGCGATTTTTTGCAGTAAATTCTGATGCGTTGCAGCCAGCAAGCGGATATTGACCGGCCTGCTTTCCTTGGCACCAACTCGCTGGACGCGCCCTTCCTCGAGAACCCGGAGCAACTTGACTTGCAGGGCGGGAGGCATATCACCGATTTCATCAAGAAAAAGTGTGCCGCCATCGGCTTGTTCAAATTTTCCGGGACGAGAGCGGTCAGCTCCGGTAAAGGCACCACGCTCGTGTCCAAAAAGTTCAGATTCCAGTAACTCTGATGGAATCGCTGCCGTGTTGATGGCAACAAACGGTTTCTTTGCCCGACGGCTTTGATCGTGCAGGATGTGAGCGACCAACTCCTTACCCGTTCCGGATTCCCCGGTGATCAACACCGTCAGGTCAGATGCTGCTACCCTGCCAAGGGTGCGAAACAGGCGCTGCATGGCAGCACTTCTACCAATGATGATGCCACGACTGCTGCGCGACCCGCCGCTGGGATCAGTATCATCCCGGGGCATGATTCGCCTGGCCAATGATCGAACCTCATCCAGATCAAATGGTTTCGGCAGATATTCAATAGCACCGGATTTGTACGCCAGGGCAGCATTATCAAATGTTGTTTCTGCCGTCATCAGTACAACAGGAGCCGTAAACATACCTTCCTGAATAGCCTTCAAACCGCTGCCATCCGGCAAATAAACATCAAGAAAAATAAGCTCAGGAGATTGTTTGCCGGCTTCATGCGTTGCCTCAGCTAGCGTTTCAGCCTGGCTGACTTCATATCCTTCTTCCTGCAACACCCGGGAAAGTATCCAGCGAATACCTTGATCATCGTCAACGATAAGTGCTCGCATCACGTTATGCCCCGAAGCGGAAGCTGTAGCGTAAATGTTGTGAGGCCAGGTTTTGTATCGAGTATCACACGCCCGTCATGCTCTTGCATGACACGTTGAACGATAGCCAGACCCAAACCACTACCGCGTTGCTTGCCGGTTACAAAGGGCTCAAATATATGGTCCATCAATTGCTCGGGAATATTCTCTCCATCGCTGACCATGCGAATTTCAATAACAGGGCCGTTGTATTCAGGGAGTCGTGTGGTTGATAACGACCGGGTATGCAGTTCGATTTTCCGGGAACCGGCTTCCAGCGCATTTGTCCAAAGATTTTCAATGGCCTGTCTGAAACGGGACGGGTTCACCATAATTTCCGGAAGGCCCGGGTCAAACAAGCGCTGGATATGAACTTCAGCAATGGGACTGCAAACCTCCTCCAGTATGGAGTGAATATTGACCAGTTGCATACCTGCGCTGGAACGTGTGCCGAGTTGAAGAAAATCATCCACACGTTCGCCGATGCGATCAACCTCTGCCATCATCATTCGTGTAACCTCCTTCGCATCCTCGGATTCAGAATGCTCCGAGAGCCATTGGGCGGCTCCCCGAAGTGCCGCCAGCGGGTTCTTGATCTCATGTGCCATTTCCAAGGCAATACGAGCGACGGCCTCAGCCATTTCTTTCTGCTTCAAATGGACGTTCACCTCATGACGAATGGACTCGGCCACCAGAAGCACGGCCACCCCGTCGGCAAAGGGCCTCGCATGCAGTGTAAAGGGTATGTTGGCATTGCCCAGATTCAGACAATGATTGGAAACCGCCTCTCCAGTAGCGGCAAGTTGCTTCAGCAGACGCCGCACCTCTGAATCCGGCGAAAACATTTCTGACAAATGCTGATTTTTCAAACGTTGATCAGATCTCCCCAGACATTCTTGCGCCAAAAAATTAGCAGCTTGCACAAACCCATCCGAATCAAGCAGCAGCAATGGCAAGGGAACCGAAGCAATGGAAATATCGTCAAGCTGCATATGCCATTCCTCGTTCTTCAATATTTGAAAAGAATCGCTCGGCTTCCACAAGCATCCCATCCCAATCCGGCAACTGCTGAAACCGACGACGAAATTCGGCAGCTTCAGGCAAGCCCTTGCTGTACCAGATCACATGCTTCCTGGCCAGTTTTGAAGCGGTAATCGTGCCATAGTGATCAGCAAGCTTATGTAAATGTTCACATACGATCTGCCATCGTTTCCCGGCTGATGGTTCTGCCGGAGCCTGTTCATCTGACAAGGCGGCACTTACCTCTGCCAACACCCAGGGATTGCCCTGTACTGCCCGGCCTACCATAACGCCATCACAACCAGACACCCGTACCATTTCCCTGGCAGATGCGGCATCCACAATATCGCCGTTACCAATCACCGGAATGGATACTGCCGCCTTCGCCAGACCAATATCATGCCAGTTGGCCTTGCCTTGAAACATCTGTACCCGTGTCCTGCCGTGAACCGTCAACATTTTTATGCCACTCTCTTCAGCTATTCGGGCAATGCGCTCAACATTTTTTTGTTGCTCATCCCAGCCGGTTCTTATTTTCAAAGTCACCGGTACAGGCACCGCCCCGACCACAGCTGTAAGAATTCTTCCAACAAGCGCTTCATCCTTGAGCAATGCTGAACCCGCCAGCTGCTTACAAATCTTTTTCACCGGGCAACCCATATTGATATCGACAAAGTCTGCGCCATGATCCACGGCCCAAATCGCTGCATCTTTCATATAATCTGTATCGGAACCGGCAATCTGAATGCCGATTGGATGCTCATCCCTGCCGATTTCCGCCATTAGTTCCGTGCGCTTATGACCTGCATCAATAGCTCTTGAAGCTATCATCTCGCTGACCATCAGGCCCACACCAAAGCGCTTGCAGATTCGTCGAAAGGGAAGGTCTGTAATTCCGGCCATGGGGGCTAAAACAACTGGAGAACTGATGTGCAGATCACCCAGGTAAAACCCTTTTTTAGAAGTTAAAGAAAGACTGCTTAACATTTAGGCACTTTATCAGAGGCATT
>CAYLYU010000142.1:0-4183 GCA_964387725.1 uncultured Zetaproteobacteria bacterium | reverse complement strand
CCGGGACCGAAACGGAAGATTGAATAGTTATGTATTATGTCCCCTGAACTATGCCCGAAGCCGATAGTCTTGCCTGGCGAGAGGGTTTTATACGGACATTCCTTGAGCGCGATATTCCGATGCTGGGCATCACCATTGCGCCGTCAGCCATGCGCCGCTTCTGGACCATGCTGGCTCACTTTCACGGCCAGACCTGGAATGCATCCGAACTCGCGCGCTCCATGGGGTTAACTGATAAAACCGTCCGTTCCTGGCTGGATATTCTTACCTCCACATTCATGATCCGACAGTTGCAGCCGTGGCATGAGAACCTGAGCAAACGACAGGTAAAAGCGCCGAAAATATATTTCAGGGATTCAGGCCTGCTACACAGCCTGCTGAACATTCCCGATTACCACAGCCTGACCGGCAATCCCCGCCTGGGCGCTTCATGGGAGGGTTTTGCCATGGAGCAGGTGCTACAGACCATTGAGCCTGCAGAGGCATTTTTCTGGTCCACCTATAGCGGTGCCGAAGTCGATCTTCTCTTTTTCAGGGATGGCAAACGATACGGAGTTGAATTCAAGTTCAGTGAAACGCCCAAAATCACCCGCTCGATGCATATTGCCATCAACAATCTGTCGCTGAACGAATTATGGGTGATTTATCCGGGGCATGAAGCGTATCCGGTTACCGACAAAATCACGGTGCGCCCGCTGAGTTCCCTGAACCAGTCTTAACACCGAAATCAGAAGCGGCCTGTTGCCTGTTCTGCATCACCACAAACTTTTCGAGTTGATTGACCTGCCGTTTCAGGCCGAGGGGCGTAAGCGAATAGCCGCGAGCAGGTATCCGGAATTCAATTTCTTGCCAGTTGTAGGGCACTTCCGTGACAAGGTAGCAAACCCGGTTGACGGTATGGATGCCGGGTATAATCCACTGGTCGCTATCACCATCGACAACCGTCCAGACTGATTCCACCGGCAGCGATTTCACCAGTTCCAGATCGTCCCCGAATGTTTCCAGCCCGATTCCGCCCCAGATATCGTGATTGGACTTTGGATGGCGATATGGCCGAAAGAATTCGTAGAATGCATCCTCATGCAGCGTCAGCATTGATTCGCGTTGATGCTCAGATTTGATCGACAAACACTATTTCCCGGTGTTTCGCCAGAAATGACTTATCTGGCACAAAGCGTTCGGGCAGCGTAATGGCTTGCCCCGCCAGTGGATGAAAGAACTGCTGCACAAACGGCTCTTTTTGCCGCTCCAAATCCTTTGAAAGGATCACGCGATAATCGTCATTCAATGCAATCAGTCCCCGGTCAAACGCTTTGTCATGAAGTGCCGACAAACATAGACCGTTGCGAGGATTCAGCCGATTCTCTTTATCCTTACTCCACGGCACAATATGACTGGCGACCAGCAATCGAGAATCAGACAACCCAGACATGCAGCAACGCTGCCGATAACTACTGAGCACGGCCCGACGAAAGAAGTTCTGTCGAATGCGCTGCTCGGTGATGACGCGCTTGGTCTCCCCTGTGAAGTCATCGATATCTTCCAATCCGTCATCGACTGGCCCTTCACTTTTCGGCAGTCCCTTCTCCTCCCGAAGTCGATCATGAATATGCGCACATTCCACAGCCAACCGATCCCAATCGGCATGGAATTCGTCCCAAACCTCCCGATCAAGCGCAGATGCTCCTGATAATCCAGTTCTCCCCGTTTCGGTAATCGCAGGATCGAGACTGGCGATATTGCCTAGCTTCATTGCCACTGCTCCAGGACTGCGGCCAATCAGCTTGGCAAGCTCGATGATCTCAGGGTTTCTGCTATGCAACCTCCCGAACGGCAGCTGGCAATAGAGGTTGATACCAAGCTTCACTTGCTCTTTGGTCCAGAGAGGGCTTGTCATACTTTTGATTGAAACATCATCACCTCACTCCCGCAAAGTTTGCTTACGCCAACCGTTCGATGATTACATCTGGTCAGCATTTCAATAATGCGCGATTCAAGACCAGGCACCGAGGTTGTTTGATCCCGAAGCGATTGGCCTGGGAGACGCATAAACGGTTGTGTAAATGGCCTACGAACTGGCTTTCTTTGCTCGAACCGGAAGTAAAGCTTTAACCCAATTATCGCAAGAACAATGGGGATAAACATGGCCAATATCGGAATAAGGACGGCTAAAAATGATTGCATGTCTATTGTTCCCTTTTCTCATCCAATAACATAAAGGCTATTCAAACCACTGAAAATAGCGCCCAAAGGGCACCTCGCCGAATGCACGATTCAAGACCAGGCACCGTATCTCCGCAAACTAAAGAACTGGCCCCGCTGAATTTGCATCATCTTCTTTCGCTGAGAAAATCGTCGATGCACTTAACTGCCTACCCTGAACAAGCATTTCTACGCTCGTCATTACCAAGCTTGCCCGTTTACGAAGGAATGCCTCAAAATCAGCTTTCAATTTGATTGTTTTCTCTTCTTCATTCAGACCTTCATAGCCTCCATTAGCCAACTCCTCTACAGGAATTAGATGCGATTGTAGTCGCTCACTAACGATTTCTTCAGTCGTCCATTCGTAACGGTCTTTAAGGTAAACCAGTGGATCTTTACGACCGATTGAAATGTTTGTCTTATCCGCGATCAAAGCACAATTCAGTGCCAAGAAACTATGGATATCAGATTCTTTCAAAAGCGCATCCGGGAAAATATGATGATAATGTCGATGCTGTATTGTGTGGCGGTCTAAGCGCTCACCAGTTGAGAAATCCAGTGCTCCCAACCTGTTGGCCACAGCCAGAATAGCTCGCCCTCGAATGGTGTTGCGCTTGGGCCACTCCACCGAAAGAAGCTCCTCTTCTTCCACCAGTTTGTGCTCACCGAATATCGGAACATCAGCTTCAACGAACGCGGATGCATCCTCCTTCTTTTCACCACGGATAATACGCCTCAAGATAACAAAGTCGGCATACGCGTGTGTGGCAGCTGAATTTTCATACCTGTCAGTAAAGAAGCTGTACCAAAGAAACTTCTTCAATAACTGTTCATCCTTGCCCCTCTTGTCACCAGCATCAGGTATGTCGGTATAGAGGGCGGCGATGACCGCAAGCACGGCGTTGGTTGACAGGCGGTCCTTATCGAAAACACCCTCAGCTTCCAGAAACTCTGCCATCTTATTCAGGCCCCGTTCCATCACTGGCCAATGCTCTACCATGATGCGCTTATCCATATCCCAGGCGCCGCGCTGGTTGGGTAAATCCCCTTGCATTAATGCCGAGGTGGTTAGAATGAGGTCAGACAGCTCTGAATAACGGGCAATTGCCGGATGCCTGGCGTTTAGGTCATCCTGCAAATCATGCAGGGACCTTCCCATCACGCTTTCCACTTCCGCTACAATGATATCGTATTGAGATAAGGGCTTGCTGTTGGTGTTCATCTTGATGAACACATCAAGCGCCACTGTTTTCTCTGTAGTCGCCGGCAGCGATAAGAAGGGGAGATTGTAGTTGGCTATGCCGGCACGAAGGTCTTTGATCCGATCACTAACCGCCTGCTTAAAACCAAAGAATTCCTTGAGCTTGGCTATGTCATCCTGTGGCTCCAATCTGGCGGTTGCCTGTTTAATCCAGCCGTCGATCTCTGCCTGCATGTCTACCGGCTTGAGTAAGTGCGCGGGGATAAAGCCTCTTTGCAAACAATCCGCCGGACTATCGCACCAAAGCGGGTATCGGTCGCCATTCTTTTTATAGTAGCGGCCCCGAAAGAAGGCTGTCATATCCTCCCGCTCTTCATCTCCTTCGTAGTTGTCGAATTCCTTGAGATAGATGTAATACGTCTCATAATCGTAGTTGTTAAAGAATACTCTCCATAGCGCAGTGAGTCTCTGTTGCCCATCCAACAAGTGTTCCAGCACGCGACCGTTTCCTTCAGGAGCAGTTTTGAGGTGTCGAGATATGAACTTTTCGTTGCCGACATCCACCTGCAAAACCAATGTGATTCCTAGCGGTAGCCCTTGGATAACCGTCTCAACCAAACTGCTTATCCGATGTCGGTCCCAAGCTTCATAACGCTGAAAGCGAGGCAGTTTAATCTCGCCTCTTTGGATCATCCCGTACCAGTCTTTTATATTGCGATTTCTGGCTTTGAAGTGGCCCCCAAGAATAGGACAGTTGGCTAAGGTGTATTAAGGTGTACT
>CAYLYU010000141.1:0-4238 GCA_964387725.1 uncultured Zetaproteobacteria bacterium | reverse complement strand
CCGGTATACCAATCGTTGCCAGTTTTGAAATAACCTCTCGCTGCCGCTTCAATATTTCCCTGTTTAAGGCTTGTTGAAGCTTCTGATTCGTCCGGATCGAGACGCCTATACGGCCTTCCATATGTGATATCCAACTAATCGTACACGGATGATTGGCTTCAATATTTCCAAGATTAAATTTGATCGTCATGATGCTTCCTGCTTCGAGAGCCATCGAACTGACCTTTTCAAGCCCTAGACCACCGATAGAAATATCGCTCAAAAGGGCTTCAGCTTTCATGAAACCATCCTTATCCAACAGCTGAACGTGAGTGTCATCATGAATGCTCACCCGCAAAAAATCGCGATCCCGGATATTGGAAAGCACAATATCCTCAATCTTGAGTGTGGCATCCTTAACGCTGTTCACCCGGTCTATAAGCATCACCAAACGGTATTTTTCATCAGGGGAATCAATATAAGCCCGACGCATCTCTTGGTCGGCGGCAATAACCCGCTGCAGTTCTGATGTGATTTCAACGGAAATTGATTCCAGAGTTGCATCAAAGAGTGAAACCGATGCCCTGACAGGGATTTCATCGATAACGTTGTAGAGTGTCACATAGCCGGTTTTCAACCAGTTGGAATGGGTTTCAGACAAGACCTGAGATCTGCATTCGCTACTAAGGACACTATCCCAGTGGGCCTGGGCTATTTCAAAAAGCGTCCCTTGCAATGCATTAAAATACTCAAGCTTACTGTGAACCAGCTTGACTTGTTCTTTTTCAGATAGGTTTTTAACTTCAGGCGCAATAAGCTGTAACGTCAACCATTCACAGCGGAGAAGGGCTGTCATCAATTCCGATATTGTACAGCCCGCATCCAGCAGGCTGGTAAAAACCTGGAATGCCGGAGATCTTTTTTCGCCGTGAACAATAACCTCAACAAGACTATCAAGTATTGTATCATCCTTAACGCGAAGAGAACCCACCAACTCTTCCCTTAAAGCATCGCGGTTCTGCCTGTTCATCATTGTCCGCAACGTTGCAGCAAACGTTTCACATAACTTTTCGAAATGACTGCTTCGGCAAAGTAGCAGGCAAGTTTGTAGAGCCTTGCCTGCAAATAATTCCAGCGCAAATGATAGCTCAGTACATTATAACGCTGAACGGCGGCCTTTGTTCTAGCAGCTATCCCCTGTTCAAGCGATGGCTCCCCCGGCTTCTGACGGGCAAACAAAATCTGTATATTCGAATTGTTTTCATCGGAAAAAACCTTCTCTACACCAAAACCGCACTTCTCAGCCATGGCAATGAGACTTTGTGGAGTGAAATTGTAAATATGTGCGAAATGGAACAAGCGGGGAAAGGTGGAAAATGGAGCCGCCAGATTGGGGCATTCGATATACAGTCTTCCTTCAGGCTTCAGCAAGGCATAGATACGAGCAAGCGCGGCGGTTGGTGAAGTAAAATGCTCGATGACATGAATAAGCAGGACAATATCGTGCCCTGCTCCCGGCTGCAGGTCGAACAGGTTCACATTCTTAACCTTTGCCCGAATCTTCTCCCGGGAAAAATAATTAAAACTCTGTCCGGGCTCAATACCGCTGGCATCAAACCCGTTCAATTCAAATAGCCTGACTGTGCAGCCGATGCCCGCTCCGACTTCAAATACATCCAGACCCTGTCGCAAATTCGGCTCGATCTGATTGTAAATGCGCTCGGCATTTTTCCAGGCACGCATGACTCGCCTGGCCGAAGGGTTTTGCTCACCGTGATACTCCTGCCGATAGTGCTCGGCGTAATATTGGGCAATCTCCTTTTCCGAGGGAATCGGCCTGTGAGAAACAAGACCACACCGCTGACAGATGACTGTTTCCAATGGCTTACCCAGACGATCTCGCTGACTGATGACATCAAACTGTATGCCGCCACATAAATCACAGGACATGGAAGAATCAGAAAGTACTTTTACGTTTGTTGACATATAGGCCCGAGGATAGCCAGCAGTAAAAGCAAACGCTATGCACAGATGCGGGAAGAGTCTCACGAGACAGGAGACTAGCAGTTGCCCATTCGGGATACAGGCGCTAGAAAGCTTGTTTATCAAGGAAACAGGGACAATGACTGACTTAACAGCGGAAACAGAAAGGCCTGTTGTCTTCGGAGAAGTTCTGTTTGATGTATTTCCCGGCGGTGAGTCCGTGCTGGGCGGTGCGCCATTTAATGTCGCCTGGCATTTGCAGGGATTTGGTCTGGAACCCGTGTTCATCAGCCGGATAGGTATGGATGCCAACGGGGAAAAGGTATTAGAACAAATGCAGGCATGGGGTATGGAGACTACCGGTATGCAGTGGGATCGTTTGCACCCCACAGGCAGGGTTGAGGTTGGGCTCAGCAACGGACAACCAAGTTTCACCATTCTCCCGGAACAGGCCTATGATTACATCGATCCGGAACTGGCCAGCCGAACCCTTGCCGGAAATAACTATTCCCTGCTTTACCACGGCAGCCTTATCAACCGTTCAACCGCATCAAGAGAGGCCTTGATACAATTGCACGAAAAGGTCGGATTACCCGTCTTCCTTGACATCAACCTGCGCTCACCCTGGTGGGATATTTCCCTGATAAACAAGCAACTAAGCACTGCTCGCTGGGCCAAAATGAACGATGATGAGCTTGTTCGTATTGCCTCCGACGGAAAAAATAACGGCAACACGCTTGAGCAAACAGCCCGACAGCTATGTTTGGAGCATCACCTGGAAACCCTGCTGATTACGTGTGGTGCCAAAGGCGCCTTTCTGGTCGAAAAAGGGCAGGCTTCAGTTTTCAGGCAGGCGATCAAGGTTCCTGATCTTGTCGATACAGTTGGTGCAGGTGATGCCTTCAGTGCCGTCATGATGATAGCATTGATCCGGCAATGGCCCCCGGATCTGGCCCTTGGCAGGGCTGGCGAATTTGCTGCTGAAATTTGCGGGAGGCGTGGCGCCACATTGCCAGATAAGGAAATATATCAGCAGTATACATCGAAATGGGTGGAAACATGATCAAAGAGCTTCGCCACTATATTGAGCATCACCATGAGCAGATACGTTCCTTGCTCGGGCATTATCTGGATATGGGCAAGCCTTTTCTTTTGCGTTCCGACCTCTGTGACCATTTTCAGACACTTTACGGCAGTGAAGGGACGGATACCCCTCTGGCCAACGTTATTCATGCCTCTCAGGAGGCGGCACTGGAGGCCCCGTGGATCTATCTCGCCCTGCGTCCTTATATGGGGCGATGGAAATACCTTCGTATTCATGTTGAAACCCTTGATCTGGATGAGGTATCAATCTCTGAATTCCTTATTTTCAAGGAACATCTCCTGGATAACAACAAGCAACATGCCCCATGGGCTCTGGAAGTTGATCTGGGACCCTTTGAGCGCGAATTCCCCAAATTGAAGGAATCACGATCAATTGGCCGGGGCGTTAAGTTTCTCAACCGCCGTTTATCCAGCCAGCTTTTTCAGGAATCGGGGAAGGGGAACAGGGATCTTCTACATTTTCTCAGTGTACACCAGTGTCATGGCAGACAATTGATGCTCAACGATTTGATTTGCAATGTTAGCGGCTTGAGAAATTCGCTGCGCTTAGCCGACCATTACCTTGCCGGACAGGATCCGCAAGCTGAGTGGGCGAATGTTGGCAACAGTCTGCAGGCTATCGGTTTTGAGCCGGGATGGGGAAGAGCCGCCTCCCGAATGCGTGACAGCATGAGTCTGCTATCCGACATCCTGGAAGCGCCTGAGCCGGAAATACTGGAGCGCTTCCTTAGCCGTATTCCGATGATTTTCAATCTGGCTATCATTTCCCCACACGGTTTCTTTGGTCAGACCAATGTGCTTGGCCGCCCGGATACCGGCGGCCAGGTTGTCTATATTCTTGATCAGGTGCGCGCCCTGGAACATGAGATGCGCCAGCGCCTGTTCGAGCAGGGGCTAGATATAGAACCGCAGATCGTTGTTGTCACCAGGCTCATTCCAGAGGCAGATGGCACCAGCTGTGATCAGCGCCTTGAGCCGATTGAGGGCACAGGATGCGCACGAATTCTACGTGTTCCTTTCCGTGATCCCAACGGAGAAGTTGTTCCTCACTGGATTTCACGCTTTGAGGTGTGGCCTTACCTTGAGCGGTTTTCCATTGAAATGGAAAAGGAATTGATGGCTGAACTTGGCAGCAGGCCGGATCTAATCATCGGCAACTACTCCGACGGTAA
>CAYLYU010000140.1:0-4308 GCA_964387725.1 uncultured Zetaproteobacteria bacterium | reverse complement strand
CCTTATGGTCAAAAACAGGTCCAAACAAAATACCGGGCCATAAAAGGAAGAGCAGCTCACAGGATCGAATGCAGTTTATTCAATCATCGCATCCCCGCAAGGGCAATAGGCGTAGACACCACTGGCTTTGGATGATGTAAGCAGGCGCAACTCACGGGTGACGGAGGACAGGGGTTCAATGACTGGAACGATTCCTGCGATTTTTTCTCCAAACCATACACTTGCGCTATTAAACATGCCTTCAAATAACATTTCCTGAAGCGTTTGCTCCTTTTCCAGATACATGATTTCGTAATCATCGCTGATGCCGGCATGTTCAGCTGCCGAGACAACAGCATCATCCAGGCTACCAAGCTTGTCCACCAAACCGATTTTCAGGGCATCAGCTCCAGACCAGACTCTTCCACGGGCGATCTGATCTATTGCCTTCTTCTCCATACCTCTTCCAGCAGCAGCCTTTTGCACGAACTGGTCATAAATATGATTCACACCCATCCGGAACACTCGGGCAACTTCCGGGTTCAGGGGACGATCGGGACGCATTGCCCCGGCAAGTGGTGAGGTGCCAATTCCATCCGTGTGAATGCCTAGACTTTCCATGCTTCGATGCAGGTTGGGGAATAGTCCAATCACGCCTATGGATCCGGTAAGCGTGACCGGGCTTGCCCAGATCTCGTCCGCTGCCATTGATATCCAATAACCACCGGAGGCAGCAAGGCTTCCCATTGATGCGATTACCGGCTTGCCACTCTGCCTTATTTTCTCCACTTCCTTGCGAATCACTTCCGAGGCCAGGGCGCTTCCACCCGGTGAATCAACGCGCAACACAATTGCCTTGATATCATCTCTTGTTCGGGCCGAGCGCAGAATCTTAGCCAGCGAATCTCCGCCGATCGTACCCGAGGGCTGTTCGCCGTCGATAATAGAACCGCTGGCAACGATGATAGCTAGCTTGTTTGGACTTTTTGCCGGAATGTGCAAGGGCTCACCGTCTATTGCCTGCAAATATTCTCTGTAGCCAATCTGACGAAATGTGCCCCCCTCCTTGTCCGCTCCAACAACTTCTATCAAACCTTCTTCAACCTCCTGACGTGAGGCCAGGCTGTCCACCAGGCCAATTTCCTGTGCCAGGCTGGCCATATTGCCCTGATGCTGTTGTAGATATTGTGATGGGTGGCTGAGCACGGCTTGCAGATTCTCCGGCCTGATACTCCGCAAAGTTGAAATATCCTGCTTATAGGCCTTCCAGAGCTGGTTCAGCCAAACCGTGTTGGAACTACGTGCCTGCGGTGACATATTGTTGCGCATCAAAGGTTCGGCAGCGGACTTGTACTCACCAACGGAGAAAACGTGCATATCGATATTCAACTTGTCCAGGGCATCCTTGAAATAATTCCGGTACAGGCCAAATCCGGACAACGTCACCAAACCCATAGGGTGCAGATAAACCTCATCAGCCGCCGCAGCCAGATAATATTGGGACTGGGTATATGAATCTGCAGCCACAATCACCTTTTTTCCTGTAGCTCTGAAAGCCAGGATGGCACCACGTAAAGCCTGAAGTTTGGATAATGGGCTGGACTCCATGTCTTTAAGGTCCAGAAACATCAACTTGATACGATTATCATCGCGGGCAGTGTCTATGGCATGCAACAAGTCTTTCATCAAAGATTGGTCTGTTCTGGGAGTGCCAAAAATCAGATCGGGGGAGTAGCCGGTAATTTGCTCCACCAGCGCTCCGCCCGGATTAAGAACCAGCGCCCCACCATCGGGAATCTCGGGGCGCTGCGTCAGAATTGCCGTCAGAAGTCCAAGAAGAATGAAGACAAACAGCAGGTTTATAATGATACGGCGCGCAACATCCAAAAAACGCCAGATTCTGCTTAAAATCCTTGATAACATCGATTTCTCCTGTCCTCTTTAACCATTTTTAGCCGCGATGATCGCCTGATAAACGAAATATCAGCTTGTTGCATAGGGCTTGGCAAGCAAGAGTTGAGCTCCCATGATTAAAAGTATTGATGGCCTGCAGGCTGCTATTCTTGCCCTGATTCAGGGACTGACAGAGTTCCTGCCCATCTCATCATCGGCACATCTGGCTCTGGTTCCAATGATCAGCGACTGGCCGGATCAAGGGCTGGCTTTTGACTGTATCGTTCATCTGGGCTCTTTGACAGCCGTGATTTATTATTTCCGTTCAGACTTGAGCCGTATGGTGAAAGGCTTTTTACGTACCGTCCAGGCCCGCTCCTGGCAGGTGGATGCCGACGGTAAAATGGCCTGGTTTGTCTTGCTGGCTACCATTCCGGTGGGCCTGGCCGGGCTAATGTTCAAGGATGTGGTTGAAGTTGAATTACGGTCTGTTGCCGTTATCGCCATTGCCTCCATTGTTTTTGGACTGCTGCTCTGGTGGGCGGATGCAAAAAGTAATACATGTCGTGGCGAAAGCAATTGGTCGTTCAAGCAGGCCATGATGATCGGTCTGGCTCAGGCTCTGGCCCTGATCCCGGGCACCTCACGTTCGGGCATTACCATGACTGCTGCATTGATGCTGGGTTATTCTCGCCGGGAGGCGGCACGATTTTCATTCCTTTTGTCCATACCGGTCATTGCTCTGGCTGGAGCGCTGAAAACAAAAGATCTGCTTGTTCAGGATCAACTTTCCACAGGGGTTTCCGAACTGCTTATTGGCTATATCGTATCGGCAGTCAGTGCATATTTCTGTATCCACTACTTTTTACGCCTGATTGAACGCATTGGCATGATTCCCTTTGTGTTCTACAGGGTTGCCCTTGGCGTAATCCTGCTTACAGTAGTTTAACATGCTTATGCACCCGAATTTCGATCCCGTTGCCTTACAAATCGGCCCTGTTGCCATTCACTGGTACGGACTCATGTACATCCTCGGTTTCCTGTCCGTACACCGGCTTGCCAGGCACCAGCTCAAAGAGCGTGGAGAGTGGGATCAAAGCGTTCCGGCACAACATTTCGAAGGCTTGTTTACCTGGTTGATTCTCGGTGTCGTGGCTGGCGGGAGAATCGGCTACATTCTTTTTTACAATCTGGCTTACTATCTCCAGCATCCCGTTGAAATACTCTATGTCTGGCAGGGGGGAATGTCTTTTCATGGCGGGCTACTAGGCCCGATATTATTCGGGTGGTGGTATTGTCACAAAAATAAACTCCCCTTTCTTAAACTCTGTGATCGCCTCTTTGTAGCAGCTCCTCTGGCTCTGGCTTTTGGCAGGCTGGGGAATTTTATTAATGGCGAACTCTGGGGACGTGTTAGTGATGTTCCCTGGGCTATGGTATTCGCCCATGCCGGGCCTGAATCTCGCCACCCGAGCCAGCTATATGAATTTATGCTGGAGGGAATTCTTTTATTCTGCCTGCTGTGGTTCACGCGCCGGCGACAATGGCCGGAGGGGACGCGTGTCGCCCTCTTCCTCATTGGCTACGCTGCAGCCAGGATATTCTGCGAACTGTTCCGACAGCCTGACTCCCAGCTCGGTTTTTTATTTGCATCGGTGACAATGGGTATGCTGCTGTCCTTTTTCATGTTCGCAGCTGGAGTGGTCTGGATCATTTATTTGCAGAAAAAGAAGACTCCGGTGAATATTGACGCATGATGATCGCAAGCTGGAATGTGAACTCCCTGAATGTCCGCCTGCCGCATGTTCTGGAATGGCTTGATCAGGCCAGACCCGATATATTGTCATTGCAGGAAACCAAGCTTCCCGATGAGAGATTTCCCAAAAGTGATATTGAAGCGGCTGGTTATCATGTCTGTTTCAACGGTCAGAAAACATATAATGGCGTTGCCATTCTAAGTAAAAGTCAGGCGCAGAATATCAAGACGGAACTTGCAGGGCTGAATGATCCCCAACGACGTTTTCTGGCTGCCAGCATTGATGGTGTTCGTATCCTCAATGTTTATATTCCGAATGGCCAGGAAGTTGGCTCAGAAAAATATGCTTACAAGCATGACTGGCTGGATTCGCTCCTGATAACCCTTAAAGCTGAGCTTGGCGAGCATGAAAAGGTCATATTGCTGGGGGATTTTAATATTGCGCCGGAGGATATTGACATACATAAGCCTGAACGCTGGCGGGGAAAGATTATGTGCTCGAATGAAGAACGGGCCAAATTTCGTCAAGTGCTCAAGCTGGGATTCAATGATTCCGTACGCATGCTGCAAGCAGACAAGCCCATGTACACGTGGTGGGACTACCGTCTGGCCGCATTTCCCCGAGGCTGGGGGCTTAGAATTGATCACATTCTGACAAGTTATGCATTGACTCCGCTTGA
>CAYLYU010000139.1:0-4354 GCA_964387725.1 uncultured Zetaproteobacteria bacterium | reverse complement strand
TCGATCCAACAACGCCCAACCGTCAGTTTTGCGATCATGGCACACAGTACCGCGCCGCAATTTTCTATTCAGGCGAAGAACAGGAACAATTGGCAAAGGCTTCACTGGAATCGCTGCAAAGATCAAAACTCTTTAAGGCAAAGATCGTAACCGAAATTACTGCAGCTACTGAATTCTATCCCGCTGAGGAGTATCATCAGGATTACTACCGGAAGAATCCCCTGCGTTACAAGTTTTACCGCTACAACTGTGGTCGCGATCAACGCCTGCAAGAACTTTGGGGTAAGGATAGCGATCAATCATGAATAGACGCACCTTCATTCTCGGTCTGTTTGGGGCAGGCATTGCGACTCTGGTGACACCAAAACTGCTTTTTGCCAGAAGTCGGAAGGGAGGCGCTATGATTGAAAAAATTCATAAAACCGATGAAGAATGGGGCAAGATTCTGACGTCGGAGCAATATCGTGTCCTGCGCGAGGAGGGAACAGAGCGGCCCTTTACCAGCCCCCTGAATGAGGAGAAACGAAAGGGAGTGTATGCCTGTGCAGGCTGTGGACTGGAACTGTTTTCATCAGAGTCGAAATTTGACAGTGGAACCGGCTGGCCCAGCTTTTTTACCGCCATGGAAGCGCATGTGGAGACTAAACGCGATTTCAAACTAATTTTGCCGCGCACCGAATATCATTGTGCACGTTGCGAAGGTCACCAGGGACATATTTTTAATGATGGTCCCAAGCCAACAGGGCAACGCTGGTGCAACAATGGAGTGGCTTTGAAATTCATTCCTGCTGAGCAGTAATAAACAACTCGACCGATCAGGGCATTGCATCACTCCAGGGACTCAACCCGACGGTGCAACCTCTCCACCTTAGAGCGTGTGATCCCTGCTATACATGGCTGATGATTTCGTGAGAATTCAGGGCAGAAGCAGGAGGTGCCACCATGACGAAAAACTGTTGTTCTCAAACCATTGTTCTGAGTTTTATCGGCATGGCATTGGCAGGGTTTCTCTGGGTTTCTCCAGCCTGTGCTGATGAGGATCAACTGGAAGGTTATGATGCCAATGGCGATGGCAGCATCACCTTCGGGGAGGTTATGCGCCATCTTGAGCCATCCGTCCGCATGAGCTTTGACGCTATGGACCGGAATAAGGATGGTGTGCTTTCCGATAAGGATTTTGATGATGTGCGTCAGGGCATGAAGAAATGGGAGGAATGGCTGGACAATTTACTCAAGCCTTTCCTGATCCCGGAAGATCAGAAAGAAGATGAAGTGTATCGTTTCTGATGGCATCATATTTCGACGATGGTTTATGTAACGGCTAATTTCTTTGCCATGCTTGAATAGGCTATGTTTTGCCTCTCCAGTTAGGCGCAGGAAGCGGAGCAGCTTATATTCAAGGAGTTAATACGATGAAGAAACAGACAGGCTTGTTATTCATGACAGTGTTGGTACTGAGCGGCTGCTCGGATGCAGTTTATTTCAAGTCACCCGGCAATAGCGACACAGTCAAGAGCCCCTTCAAGGTTGAGATGAGCGTATGCGGCAAGGATGTGCGGCCTGCCGGGGAAGAGGTTGAAGGCACAGGCCATCATCATCTGGTTATTGATGGGGATTGTATTCCAGCCGGAGAGACGGTGCCCAAAGATGCAACGCACCTGCACTTTGGCAAAGGCCAAACTGAAACAATGCTAACACTTGAACCCGGGGATCACACGCTGACATTGCAATTTGCCAATGGGCTGCACGCCTCCTATGGCAAGGAGTTGTGCAAGACCATCAATGTTACGGTGGAATAACCTTCGCCATAATTATGAGACCAACCATGAACAGATTTCTGGCAATCGTATTGTCATCTCTCATCAGCGTGGCTGCACAGGCCGAAGTGCAGACTCAGGAAATCGTTTATCAGATCGGCGAGAAAGAATTCACCGGCTATCTGGCCTTTGATGACGCCGTGTCCGGCAAACGGCCGGGTATTCTCGTGCTGCACGAGTGGTGGGGTCATAATGCCTATGCCCGCAGGCGGGCCGAAATGCTGGCGACGCTGGGATATACCGCCTTTGCCCTGGACATGTACGGCACAGGTAAAGTGGCCGATCATCCAGATGACGCGACGAAATTCATGCAGGTGGTCACGGGCAATATGCCTGAGTTGAAGAATCGCTTTCAGGCAGCATTGAAGATTCTTCTGACTCAGCCGAGCGTGAACCGTGAGAAGGTGGCTGCCATCGGTTATTGCATGGGCGGAGGCATTTCACTGAACATGGCCCGAGCCGGCATGGATCTAAAGGGCGTGGTGGTATTTCATGGCAGCCTCGGCACCAATGAGCCGGTGAAACCCGGCCAGGTCAAGGCCGAGATTATGGTATTTACTGGAGCCGCAGACCCATTTGTCCCGCCAGAGCAGGTGCAAGCCTTTGAGAAGGAAATGAAATCTGCGGGCGTACGCTACACATTAAAAAGTTATCCGGGTGTAAAGCACAGCTTCACCAACCCGGATGCCGATGGTTTTGCCGAGCGCTTCGGCATGCCGCTGGCCTACGACAAAAGCGCCGACGAAGATTCATGGCAGCGGATGCGGGCCTTTTTCCACAAGGTTCTTAAATAAAGCGGCGGCGCTGACTCTCCAGCTCATTCTTTGCAAGGCCCAAGACGGCGACCCTGCATGTGAGAGGTCATATTCATCTGTTCGCCGCCCTGCTTGGAGGTGATGTGGGTCGTCCCCTTCATGCTCTCGCCCGTGTAGGTAACCTTGCCTTTAGCATCGGTGGTTCCCCCCGATGTCTTGCAACGCATCTTCCAGTCAACCGTGTCACCTGAAGCCTTCTGCTCCAACATCTTGCAGTCCTGACTCGGATCTTTCTTTTGTGGTACGGATTCCTCGCTGGTAAGGCATTGCTGGAAGGTCATGGGCGGTGGAGTAAAGGGCATGCCGGGTATTTCCATGCTGGTGGTGACCTCCCACTCCCCTTCCTGAAAAGGCGGATCAGCTACTGCCTGATTGACCGGGAACAGGAATACCGCAAGAAGACCTATTGTGGAACAGAGCAATGTTGTCATGTTAAATCTTTTCGAATCAAACGTTTGTAGCATGTATACCTCCACTTCCACCCCTGACAGATTTCATGTCCAGACAACATGGTAATTTCCGAACGCCAATTCACAATAATTAAAACCGATATCGAACCATAAAACCCGGCAGCATTGCTATCCGGTGATTTTAGAAAAACATCAGAGCCCTGAAATCTCCATATAGGTATCCAGTGGGTTATGACAGATCGGACACTTATCTTTGGGAAGTTCGATGACCGTAGCACCACAAATCTGATTCACGTAATAACGGCTCGGGTTGGAGCGGAAGTAATCCAACAGCATGTTGAAAAAAATGCCGGTGCCGCTTCTGACTTCTTTGATTAGAGCACGGTGCTGTTTTTCTGCTTCCCAGGCATAGGTGATGTATTTGACAGCTTCCGCATGATTCTCGGTGCGAATGCGCTTCAGGTGACGCGGGTACTCCCTGTCAATCTCGGCCAACTCCACTTCGGTGGCAAATTTCAGATTATCTTTTGTGGTCGATGCCTTGATAGAACTGACATCTACATCAGCTACCTGTACGCCCAGCGATAGGAGAATACGTTCAAAATTCCTTGAATGAACCGCTTCGGAGGCGGCCATCGCAGCCAGCATATGAGATATATTTGCATAGCCCTCATCGCCAGCGGCCTTGCCAAAAACTTTATAACTATGACCTGCCCTGATCTCGCCCTCATAAAGCATCTGCAACACGGCAATGGTTTCCGGGTAATTCTGTTCGATGCTTTCAGCCGCTGGCACAGTAGTCGGGTTGCCAAAGGTGGTAACCATAGCTGTGATGAACCATATCCATACTGCTGTGCGACGCGTGCTGCTACCCATAGTAAATACAGTATAGACTGTGCGGTCTCAAAACAGTAGTGCGATAAACAAACGATTCGGCCGTTATCAGGAACCTTTTCTCACCAACATCATATAAGTCGATAAGAGCCCCGTGCAATAAATTCCAAATATCCCTTGTCACGCAGAAGCTGTAATTGCTACCGTATTTTATCTCGGATGTGTTTGTTGCCGGGATAGGCGTGGCTCTATTCATTCTCGAACGCATACATTTCCTGAAGGGTGAATTTAAGTTTCCCCAACTTATCGACACAGCGCATCACATCTAGCAGCCAACTCTTGGCTGAAGCGCCTCTCGTTTCGTTCAGGAAAAGTATCTTTTTCCATTCAGCGAGAACTCTTTCTTTGGGTTCGACCTTCTGGTTGCGAACGAAAAAGATTTTGCCGGTATTTGGTATGCTGTTAAGCAGGATGTTGC
>CAYLYU010000138.1:0-4471 GCA_964387725.1 uncultured Zetaproteobacteria bacterium | reverse complement strand
CAGCCGCATAGAGATGAGCTGTCGGCAGTAGTCCTGCAAAGTTACTGTTCGGCTGCCCGACAAGCAGTGCCGCAATAGATGAGCCATGATTTGCTGGTGCAGACGTAGCTTTCTTTCCAATGAGTCGTTTGGTCTGAATATTTGCGTTGCGTAATACTGAAATATCAGTGTTGATAACTGTATCCAGCATACCAATTCGTGTGCCGGCTGCACATTGGGGTGTAGTGAAACTCCATCGAATCATCTTTCGGGCATAGTTATGTGTGGCGTCGCCTCTTTGCAGAGTGAAACGATGATTGGTATCGACCCAGAGCTTTGGAAAACTCTGCCTCAACTGGGCTAGAGCCTGTGTGGCAGTCGTACCTTGCGGAGTCCGAAAGATACTGACAACCATTCCGATAGATTTGAGTTTTTTTCGGCTTTTGATGCGTAGTCCCATCCCTTCTGCCTGTTGAGCCAAAGCCATGGCATCTTCCATGCTGGCCGATGCCACCATAATTTCGCCGGGTTCGATATTTTCCGGGTCTGTCTGCGCTCGAGTTTCTTCCATAGAAGGGGGCAAGAAATCCGATGGTGGCCCGCCACCGATTAATGCGCCACTACTGTCTGGTGTGTAAGTGCCGTAATCACCGTCGCCATAGCTACCTTCACCATAGCCGCCGCTATCACCACCACCATTTGAAGGTGCTGCTCCTATGGGTGGTGTCGGTGAATTGGCGTTTGTTCCCAGCCCTGGAACCGAGGGGGGCGGCAGTAATGCAGGAGTCATAGCAGGAATCGAAGAGCCGGGGATGACGGGGGGTATGTTTTGCCGTTGAGTTTGTGTCGGTGCGGTTTGATGACCTGCGGGAAGGTTTTGTAATGCGGGCATTTGCACCCTGTCGAATACCCGTGGGGTTAGCGTCAGAGTGGAAGGTTGTGCCAGCGTCGAGCAAATCTGAAAGGATTTATTAATATTGCTGAGCCAAGCATGACTAGAAAATTTCTGGATGCCTGCGTAATACCTTAGCCCCTGAACTATTTTCCCATTGTTTGGCAATTGCACATTGATACTGGTTTGGCGCCAACTTATGATTTGTAAAGGGACGCTAATACCATGGCCTCCCAAGACAGCACGTTTTCCCGTGCGTTGACCAAAATTGCGGCCATAAATTGTGAAGCTTCCCCCTGGTGTAATGCAGTTGCCGATAGAATAAGCCGTGACAACAGGTTTTGATTGAAGAGCTTGCTGATTTGAAAGCGTTGCATTCAGGGACGTGTTGATGGCCGGGATTCGGGATGCCGGGCTTAGTGTGAGAGGTGCTGCACAAGCAGGCCGAATGAACTGGAAACAGGCTACAAAGGATGCGATGACTATGAACCCCGGATATTTCATTCGCTTTCTTCCGCCACAAATTCGATAACATCACTGCGCTTCCGCAGTTTTTGGATGGCAGCTTCTATTGCTTGTTTATTGCCTAAGCCATCAATTCGCAGATGATAAACACCCAAGGCGCTTGGCCCTTGAACGATTTCTCCCGAAACAGACTGCAACAATGCTGTAATGGCCCGGGCAGATGTATCGGGTGCAAAACGAACCTGAATCTGACCCTGTGGGGGGGCGGACATGAGTTGCATATTCTGTTTGCTATTTGTATTCAACAACAGTCCAGCCTGAGCAACGATCACGATCGCAGCAGCGGCCAGAGCGGGAATGAACCAATGACGAACTTTTGCAGGCACATTCTCCGCCCGAATACGCTGTTTCAACCTTGCCAGACCAAGTTCGGCTGGTGATGAATATTGTTGTTCAACAGCCTTCATTTGCGCACGAAGCTGCTGTAGATAAGCGACTTCATCCAGGCATTGTTGACACTGGGCAAGGTGCACCTCAACCTGCTGGTGATCAGCTTTGCCCAATGTGCCGTTGGCATACCATGGCAGCAATTCGGACGGATGCATATCAGCCATCAAGTATCACCTGCCTGATATGGTTGCACGTTGCTTGCATGAGCTCTCCGTATTTCTGGTTTTATCAATACGCTCGTTTTATTCGCTTTTCTCAAGGACATAATAGTATAAGACGCCATTGATACTGAAATAGTTCAATCTGATTGCCCGATATTTATCTGCAATCTGTTCAAGCATGTCTTCAATGCCTGTCGGGCATGAAACATACGGCTTTTAACAGTGCCTGCAGGCGATTCAGTTAATGTCGCAATATCATCATAGGGCATATCCTCAAAAAATGCCAAGTGGATAACTTCACGCTGAAGAGCAGGTAAAGCATCCAGACAATGCCGTAAACTATCCGCATCCTCCAGTGCAGCCATTCGTTCACACACTGTGGGTGATGTTTCATCGGGCATTTCCGAATCCATTTCCTCATGAGCATGTTTATTCCGGGTTTTCAGAACATTTAACACCTTATAACGCGCAATGCCGAATATCCAGGTGGATGCTTTGGAGCGCCCCTCAAATCGTCCGGCATGTCGCCAGATATCCAGCATGGTTTCGGTAAGCACTTCGGCAGCAGCATGTGGATCATGCAATCTGGCCAGTGCAAAATGATAGACTGGCTTTTCCATGCGCTGATAAAGCCCTGTCAGCGCTTCATTTTCACCGGCTGCAATATCTGCAAGCAGTGCGGTGAGTTGATGATCCGAGGATTTCAGGAGAAAACCCCCTGTTCCAGCTATTGCACGTTGATAAGGCGCAACGGGCTTTCTGCAATGATCTGCCCCGCCACATCAATGGCTCGAACACGCCAAAAGTAGGTTTGTCCGGGTTTTAAATGTGCATAGGCCAAGGGTGACAACGCAGTGCTTGGCCGTGCAATCAGCATACCGGAAACGGAGCCGGCACCATCCGTACCCTTAGCCGGAACCAGCAAGCTTTCCACGCCTTTATCAATGCTATTGGCGACAGGTTGTACGGGATTGGCCGCAGCTGGAATAAACAATTCCAGTAAGTACGCACGTGATCGAGGGATTTTCTGCCAGGAAAAGCGGGAAGTTCGAGTGATATTTTCCCGATGTGCCGGGCTGATAAGCTGAAGCTTCGAGGGTTTGGGTGCGCCTTTCCCTGCGGTTACGAAATACCGAATAATCGGCGAGGTAAAGGCTGTAGCCGGGTCTGTAATACGGAAGCGAACCATATATAAGCCGGTCATATTGCTTGGGAGTTGCGGGCTATAGACGGTCACCTGCCCTATTTGGCCGAGAAACTTCCGCTCATGGGTTAGCGGATGAAATATCGGGGTTCCAGATGTGCTTGAAGGTTCAGCAATTTCCCAGACACCACGAAGGATACCCGATCCGGTATAGGAAAGTTCCGCTTTGACCTTGGGTTTATCCCCTTTGTTAAAGACCTTGTACAACAGACCTTCAGAGGGAGACGATTGGCTATTTCCGGGTTGGGTTAAACCAACATTTTTATCCCCATGCATACCAGAAGCCGCCGGTTTCAGTCCGAGAATGGGTTTCGGTTTGGTGCCACGCAATTTGGTTGAACGATGCTTGAGTGGGGATTTCAGCCGAGCCGGAATTCTTTGAATGAAGGAAGACGGTGCATGAGCCTGTTTGATAATTTTTCTGCCAACATTCCGGCTGGCAAACTCGCCCGGGTTGACGGTAACAAGCTGGCCGCTGAGTGCATTGCCACGAACGCTTTCGGCCATGATAATCTTTCCGGATTCTAACAGCAGGCTTGAAACGGAGCTGACGCCTTGGCCTTCGACATTGATCAGCCCTTCCGTGCCACGCACACCGAGCACAGCTGTCGATGTAGTAAAACGGTAATGGCTGTCAAAGCTTACTAACTTTGCGACCGCGAATCGTAGCCATCCGGAAACCAGATTTACCGTTGCCGCTATACCTCTTTTTTTGCGATGAATTTTGTACTGACTTAAGGCAATGTGACTGTTGGATCCCAGCGATATAATCGACCCATCATCCATATCCAGCTGGATGGAACTATCAGAGCCGGTATGAATGATGTCACGGCTATTGATTTCCACGCCTTCTTCCAGCAGGAAAAATTGATGGTCACGCGTGAGGGTGGCTGTGCCCTGAACATCAGTTGCCACACCGACACTGGCCTGAGCCCACAAAGGAAAACAGCCGAGTGTCAGGAGAAAAAGCAGAATAAGAGCTGATTTTTTCATGTAATGTCTCCCTTCACTCGTCGGTGAAGCTTAGTGCTTCACGGGAAATTGAAAATCCGGCGCTGCCACTTCCGGTAATGTTGAGGATGACCCCACCTTTTCCTCCCGGGGTAAAGGTGCGCTCGTAAATGATTTGTTTTACACCAGCGGCTCGCGCTTTGGCGATAACACTTGCAGGAATAAGAACCGTTTCGCTCAGGGTGAGAAAAGCACTATTGGAGAACCGTGTTGGCGGAACTGCCAGGCCGCTAATTGATTTGGGGACTCTTAGAAAGAGTGGGCCAGCAGGGACAGGACCGAAATCAGCCTGGGTGGAAGTAACCTGAG
>CAYLYU010000137.1:0-4481 GCA_964387725.1 uncultured Zetaproteobacteria bacterium | reverse complement strand
GTTACACGTTCATATGTAAATGAAGGTCTGAGTCCACGCCGGGTAGAGCTTCAGTCGGAGTGGGCCTCACTGGAATTAAGCCGATAGCTCTCAAGATGAGGGATGACTGACCGGGGCACAAGCGCGGAGACACTCCCCCCCATACCTGAAATTTCCCGGATAAAACGTGATGAAACAAAGGTATAGTCCTCGCGGGCCATGACAAACATGGTTTCAATGCTTTCATCCAGCCTTCGATTCATGGTTGCCATTTGAAATTCATATTCAAAGTCGGAAGCTGCTCGCAAGCCCCTCAAAATGGCGTTTGCCTGTTGCTCCCGGGCAAACTCAACCAGAAGGCCGGAAAAAGCTTTTGTATCAACCCGGTTTTCATCTGCAAACGTTTCACTCACCATGCTTAGCCGGGTTTCAAAATCAAACTGTGGTTTTTTTGCAGGATTTTCAGCCACTCCAATAATAATCCGGTCAAATAATTTCAAACCCCGCTGAACTACATCCACATGCCCCAGCGTTACAGGATCAAATGTACCCGGATAAACGGCAGACCTCTTCATTAGCTATTCTCCTGTTCAAGAAAATACAGACAGGTGTCACCGTAGCGTCTGCATGCGGTTTGTGTCCAGCCTTCAGGCCAGCGCGGCTTGGCCCTGGATGATTCTTCTATAACCAGATGCTCGATTCTGACTTCAGCTGTGGATAACCATTGAGGAATTCGCTCAGCAAAACCCTGATCATAAGGTGGATCGGCATAGACAAGCTCAAAAGTAGTCTCTGTAATCCTTCCTGTTATCTTACTTACTTCACCATGATGAATTTGCCAGCGGCTCCGCAATTCCCATGTCTCGCAGATATCAATCATGTGCTGACATAATCGGGTATTTTTCTCAATGGAGATCACCCGTCCGGCCTTTCTTGAAAGGCATTCCAGGGCCATCAGGCCACTACCGGAAAAAAGATCGAGGACTTTCCAGCCCTGAATATCCTGCAAAATGTTAAACAGGGCCTGACGAGCTCTGGAAGGGGTTGGACGGAGTCCGGGGATATTCGGCACGGCGACCTTGCGACCACGAAGCTCTCCTGCAGTGATGCGCATTTATTTTGACAATAAATGCGATTTGAAAGCTTTTTCCGTCCTCGGCCCAACCTGAATCAGGCTCCATTGATCAGGGGGATAATACTTTTTAGCCGCGTTATTTACCTGCTTCAGCTGGACAGATTTAATTTTGTTTGTCCAGTCTTGTAAATAATCCAGTGGCAAACCATAAAAACCAATCATGGACATCAATCCCACCCGTTCCCGGTTAGAATCCATGCGCTGGGCAAAGCTGCCTATCAGATTATTCCTGGCTGCTTTCAGTTGCTTCCTGCTTACTCCAGAGCTGGACAGTTTCAGCAGTTGGCTTTGGACAATGTGCGCAGCCTCTTCTTTTTGCGAGGTCTTTGTCTGTAGTTTGATCATATAAGGTCCGGCAGTGGCCAGAGGTGAAAAATAGGAATAGATACCGTACACAAGTCCACGTTTTTCACGCACTTCCTGCATCAGGATTGAAGCAAAACCACTTCCGCCAAAAATATGATTTAGCACCAGTAAAGGGAACATATCCGCTTCTTTCCTGGCCGGTCCAAGTCGGGCAAGGACCAGGTGCGTTTGCTTTGAATCCATGCTTACGGACGTATTACTTGGTCGATGATCAGCAGGCTGAATATCAAACAACGCTCGTTTGCCGTGACCCTTCCATTCCTTCAGGGCTGGCTGAATCAGAGCGATGAGTTCCGGCATGGTGACATCGCCGCTAACCGCCAGAATCGATTCCTGTGGCCGAACTTGTTCCCTATACATTGCTTTAAGGTTGGCAAGCTTGATCTTTGACAGACTCTGAACATTGCCTTGAGAAAGGTGCCCATAAGGATGGGCACCGAACAGAAGCTGTATTGAGGTCTCGGATGCAATATGGCCAGGGTTCTCGCGAGCTTTTTGTGCTGCTGAAACCGCATCTTCTTTTAATATTTTGAAGCGGTTTTTATTCCAGCCCGGATGAAGTACGACTTCCGACAAGACAGCCACACCCTTGCTCAAAACTTCCCTCAATACAGTCACGGATAAGCTCAAACCGTCCCGCGTTACATTGCCTCCAAACTGAATGGCATCGGCATCCAGATATTGTGCCCACGCCTTGTGATCATGCTTTTCTGTATGGTCTGTGAGCATCTGCGCTAACAATGCAGCCGTCCCGCCACGCTCCTTTGAATCAAAACGACTTCCGGCCAGCGTGGTCAATTGCATACTGACCATGGGAACATTATGCGCCTGCATTAATAAAACCCTCAGACCATTGTCCAGCTTTGCCTCTTCAATGACTGGCACAGCATAGGCGGGAAAACAATGCATAACGGAAGCGCATAAAACGCCAAGAATTAATAATTTCAACTTGGTTCTTGCTTCTCTGTGCCTTTTTGTCTCTGTGGTATGCCCGCTCATGATGCAGCCTTTGGCTCAAGCAGACCGGTCGTAGCGCGTTCTGGTCTCAGCCATTGTTTAATAGCACGCCGAACGTCTTCCTCCCTGACTTGCCGAATACTTTCAAGCCATGCATTCATTTTTTCCGGTCCTATGCCGGCAACTTCCAGGCTACCAATACGTTTTGCCCGTAAATATAGAGAGTCCTGTGAAAAAATTTCGGCTGCAACGATCTGGCGTTTCACGGCGGCCAGACGTTCCGGAGAAACAGGCTTGCTGGCCATGTCTTCAAGAAGTTTCCAAAAACCCTTCTCAAAGGCTTCCGGAGTTTGTCCGGGCCCCAGGGCGGCATACGAATACCAGAGGTCAAGACCCATGCTGAAGGGGTCATAGCCTGCTCCAGCCGAAAAGGCCAGGCGCTTTTCATCTACCAGTTTCTGACTTAAAAGTGCTGATCGTCCGGCCGTCAGAATAGCTGTAGCAACCGTCAGGGCGGCGGCTTCCCGGTCGTTGGAACCCGGCTTCCATACCGGTACAGGAATCATAAATGCCAACAGTGGAAGCTGGGCCGGAAGCCGGACGGTAATTTGCTTCGGCCCCAGAGGTGCAGGCTCGACCGGATTAAATCGGGGCGGAGAAGGCCGGGCTTTCAGTCTGCCAAAAGTCTTGAGCACAGTTTTTTTGATGTCTTTAAAAGTGACATCGCCGACCACAACGACAATCGCATTACCCGGCACATAGTGATTGCGGTAGAAATCACGCACATCCTCAATACTGAGGCGTTCCAGATCCTGCATCCAGCCAATGACTGGATTGCGGTAAGGGTGCAGCCTGAGACTTGCGGAAGCCAGTTCCTCAAACATGCGACTGTTGGGATCATCCTCCGTCCTTAGCCGGCGTTCTTCCTTGATGACCTCAATTTCCTTGTCAAACTCCTCTGGTTCAAGCTTTAGATTGGCAAAGCGCTCGGCCTCCATGGCCAACACTTCATTGACACGCTCAGCCGGAACCGTTTCAAAGTAAGCGGTGAAGTCGGTGGTGGTAAAGGCATTATCCGATCCGCCCATGGCGGCGATACGTCTGGAAAACTCGCCGGGATCGAGTTTCTTTGAACCCTTGAACATCATGTGTTCAAATACATGCGCCAGACCTGTTTTTCCGGGTAACTCATCGCGTCCGCCAACCTTTAACCATATCTGAACCATGGCAACCGGAGCCGAATGATCCTCTTCAACGATCAGCGTTACGCCATTCTTGTACGTAGTCCGTTGCAGTTCACCCGCACCTGCAAGCCCGGGAAGAACGAGACAAAGAAGAAATAAATATTGATATCGCATGGCTTCGAAAGGTACGCGAAAGATTTCCGGCTGCAAGCAGGTTATCCTTGTAAACTTGCGATAATTTCCTTTACCACTAGTTCAGCGGCATCCAGACGTGCTGGACTTTTGCTGCTCAGGCATATTTTACCAGCCGGAAGGTTCCCGCAACGGCTGGGGTAGGAGCCAATCTCCACTTCCTGGAATTCCTGCTGCAGTTGCGACAATTCACTGGCAAAAAGACTTTCCGGCAGAGAGACCTCTATTTCACGACGCAGGAAGGGCTGGCCATTAAAATCCGGCAGGATCGTTTCCAGCTGACTGGCAAAGATGTCGGGAACGCCGGCCAGAACATAGATATTGTTAAGTCGCACACCGGGGGCAATGCTTTTTTTACAGCGGATAAGCCTGGAACCCCGGGGCACTCTCGCCATACGCCTGCGTCCGGAATTGAGATTGTCCTGCCCGTAGGCATCCTGCATGACCCCAATTACACCCTGATGTTCAGCCAGTTCAACATCAAAGGCTTTGGCCACCGATTGCATGGTGATGTCATCATGGGTGGGTCCAATGCCACCGCTCGTGATTACGGCATCGTAGCAGGAGATCAGGCGCTTGATGCCTTCCACAATGCGGGATTCATCATCGGGAACAACAAGAATCTCTCCAAGCCTGCAGCCACATTCAAAAAGCTTCTGCGCAGCCAG
>CAYLYU010000136.1:0-4521 GCA_964387725.1 uncultured Zetaproteobacteria bacterium | reverse complement strand
CTCTTCCTTTAGTCGTGCATGCAGGCGGATCATTGCCACCTTGATAATGTCCGCCGCCGATCCTTGTAGCGGGGCATTGATGGCAGTGCGCTCGGCATACTGACGACGCATGCCGTTGCTGCTGGTGATTTCTGGCACGTACACGCGGTGACCGAGCAGGGTTTCGACAAACATATCCTTACGCGCACGAGCAAGTGTTTCCTCCATAAAGTCACGCACCTTTGGATAGCCGGCGAAATAGGCATTGATGAACTCCTGTGCCTTACTCCGCCCAACGTCCAGCTGTTTGGCCAGTCCAAAGGCGCTCATGCCATAGAGGATGCCGAAATTAATAATCTTTGCCTTTCGGCGCATATCACCGCTCACATCATGTAACTCCACCTGATTAACGGCAGCGGCGGTAGCGGCATGAATGTCTTCTCCATTGGCAAAGGCAGCGTTTAATACCGGATCTTCTGAGAAATGTGCCATCAGGCGCAGCTCGATCTGGGAGTAGTCGGCGGCGATAAGAATATTTCCGGATTCGGCAGTAAAAGCCTTGCGGATTTCGCGGCCTTCACTACTTCTGATAGGGATATTTTGTAGATTGGGGTAGGAGGAGGATAGCCGGCCAGTAGTTGTTACCGCCTGATTATAGGAGGTGTGCACGCGTCCTGTTTGCGCATCAATCATTTTTTGCAAGGCATCCGTGAAGGTAGATTTCAATTTGGCTAACTGGCGCACATCCAGAATCAGGCGCGGAATTTCATGCTGTTCGGCCAGCTTTTCCAATACCTCCTGACCAGTGGCCCACTGACCGGACTTGGTCTTTTTCCCATCCGGGATACCAAGGGTTTCAAATAACAGCACACCGATTTGTTTGGGCGACTGGATGTTGATCTCATCACCGGCAGTGGTATGAATCTTATTTTCCAGTGCTTTGATACGTTGACCGAAATCTTCGGACAGTACGGCCAGTTGCTTCCGGTCAAGATGTGCGCCATTCCATTCCATATCAGCCAGCACAAGGGAAAGTGGCAACTCAATGTTGTCGTGCCGACCGATGCGATCAGCCAGTTTCTTGCCAAGCTTCCGGTTCAGGCGCAGCGCAACCTCGGCATCTTCTGTGGCGTAAGGCAGGGCGGTTGCGATGGGGACAAGATCGAAGCTGATTTGCCTGGCACCTTTGCCAGCTACAGTTTCATACTGAATACAGGAATAACCCAGATGATCCTCTGCAACTGTATCCAGTTTGGGAGGATATTTGCCTGGGTGAAGGCAATAGGCGAGTAACATGGAATCAGATCGAATGCCAACAAGGTCAATCCCCGACCTTCGCAGCACTTGCAGGTCATATTTCAGATTATGACCGCACTTATATTTGCCGGGATCGGCAAGAATCGGCCGCAGCGCGGCAAGTACTTTCTTCCTGTCCAGTTGATGAATATCTTCATCATCTGGCTGATGACCTACAGGGATATACCAGCCTTCACCAGCCCGGACTGAAAAGGAAAGCCCGACCAGTTCAGCTTCATGGCAATTCAGAGATGTGGTTTCAGTATCAATGGCGATCAATTCAGCCTTTTCAAGTTCGGTGAGCAGGGTTTGCAGCATGGCATCATTATGAACAAGGCGATTAATTCGTTTGTAGTCTGACGGAGGTTTTGGATGTGATGGATCCTGGGCGATATCCAGCTCTGCCAGCAGGCGGTGAAACTCCAGATCGTGGAATAATATTTTCAATTTATTTTTATCCGGATCCTTCATCGCAAGGTCATCAAGCTCAACAGCTAAAGGTACATCATCGAACAAGCGTACAAGTCGATAGGCGAGTCGCGCATCATCAGCATACTGGGTCAGGTTCTCACGGCGTTTCTTTTGAGGGATGTCTTTGGCGTGACTGAGAAGATTGTCCATGTCCCCGTATTTTGCCAGTAGCAGTGCTGCCGTTTTTGGGCCGATACCCGGAACGCCCGGAATGTTGTCTGCACTGTCTCCGGCTAAGGCCAGCAGATCAACAATTCGTTCCGGTTCAACCCCCCATTTATTGTATACAGCCGTTGCATCAAAACGTATGGACTTCATCGTATCAAGCATGTGGATGCGGTTACTAACCAGTTGCATGAGATCCTTGTCCGAGGAGACAATGGTGACATTCCAATCCCGGCTTTCAGCCTGACGTGCCAATGTGGCAATGACATCATCGGCCTCGTAATCATCCACACACAAGAGGTTAAAGTGAAAAGCATGTGTTAATTCCCATACAAATGGCCACTGTACAGCCAAATCCTCCGGCATGGGTGGCCTCTGCGCCTTGTAGGCGGGATATTCTTTCTGGCGGAAGCTGCCACCCTTCGGATCAAAGGCCACGGCCACATGTGTTGGTTTTAATTCAGTCAACACGCTGCGTACCATCTGTAGATAACCATACACAGCGTTTGTCGGCATCCCTTTAGAGTTGGTCAAATGCCTGATGGCATGAAAGGCACGGAAGACATAGTTGGAACCGTCAATGATGGCGAGATGAGACATGTTTGTAGATTACTACGTTTATCATCACAGATACACGCAGGAAAATTACTGATAAGGTTTGTGAGGAAAAATCCAACTTTGTGTGGCAGGCTTCATAGCTATGACGGATATCACAAAACAGAGGTGTTGATTGATGTAAAATTGACTTCTTCTGGTTGGGAGAGGCTAAATAATTTTGTGAACGGAACCCATTGAAAAAGAATGTATTCATCCCTGATCAGGACTTCCCGGAGGCATGGACTCGTGCCCTGGAAGAAAATGGCGTTAAGGTTTTAACCTCTGGTGACGACAATAAATTGTCTTTGCTGCGTGATGGTGCAAATTGGGCACTGCATCTGAATTCAAAGAAAATCCCCGTTCACTGCCAAACACCGGCTGATATTCTGGGACAGTTTGTTTCCACCCTGCTCATCCAGGAGCAACAGCTGTCCGAGGCTAAATTCACAATTAGCCAGCTCAGAACTGAAAGGGAGAAAATGGCGGGGATTGGTATAGCCATTTCCTCAGCACTGGAACTGGATACGCTTCTTCCCAGCATTTTGAATCTTACCATGGATACGACCTGCTCTGATGCAGGATCACTATATTTAATTGAACAGAGCAATGGAGAAAACAAGTTGCGATTCAAAATCGCAGAAAATCGCTCTGTTGCCCTGCCTGATCTTGGCGATCTGTCCTTCCCGGTCGATGAGAACAGTCTGGTAGGCAAGTGCGCTTTTCATGGCAAGCCCTTACGGGTAATAAAAGAGAAAATATTGACCGATAGTGATCATGACAAACGAATTGACACCCTTTTCAATTATAAGCCAATAAATCTGTTGATGGTTCCCCTGAAAAACCAGAGAGGGGAAATATTAGGGGTTATGCAACTGATCAACCGTAAAAAGGAAAATAAAGACAGGCTTACCGATATAAAATATTTTGAAACCAGAGTCATTCCCTTTAGTAAGGACGATGAGATTGTTGCCGGCTTACTCAGTAGTCAGGCGGCTGTGGCCATTGAGAAGGCCCGTTTGCACACAGAAATTAATGACCTTTTTGAGAGCTTTGTTCGCGCCTCTGTGCACACCATTGAGCAAAGAGACCCTACCACAGCAGGACACTCGGATCGTGTTGCGCGTTACACTGTTTCGCTTGCGCAGGCTGTGGACAGGGATGGGCACAAACAATTCTGTCTGACGCCCGAGAGAGAAAGAATGTTACGCTACGCTGGTCTTTTGCATGACTTTGGAAAGATCGGTGTGCGTGAGCATGTGCTTGTAAAGGCCAAAAAGCTGATACCGGACAGAGAGATAGTTATTCATACAAGGGTTGATCTCCTGAAGGCTCTGGCTGAAAGGGATAATCTCAAGAAAAGACTTTTGACTTTGCTGGATCATGGCAGCGACAGTTACTGGGAAAGAGATCAGATGCTGGCCGAGGAACTGGATTTACGCCTTGGCCACCTAAGTGAGGCGCTTGATCAGGTACTGAAAGTTAATCAGCCCAACCTTCTGGCATCCGGGAGCGCTGAATCAATCAAGGGCTTGAGTAAAATCAAGCATATGAATCATGACGGTAGAGAGTTTACGCTGCTAGATGAACAGGATATTGAGAATCTCAGCATTTTGAAGGGAAGTCTGAGCAAGGATGAGCGGCGCGAAATTGAGGCACACGTTGTTCATACTATAGACTTCATGCAACACATTCCCTGGCCTGGTGATTTAAAAGATATCACCAGAATTGCCGGGTCTCACCACGAAAAAATGGATGGAAGCGGTTATCCTTACGGATTGGTTGCAAAGGATATTTGCATTGAAACCAGAATGATGACTATTTGTGATATTTTTGACGCGCTGACAGCGGTTGATCGTCCCTATAAAAAAGCAGCTTCAACGGAAACCGCACTTGATATACTCTCTCAGGAGACAAAGGCCGGAAAAATTGATAAAGATATTCTGGATATTTTTATTGCAGCGAACATCCATGGTCTGGCTCACCCCAAAACAACACATTAGCAGTAATTATCCT
>CAYLYU010000135.1:0-4555 GCA_964387725.1 uncultured Zetaproteobacteria bacterium | reverse complement strand
GGGCTAAATCATTACGAATTGAGAACAATCTCCGCTGGTCTGGCATGGCTGAGAAATTCTATATTGGACATGGTTAAACCATAAGCCCCGGCATAGCCGAATACGGCAATATCTCCCACATCCGCTGCTTCAATGGATACATCATTAGCCAGTTTGTCTGCTCCGGTGCAAAGCGGACCACCGAAATAGACTGACTCGTTTTGAACAAACTCCTGAGAAGAAAAAAGCCTGTCGCGATGCATGCGGACAATAGCCACGGGATGGTTAATAGCCAGGGCAGCGGGGCGGCGAAAGTGATTGATGCCCCCGGCGCAAACGATTTGCTTTTTGCCACGTGATTCCTTGATGTCCAGAATCTCGGAGCAGAACCAGCCGGAATCCGCTGCCAGATAACGGCCCAACTCAAGCACAAAACGGCGCCCTGCAAAACTGTATTTCTCGATCATCTTTTTCAGGCCATCGGCATAGGCCTGCGGATCAAAATCATTTCCTGTTTCCAGATAATCGATGCCGAAACCACCACCGAAATCAACGATATCGCACATGACTCCTGTGAACCCAGCCTCGATCTTTCTGGTCAGGTCAAATACCAACTCACAATTTTTAAGCAGATCACCGACCTTCAGTACACCACTGGCCGCGTACACATGAAGACCCCTGAAATTCAGATGATCAAGCCGTAGGATTTTGGGTAACTGATCATTCAGCTTCTCCTCATCCACACCGAATTTCTTTGAGCCGCCTGAAAAGGTGGTCTGCGCCTCATGGATATCAAAGTTCACATTGATACGCAGGAGGATGTCCTGTTTTTTTCCGGTTTCGGCACAAATGGCATCCAGCCGGTGCGCCTCCAGCAGAGATTCGATGTGTACCGTACGTACACCATGTTCCACGCTCCAGCGTAGTTCCTCAGGCGATTTGCCAGGGCCTGTGTAGATAAGCTGATCTGGTTTGAAGCTCGCTTTTATCGCTTTTTCAGCTTCTCCAAGGCTAGCAATCTCAATACCAACGGCTCCAGCTTCGGCTGCCGCCTTCAGGAAGGCAGGGTGTGGGTTTGCCTTCATGGCATAGAAAACCTCAACACCTGTCGGCATGATTTTCTGAAGGCAGCTAATTTTTCGGCGCATATTGCCAACATCATAAATGTAGCAGTTCAATGTGCCGCCGGAATCCGCCCTTTTCCGTATTTCAGCCTCAATATGGGTTGGCATTTTCATGATTTTCCAGACACAGAGATCCACTGATCAACACGGAGCTTTAACTCTGTAAACCTGTGTAAATCTGTGTCCAATAAAATTTCCATGGCTAGATTCTGACGCACTTCAGGCGCCGGGCAAGCTCTGCTGCCTTTTCAGGGCCATCCACGAGGGCAATACGGACAAAGCCATCGCCGGGATTTCTGCCTGTGTGGTCATCTACCCCAAGATATTTCCCCGGTAGAAGGGTGACAGACTGTTGCTCATAGGCAGCTACAGCAAAGGGTTCGCTACCTTCAACCGCCAACCAGATAAAGAACCCCCCGGCCGGAATTATGCAAGTTTCCGAACCTTGCCTGTAAACCTCGTCAAAGGCTTGCAGACTCTGTCGGAAACACGCCCGGTTAGCTGCCACATGGATCTCATCCTCCCAGGCGTGGGCGGCCAGCATCTGCAACGGTAAGGGGGTAGCCGGGCCGGCATAGCTTCTGAGTCTGGCGAACTGACCAATTAGCGATGTATCACCGGCAATAAACCCTGATCTCATGCCTGGCAGGGCTGAACGCTTGGACAGTGAATTAAAGACCAGGCAGCGCCCGTAATCTTTTCTACCCAGTTGCTCGGCTATTTGCAGTAAGCCGACTGGAGGATCGTTCCAATATATCTCCGAGTAACATTCATCTGCGCAGACAACAAAATCATAATGATCAGCCCGTTGTAAAAGCCCGGCATAATAGTTCTGATCAGCTATCCAGCCGGTTGGATTCGATGGTGAGCAGACATAGACCATAGCGGTTCGATCCCATACCTCGTCCGGTACAGCATCAAGTCGCGGTTCAAAATGATGTTCCGGTCCGCAAGTCAAAAAGAAGGGCTCTGCACCGGCTGTTACCGCCGCACCAAGATAAATCTGATACATCGGATTGGGCATGAGGACATAGGGTTTAAGATCAGCTTCCGGGTCAATCAGAGCGTGTGCAACAGAATACAGTGCCTCGCGTGTACCATTGGCAGCAAGCACCTGAGTATCCGGATCGATATTCTGTAAACGATAGCGGCGCTGTAGCCAGTTACTGATGCTTTTTCGCAAGAACTGCGAGCCACGTGTCGGGGGGTACCGTGAAAATCCTCCTATATTTTCAAGCAGGACTTCCCGGGTAAAGTCAGGGGGAGGCAGTCTGGGCTCACCCGCACCGGCATTAATAGGATCAAGCCGCGAATCCGGCACACTATCTGCCAGCAGTTTATTCAGGCGTTCAAAGGGATAGGGGCCGAGGCTATTGAGCCGGGGCTGAGCAAGGTTCATTGCGGGGCGGATCTGGCCCGGATGATCTTGCTCCAGTCGGACAGCCTGCCCAAACCATCAATTGCCCGAAGGCGAAAGGCATACTCTACTCTTCCTCCTCGCAAACTAACCAGTTTTCGCGTGTTTTCACCGGCAGCCTTGAGGCCGGGAGGTTGCTCAAAATAGCGTCTCCAGAAACCGGGGCAGTTACAATGGGGGTCAATCTCCGCCCTGTCGATCTGATAACCAACGCCTTCTGAACCGCCCTTTAAACTGATATCGAAGGCCAGATTATTGGTAAAAACCTCATGCTTGAGAGAGGCAATTTCCGGCGGCGGGGTTTCAGCAACAACCTGTGGTGGCTCCTTACGACCACACGCTACTAATACCAGTGCGACACAAAGAAAAATGGATAGAGAAAAAGTCTTATTCATTTATAACTCCATACGATTGTGCCAGTACACACACTGGCTTCTAACCTGATCCGGCGCAGTACCGCCAAAGTGGTTCCGGGCCTTCACGCAAGCCTCAACAGATAAAGAGGCAACCATTTCCATTTTCAGGCGGGCATCAATAGAGGCACAATCAGCTTCTGTCAGTTCTTCAAGCCTGCTTCCATGATGCAGGCAATGTGCAACAGCCTTACCCACAATTTCATGTGCATCGCGAAACCCGACACCGGCTCGCACCAGATGATCGGCCAGATCTGTAGCCGTAGAAAAACCGCTGCTAGCTGCATCATACATGGTTCCTTTGTTCACCTTGATACCCGGGAGCATTGCGGCAAAGGCTGTCAGACAATCCTCAAGATTATCCAGAGGGGCAAAGGCCACAACCTTATCCTCCTGTAAATCCCTGTTGTAGGCCAGCGGCAAGCCCTTCATGGTTGTCAACATGGCCACAAGCCCGCCAATGATGCCGCCGGTTTTACCCCGAACCAGTTCAGGCACATCCGGATTTTTCTTTTGTGGCATGATGGAACTTCCCGTGCAAAAGGCATCAGGCAACTCGACAAAACCGAACTGCTGGGAATTCCATGCAACCAGTTCTTCTGACAAGCGCGACAAATGCACGGCACAACCAGACGCTGAAGCAAGGATCTCAAGCAAAAAATCGCGCGAGGCAACAGCATCCATAGAATTGGCACACGGCCTGTCAAAACTCAATTCCTCAGCTGTCATCTCCCTGTTAACAGGGAAGGTGGTTCCGGCCATGGCTGCGGCCCCAAGTGGACATTCATTCATTCGCTTTCTCGCATCAAGAAAACGGCCCGCATCCCGCTCCAGCATTTCGACATAGGCCAGCAGATGATGGCCGAACGTTATCGGCTGGGCGATTTGCAAGTGGGTAAAGCCCGGCATGATCGTTTCAGCATGGATTTCAGCCAGTTCCACCAATACGCACTGGAGAGTGCGAATGCGAGTAGCCAGGGTGTCAATACGCTGGCGAAGGTACAATCGCAGATCGGTAGCAACCTGATCATTACGGGAACGGGCCGTGTGCAGCTTCTTGCCATCTTCGCCAATACGGTCAATGAGCCTGCGTTCGATATTCATGTGCACATCTTCCAGCTCCGGCAAAAAGGCGAATTCGCCCCGATCGATCTCAGCACCGATTTCCTCCAGGCCGTTTGATATATGCTGGAATGATGCCTCGGAAATAATCCCCTGTTTTGCCAACATACGGGCGTGCGCCAGGGAACCCCTGATATCTTCGGCTGACATGCGGCAATCAATATCGATGGAAGCAGTAAATTTTTCCACAAACTTATCTGTACCTTCCTCAAACCTGCCGCCCCAGGGTTTGTCAGCCATATAGTGCTCCTTAGTAGCTCGTATAGTCTGGAACTATACCCGCCAGAAGAGGGATCGGAAACGCACCAGTGAAACATGCTTGCAGGCTTTTCCGGATCAGTTCTTTTTGGTCTGTCCTGGACAGGGTTTTATTGTACTCCTGATTGCCTCCTTTCGGCAGCATTCTGCTACGGGTTATACCCTGTTTTTACGGACACATCTAACAAGAGGCATGCTGTGCCCATAAGGAGTGTCCATGAGCAAGCGAAGAAAATACAGCG
>CAYLYU010000134.1:0-4649 GCA_964387725.1 uncultured Zetaproteobacteria bacterium | reverse complement strand
CCTTCAAATCAATATCTTACACCCTGCACGCACTCCCAACTGAGGTTTCTAGGATTCTAGAAATGTAAATTATCATGGTTGCTGCTAAACTTTGAGGCTCTGGAGGGTTGGGTATGCTCGAGCGTCTTTTTGAGTCTTTTTTATGGAATAGTCGTTTTGTCGTCTTGCTGGCGGTGTTCTCCTCGCTGGTAGGTTCTTTTCTGTTGTTTCTGCTGGCTACGTTTGACATGGCGGGCTTGATCGGGTTGTTTGCAGATCATTTTTTTTTCGGTCATGAGCATGCCGGTTTTCATACTGAAGTGGTAAGCCACATTATCCAGGCGGTAGATGATTTTCTGTTGGCCACAGTGTTATTGATTTTTGCACTTGGTTTGTACGAGTTGTTTATCAGCAAAATTGATGTTGCCCATGCGCAAGGTGCGGCGAGTAACGTTCTGATTATTAATACTCTGGATGATTTGAAAGATCGGCTTGGCAAGGTTGTTCTCATGATTCTGGTGGTTGTTTTTTTCAAGAATGTCCTGCATGTAACCTTCGATAATCCGCTGAATATCCTGTACCTGGGTAGTGGCATCACACTGGTAGCCCTGGCCTTGTACCTGACACATAAATCAGGGAGCAAGCACTAGCGTTCTATCAGAAGAATTACCCGCTGTTCAGTTTATTCAGGCAGCGAGCCAGCCATTGGCCGGTTAATTTAGCCTGAACTGAATCTTGCCCGGTTCGGTCACGCAGGATGTTAAAGTCAACCAGATAGAGGGGTTGATCCTGTTCGCAACAGGAATATACCACGGACTGTTTTCCTGTTTCCGGGTCATGATGCGTTTGCAGACAGCGGGCACATACCTTTTTCATCATGCACTGCATTGGTGAGTTGATATTGCCGATTGCTTTGTGTCCGGGCTTGAGTAAATCCTTGAGATCATTTTGTCTGGCTCCGGCAACTGCAGCCATCATGTCCTGTGGTCCTATGGCAATCAGGCGGTCTGCGTCTGACAAGGCTACTTCAGTTTCCCCGCATGCCCCGGAACCGTAAGCCTTCAGAGCTTCAATCATATTGCCCGTAAAGCTTTTGTCTTGCGGTCGGTTTGGGTTGAAGCCGGGTGATGCTTCGCAACACCATACAACAGAATCCGAAGCTGCTTCGATCTGCTCCACCTTGTACCGTTCAGACCTCTCTTTATAGGAAGCAAAATAGATTACGCGTGAGCCAGCTGATCTGAAGGCATGCCCGATTGACGGCAGAAAGGTATGCCCTGTTTTCTGCCCAAGAAGTAATACAGTTTCCCCGCCCGTGATCTCGGTTGGGGTGCCGGTCGGCCCCATAAGCATTACCGGATCTTCCGGTTGCAGAAGTTGTCCAAGCTCAAAGCCGTTTTCAGACTCATGCAGGATCAGTGAAATGAGACCCCGCTCTTTATCGATGATAGTTCCGCCAAGGGCGATTCCTTCTATGGCCAGGCTTGTTCCATCAATGTATCCGGCATTTGTCTCAAAGTTTTGCAGGCGAAAGAACTGGCCGGGTCTGCGGGCACGGGCAGCCATTGGTGAGCGGACAATGATTTCCAGAACACTCGGGGATAGTTGATTTACCTGCTTTACAACCGTTTGTAGTTCATCATCAAGATATTTTCTCAGTGTTTCGTATTTTTTGCCCGATGGTTTATAACGTTTCATGTGTCGACTGACGATTGGGCAACCATTTTTAGCGCTGGCCATTGCCCTGACTACATTACCGGCATAGGAGGGGTGCAAATCACCGTAAAAACTCATGGCCTTGCCATCGGGACGGACATTCATCAGTACGTGAACCTGTTCAGGCTTGGAGGTTGGTTCAGGTTTTACCGGCTTTCCATCAGAATCAACTGCCTGAAAGTAGTAGCCGTTTAGTTGAATATTCTCGGAATCTTCCTGACTTAGTACCGTATTGGGGCTGGTGCCTGCTGCAACAAGGATGGTGCGTGCCGGTAAGCTGGTTTCTTTGCCACTGTCTGCAATTTGACCGGACGCATCAGCTTCCCGAATTGCCAGTTTCAAACCGTCAGCATGGCCGAAGGTATCAACTTCCACTGCAAGTGGAGATAAGAGTTCGGCAAAACGGATGCCTTCTTCCATAGCGAACAACACTTCTTCGTCATTCAGGGTATAGGCCGGTGAGTCAATCATTCGACGGCGATAGGCGATGGTTACACCGCCCCATGAGTCCAGAAGGGACAATATTTCCGGCTTCCGATCTTCGTTGGCGGCAGCTTGCCGTTCTGCCCGAATCATTCGTGCATGACAGATAAATTCATCTGCGATGATAGTTTCTTCCTCGGTCCATATGGAGCGGATCGTGGTTTCACCCTGCTCCGTACAAAGTGATTCATAACGACGGAGAAATTTTTCCACCTGAACCGGATAATAAGCCAGAGATTCCGTAGCCGCATCCGTGGCAGTTAAACCTCCTCCAATGACAACCACCGGCATGCGTATCTGAATGTTGGCAAGGGAAGAGGATTTGGAGGCCCCAGACAGTTGTAAGGACATGAGAAAATCAGAAGCTGCCCGGACACCGCGCGCCATGATATTGGGTATGGAAATAAAGGTGGGATCGCCGGCGCCCATGCACAGGGCAATATGATCGAAACCCATCGCAAAGGCTGCATCAACGCCCATCGCTCCACCAAAACGAACACTTCCATACATGGCAAACTGTTGTCTGCGTACCAGTAGCAGACGAATTAGTTTCAGAAAATTTTTGTCCCAGCGGACGGTAATGCCGTATTCCGCTACGCCACCAAAGCCGGCCATAATTCGTTCATCAAGAGCTTCATATATGCTCAAAACATCGTGAACAGGTTTAAATGGAACTGGTTTGCCGGCAGGGGAAACGCCCGAAAGTTCTTCAGGCAGTGGCTCGATTTTCAGCCCGTCAATGGCCACCACACTGTGGCCGTCATTCATCAGGTGGTGTGCGAGTGTATAACCAGCCGGACCAAGTCCGACGACAAGTACCTTGTAACCGCTTTCCTCCTCGGGCACAGGTCGATTCAGATTAAGTGGGTTCCAGCGTGTCAGCAGACTGTAGATTTCAAAACCCCAGGGCAGGGACAGAACATCTTTCAACGTGGCTGTTTCAACGAGTGGAATATTTACAGTTTCCTGGCGTTGGTAAATACAACCCTTCATACAATCATTACAGATGCGATAGCCCGTTCCTGCTGCCATAGGATTGTGAACGGTTATGGCCGCGAGTGCACCAAGCGCATAGCCTTGTGCCATCAGCATGTTCATTTCCGAAATGCATTCCTCAAGAGGGCAGCCGGCGATAGGCAAACCAAAAGTATTTTTTCGGAACGTGCCCGATTTCTTGTCACGCATCCCTTTGGAACATGAATCACGCTGTTGATGATGGCACCAGATGCAGTAATTTGCCTGATCAAGAACGATTTCCGGCCCGCTGATTTGATGGCTCAATTTGAAACCCTGGCGCGGGTGTTGCTTCTCTGCAGGCGTTTTTTGCATGCAAATGCCTTCGGTATGCACAGTTTCCGAGGGAACCAGATACAGAGGGTCAGTTTTTTTTGGCAGTTTGAAAAGAATGCCGTCAGCATGTTGCCTGCGACCCGTTTCAGTGTGTACGGCCCAATTTGCGTAGTGAGCAGCCAACTCCAGCTTGCTGGCATGGTTCTCTTTATCATCCAGCCAGAGCAGGACGGTTTTTGCGAAACTCAGCTCATTGAGTTCCTCCCCGAGACAGGTTTCCAGCTCAACCTTTATGGTCAAGCCGAATCCTTCTGTTACCTGAGCGGAAGATGAAGCCTTAACCTTTTTTTGAACGAACTGGCGTTTGCAGGCGTACAGTGGTGCCAGAGTCTGCCTGCGACTGGCCAGATCGGTGACGTTGGATCGAATGTGGAATAAATCAGCAATAAAATCTTCAAGGTAGGGCGCCAGCTCTATCAGGAGTGCCGATTTTTCTTTTGGCTCAAGCCTGTCCGGTTGCTTGCGGGCATTCTGAAGGCGGCAAAAAAGATCAGAGTTTGCTGCCTGAACAGACTCGGCAAACAGGGAATCAATGCGGAGCATACCCTTTCGCGCATAGAGATCTTCAAATACCAGATCGTGATTCAGTAACAGCTCTGTCAATCCTCAGGCCTTTCCCCGGAAAGTGGAGTTACGCAAGCTATCCTACCACCGCCAGCGCACGAACATAAGCGTGATGATGATCTTTGGAGACTTTTTACGATCCTTGCCGGCGGCTCAAAGTACGACAGTAATCGAAATTTTGTTTGAGATGAGGTATGATGTTTATGATGATGTGGTTCGGCCTGTTCACTTTCATGTTTTTTCTGGCAGCAGCTTCTGCGCCGGCAGATGCTTATCCCTCATTTTCGCGGCAGACAGGGGCAACATGTAAAGCCTGCCATTTTCATGGCATGAAGCGTCTGACAAAGTACGGCCACAAGTTTATGCTGCAAGGTTACAGAGAAACGCCTGAAATGAAGCAGTTCAGAGAAAAGGAAGGCTTAACTCTGGAAAATTATGATCCGGATCAGTCGATCGGGTTCGGTGGATCGCTTCATCATCAGCTGAAATAGTACTCCGAATCATCCTGGAAACCTCAGTTGGGAGTGTGTGCAGGGTGTAAGATATTGATTTGAAGG
>CAYLYU010000133.1:0-4654 GCA_964387725.1 uncultured Zetaproteobacteria bacterium | reverse complement strand
ACCAGTTGCACCACCACCAGTTGCACCACCACCAGTTGCACCACCACCAGTTGCACCACCACCAGTTGCATGCACCAATGCGTTAACCCTGAATACATTTTTTTTCAATACAGGAAGCACACTAACTCTGGGAGTGCAGCTTGTGCCCTGGCCCGGAGCTTCCACCGCTGACGCCTATGTCAGTGTCAGGACCCCCGGTGGTGCAGGTATCTTTCTGCAGTTGGGTGGAGGATTTGCAGTCGCACCCACGCCCATGGTGAGCAACTGGACAGTGGCCCCGTTCAACGGCCAGATATTCAGCCATACTTTCGGAGGTGGTGAGCCTTGGGGTATCTACACCGTAACCGGATTCTTTACGGCACCCGGGGCTTTCACTGCGACAGGTCCGGAAATCTGTCCGGAAAACTTTACCTTCACGCCGTAAAGTTTATTTCCGCCATATAAAGGGCGGCCTTCGGGCCACCCTTTTTACTTTTTCTCCGGGGATGCATGGCATGTAGCTGTTCAAATTGCCGCTAATTTTTCTGAGGACAAGGAAAAAAAGCGGAGATTTCTACCGTAAGTGAGCATTTTTTAACGCAGCCATCAGGAAAATAAGTGGTGATCTGAACAGCTACATGAGGACCTGTTCGATGCCGCCCTGCCTCACCTTCTCGACAAAATCATCCTGCCAGTTCTCGCCCATAAGCTTACGGGCCAGCTCCACTACAATGTAATCGGCCTTAAGTCCTGTTTCCTCTTCAAGTCGGGACAACCCTTGCAGGCAGGAAGGACAGGAGGTGAGAACCTTCTCTGCTTTGGCATCGCTGCGCATGGAAAGACGTTGCGTTGCACTTTTTATTTCCTCTTCCTTGCGGGCGCGCACCTTTCCGGCAATGTCCGGCCTTGAAACCGCCAGGGTTCCCGCCTCGCCACAGCATGGGCCGGATGCCTCCGCCGCAGCCCCGAGCACTGAAGCAATTACCTTTTCGGAGCCATAATGTTTAAGCGGTGTATGGCAGGGTTCGTGATAAATATATGACTTTCCGGATGTGCTCTCGCACTTCACACCCTTATCAAGAAGATACTCATGAATATCGATGAGTGGAGCCTCGGGGAATACTTTGGACAGTTCATATTTAGCCAGCTGATCGAAGCAGGTGCCACAGGAAACGATAACCGCTTCGAAATCCAGATAGGAAAGTGCATTTCTCAAACGATGGAACAGCACACGGTTGTCATAACTGATTTTGTTTCCCCGCTCGATATCACCACTGGCAGTACTCGGATAACCACAACACAGGTAACCGGGAGGCAACACCACGTTCAGACCAAGGTCAAAAAGCATACCGGACGTTGCCAGTGAAACCTGAGAAAACAATCGCTCGGAACCACAGCCGGGAAAATAGAAAACGGCTTTGGAATTAGCTCTGGCGGGATCCCGCAATATCGGCACAAGATTTTTATCCTTGCTATCGATGCCCAGCAGACTGCGAGCCGTTCTCAAGGGAATCTCCGGCAAAGGCCGCTCCACAAAATTAATCACTTGCGCCTGAACCCCCTGGAGGTTGCGCAAACCGGCCGGTTTCTCCCTGAAAAGCCTTAACTTTCCGGCAAGGTAGTGAAGCAGCCTTTGCCCCTTGTAACCCCAGCGAATTACCATCTCGCGCATCAGTTTCACAGCGTCGGGATGCTGCATAACAAGAAACATCAGCGACAGTCCGGAACCAGCGCTAAAACGCGCCTGCCCATTTTCTTTCAGTAATGCACGGAGCTTTTCTGTAACGACTCCAAAATCGATATTCACCGGACATGGCGCTTCGCATTTGTGGCAGATGGTGCAGTGGTCAGCCACGTCCTGTAGTCCGGCGAACTGCTCAAAGGAAATACCACCCCCGGTCTGCGACTCGTAAAGAAAGGCTTCGATGATGGCCGCTGTAGCCAGAATCTTGTTACGGGGCGCATACAGCATATTGGCACGGGGAAAGTGCGTGTTGCATACAGGCTTGCATTTTCCACAACGCAGACAGGGTGAAATCTCCTCGGACAGACCTGTCAGATCGGCCGCCTCCAGAATCATGGATTCCATCTCCAGAAGATTGAAGCTGGGCGTGTAGGTGAAGGAAAGATCCGTTCCGGGCACGTTCTTGCCACGATTGAACAAACCATCCGGATCCGCTTTTGCCTTGTACGCAGCCATTTCATCAAGGTATTCAGGGGACATATAGGCCAGCTTGGTGATACCGATACCATGTTCGCCACTGATCACACCACCCAGCTCAACGGCCTTTGCCATGATCTTGTCCACTACCTGCTTCGCCTCTCGCATCATGCTGTAATCATTAGAATTAACCGGAATATTGGTATGCACATTACCGTCTCCGGCATGCATATGGGTGGCGATAACAATGCGGGATGAAAGTGCCTCACTATGCCGTTTTCGAACTTCTTCCTGTAAACCATCGTGACCACGCAGAAGGTCCATCAGGGGACTCTCCACCTTGTCACGGTAGGAAATCCTCAAGCCTCCTCTCTGAATCAGTTCAAAGGCAGATTCTTCCGGCCTCGGGGAGACTCTATCGATGTCTGTACTCATGCCCGGGGCAGGTCTGTCCAGACCTTCATATAATCTCGTCCACTCCTCCCACACCCTGCTGATCACTTCCATGCAACGAGACAATTTTTCATCCAGGTAGGCGTCATCGGCGACATTGAGTTCAGCGCCGGCAACCGCCTCAGACTTTTTTGCCACCTCCTCAAGATAGTTTCCTATCAGCTTGATCGCTGCAAGCTTGTTGCTGATGGAATTTTCTATGTTCAGGCGCTCAATAAAATCGTTGTATTCAGCCAGGCGAGGCAAAGGAATGACAACATCCTCATTGAGCTTGAATGCGCGGGTATGTTTGGCAATCGCTGCCATGCGACCACGATCAGACCAGAAACGCTGACGATCCTCACTCTGCACAGCGACAAAGCCCTCACCATTACCTCGGGAAGTTATCCGGCAAATATCGGCACTGGCCTGCGCCACCTGCATATCATCGTTACCGGAAACATCGATCAACAGCACAACGCGTGGTCGCTCTCTGCGGGTGGACTTGCTACAATAGTCGATAGCCTTGACATATTTCTCATCAAAATGCTCAAGGGCCTCAAGATGCACCTCAGACATGGCATCAATATGATCCTTTATATCGACCATGGCGCGTGTTGCTGCAGAAAGCTCATGCCCGAAAAATTCACAGCAAACCGTCCGCGTTTGGGCATATGGCCGGTGCAGAATAAAAGTAGCCTGGGTAACAAATCCATCCGCACCCTCCTTCTGCACTCCCGGGAGTCCGCCAAGAGCCTTTCGCGTAACATCCTTGCCCAAACCCTCCCGTCTGAATTGCGAGCCGGGGATGGCAAGAAATTCCGGCTCGGAAACAGGCTTGATGCCATCAGGATCATAACGTTGCAAACGAAATTGAACGTCTTTGTCTGCCGGAATTCGGCCCAGATTATGATGCAGACGTTCTACAACAAGCCAGTTTCCGTCCGCCGTCACCATCTTCCAGGAAAGGAGATTATCAACACAGGTTCCCCAGATGACGGCGTGTTTTCCACCGGCATTGGTAGCGACATTTCCGCCAATGGTGCAGGCCCACAGGCTGGTTGGATCGGTGGCAAAGATATAAGGCCTGGATGCTTCCATGACCCTTCCCGTCACTGCACCGCAATGTGCAGTAATAGTCGGCACCTCCCGGCCATCAAGGTCGCACATCGCCACATCTTCAATATGATCCAGCTTCTCCAGATTGATGAGAATGCTGTTGTCATGAAGAGGCACAGAACCACCACAGAGGCCCGTGCCACCACCGCGCGGGATGATAATCAGATCCAGCTCCCGGGCCACCCGGACAATGCCGGTAATTTCCTTTTCGGAATCCGGAGTAATCACGGCAAAAGGATATTCCTGACGCCAGTCCGTAGCGTCCGTGGCATGGCCAACCTTGGCAAAGGCATCGAAGTGAATATTGTTCGGATGGGTTACCCTGGAAAAAGATCGTCGGGCACGTTTTCGGCGAGCTGGCTCATCTTCAAACCATTGATAAAAGCCCGTGAGCATGGTCCTGGCCTGATCGGCAATGCCAAAGGCAACCGCATTACCCGCTGCACTGGCCTCGATCCTGCTCAGTCGACTTTCATGCAAGGCCCTCATACTGGCCCGCCGTTTTTTATCCTTGAGCAGATCATTTCTCAAAAACGGATTGCGTGTAATCACCCAGATGTCGCCCAGAACTTCAAACAACATCCGGGCCGAACGGCCGGTCCGGCGCTGGTTCCGCAAGCTGTTGAGATCATCCCAGGCCTGCTCACCCAGGAAACGCAACACAATCTCGCGATCTGAATAGGATGTGTAATTATAGGGAATTTCCCGAATGTGTTCGCTTGGCAAAAGTGCTCCAGTTTATCAGATGCTGAAAAACATGAGTCTAGGCAAATCTGCAGATGGATTAAAGGCCACCAGTAACTTCTCAGCTCCTTGTGGAACAGATAAGCCTTGGGCAGCATGCTTGCATGATTAAACTATCACACCGTGTCCAGCAGGTTAAACCATCAGCAACGTTGGCCATCACCGCCAAAGCCGCCGAACTACGGGCACAGGGCCGGGATATCATTAGCCTGAGCGTAG
>CAYLYU010000132.1:0-4658 GCA_964387725.1 uncultured Zetaproteobacteria bacterium | reverse complement strand
TGAGAGAGTGATAACTTGCAAGGATTCCATTTCGCTATTAACGTGCGTTTATGCGACGTTTGCTTGCACTTTGTCTGATTGTTACCTTTATTCTTGTCAGCAGTCTTCCTTTGCTTCCGGACACAGTGAGTTGTGCGCATGCTGATGAGCGTATGGCTGCCGATTCCATGATGACTCATGCACAGCCGGCAACGATGCAGCATGGTCATGAAAGCGCAGATGGTCTTTCCGAAGCAGCACAACATTGTCGCATTGAATGCGGTTGCGGTTGTCATCGTGATCTCGACCAGTTGCCGCATCAGTTTGCACCGCATATTGCTGTTTTATCCTGCCAGCCGGTTGCTGAATCCTGTATTTCAGAATCTGTCTGGATTCCCTTAAAACTTGATGCATTGCCTCGTGTTGTACCTGTCCCTCCTCCAAAAATCATTTCCTGACCACTTCAAAATTTAATTTTTTGTCACGCAAGTTCTGATTCGCCCCGGCGGAGATGCTTGTTTATCCATGCTTCTGCCATGCAGAGGCCAACAATGATTTGGAGGAAATGATGAAACGATATTTAACTTATCTGCTCCCTGTGTTTGCACTGTTCATGCTGCAGCCGGGAGAGGCACACGCCTATCTGGGCCTGTGTTGCTCAAAATGTGGCGGTAATATGCCGCTGAATATACCCGGTGGTGGTGTGCCGGAAACCAGCGAGTTCCGATTCAAGATCAGCCCTGTGTTTATGCGCATGGAAGGTCTCCGGGATGGAACAACATCCATCGACACAAATAGCCTGCTTGGCATGCCGGCAGCGGGTAAATTCATGGCTGTGCAGGAAAATATGGACATGTACATGCTGAATGTAGCCCTTGGCTACAGTTTCAGTGATGATTTTTTCGCCGGCATCATGGGGATGTATCAGGCCAATCGTATGGATATGCGATTTAACACGGTGATGCAGGGTATGACCGGCATGCCGGGTTATACCATGGAGTCGGATGGTTTAAAGGACACCATGTTGATGAGCAAATACCGTATTTTTGCTGATGACCCGATGATTCCCGCTAGCCAGGCCTCGCTTCTGCTGGGCCTTAACATGCCGACCGGATCGATTAACAAACGCAATACCACCCACCCGCTGGGCATGCGTCAAAAGGAGTTATTGCCTTATGGTATGCAGCTTGGCTCAGGCACATTCGATCCCGTACTTGGCCTGCTTTATCAGGGCTCCAGTTCACCCTGGTGGTGGGGGGTAAACGGCACTTATACGGGTCGCTGGTACGATAATGACCGGGATTATCGTCTGGGGGATCAATATAATCTGGATGCCTATCTCATGTATCAGCTTCGTTATGACTGGGTGCTTGAGTTCCAGCTAAACGGCGAAAGCCAGGGTAAAATCCGTGGCGAAGCCGATGAATCTCTCACAGGCGCATCCGGCCACGCGGTTCAGGGCAATCCCAACTCTCCCTTCATGACGCCCTTGTGGGATACGGCTAACTATGGAGGCACCAATCTTTTTGCCACCATCGGTCTGCAATGGCAGCCGGTTCCGCTGCATATTCTAAATGTGCAGGTGGGATTACCGCTGTACCGTGACCTGAACGGGCCTCAACTGGAGAAAGACTGGCGTATCCAGTTTACCTGGTATATGGAACTCCCCACCCGGGACAGCATTCGGCACGGGGGCAAATCAGAAAAACCAAGCAAGCTTGGTTTTTAGGAGGAGATATGAATATTCGCGGTTTAATGTTTACCATAGCAATTATGTTTTCCTTGCCCTCTCTGGCTGCTACGCCAATTCCGGATGCTGATTTGCCGGAGGCGAAGTTATATGCTGAAAAGTGCAGTAGCTGCCATGCCCTGCCTCATCCCAAACGTTTATATGCGGGGCAATGGCGGCATATGCTTGAGGTGATGTATATGCGTATTTCCGAGCGCAACAAAGAACCTTTGAGTGATGAAGAACAGCAGGCTATTCTCAAATATCTCGAATCCCATGCGCGCTGATTGGCATTGTGGTGGTTCTGCCTTCCCTTGCAGATTGTTAGTCTGCACTATGCATGAACATTCCAGTTCGGGATAGGAGCATATAGATGAGTGAGTTCAAAAAAACAGGGGGACACACACCCTTCTGGGTACTGGGAATAGGAATGGCAATACTCTGTTTTTCTCTTTCGTTCGTCTGGTGGAACAGTGGTAAGAAAGCTCCTGTGCCACCGGAAAAGTATAGTGAAGTCGGGGGTGATTTCAGCCTTAATTCAGGACAAGGCCCGGTCTCTCTGGAGGAGTTCAGAGGCAAGGTGGGGGCTATCTTTTTCGGATACACGCATTGCCCTGATATTTGCCCTGCTTCATTAAGTAATATTGCTGCCGCTTTTGACCGTTTTAATAAAACCGAACAGGAAAACCTGTTCGGGATATTGGTTAGCATTGACCCGGATCGCGACTCACCGGAGAAGGTGTCTAAATATGCTACCTACTTCCATTCCCGTATTTATGGTTTGAGCGGTAGCTCTGAGGAGGTCGCTGCTGTGGCTAAACGGTATATGGTGGCGTATCAGAAGGATGAAGTGGATGATGCGGGAAAATATCTTCTCGGCCACTCAAGTTATATTTTTATCATCAATGCCGAGGGCAGGGTGGTAGATCTTATGGGTCACAAGACCAGGCCGGAAGATATTGCCGGGGTATTGCGAAAGTGGATGCCCTGAGGCGCATGGATTCTTTCCACCCCGTGATACGAAACATGATCACAGGATGGAAAAGTCACGCAGGCACGTTGTTTATTTCATATTAACTGAAGGAGAAATAAGATGAAAAACTGGATCATGATTTGCCTGGCTTTTTTTTGTGGTGTTGATATCGCCACGGCAGACTGCGGGAATATGGCAGATGAGTTTCTGATTTCCAATGCCTATGTGAGGGAAATGCCGCCGGGCACGGATACAACAGCCGTCTATTTCTCCCTGTCAAACAAGGGTGACAAAGAGGCTTACCTCACCGGAGCCAGTTCCCCGCTTAGTCATACAGCGGAAGTGCATGTGACTATGGAAAAGCAGGGGATGGCCCACATGCAGCATCAAACCAGGGTCAATATCCCTGCCGGACAATCAATATCTTTCGAGCCGGGAGGTTTGCATTTGATGTTGATCGGCCTGAAACGCGATTTAAAGGCAGGAGACAGGGTGCCGCTCATCCTTCATTTTGATGGAGACAGGGAACTTGAATTTGAGGCCAAAGTCCGGGATTTTCGACATAAATCCGGCGGACATCACCATTGAGAAACATGACCCGCCACTCTCTCATCGTCCTGGCTCTCACATTGCTGTTCGGGGGAGGCGTTTCGTGGGCCGGGCCAATGGATACAATGGGGGTGGCAAGACCGGCGGAAAGCCTGCCAGCACCGGATTTCGCCCTTCCTTCCCTGAACGGAGGAGAGCAAAGCCTGGGTCAGTTTCGGGGGAAAGTGGTATTATTACACTTCTGGGCTACGTGGTGTACTCCGTGCCGCAAGGAGATGCCTGTGTTGCACAAATTCTGGCAGGAGTTTCAAAATCAGGGTCTCGAACTTGTTTCTGTAAACGTGGATCGTGGTAGCCGCAAACCTGTTGAGGCCTTTTTAGAGGAAGTCAAACTTCCTTTTCGCACCCTTCTTGATCCGGATGGGGAAGTACGCAATACCTATGAGGTGTTTGCCATGCCGACCACCTATATTATCGGTCGGGACGGCCGGATTATTGGCCGGATCATCGGTGAGCGCGACTGGTCGGGAAATAAGGCGCAGTCACTGGTCAGAGACTTGCTCGCCAGAGAAAAGGGATGAGTTCTTTTTTCTCACGGGTTGCCAGAGGTTTAAGTCGTAGCCGCGAAAATCTGTCGCAGCTGCTTCCGGTCAAACCTGATGTTGAACTTTCCGAATCGGACTGGCAGAACATTGAGGATGCACTGATTGTGGCCGATTGCGGGGCTGATTTGGCGCTTCAACTGGTCGAGAAAGCCAGAAAGAAGCGGCGCAATCCTGCTTTCGGTCTTCGTGATGCCATGCTGGATATGTTTCCGGAACCGGGGCCAGTTCAGTGGCCGGAGCAGGGCCCCATGGTATTGTTGGTGGTTGGGGTCAACGGCACCGGAAAAACAACAACTATTGGCAAGCTTGCTGCAAAATTCCGGCAGGAGGGCCGGAAGGTGCTGATTGCCGCAGCTGATACCTTTCGTGCTGCAGCTGTTGATCAGCTTGAAGTCTGGGTGCAGCGGGCCGGTGCTGACATGATCAGGCAGGCAGAGGGAGCCGATCCGGCAGCTGTGGCTTTTGATGCAGTGCAGCGCGGGCAGGCCAGGGGCTACGATATTGTCATTATCGATACAGCCGGACGGGTGCAAACGGATAAGGGTTTGATGGATGAGTTGGCCAAGGTGCGCCGGGTTATCGGTAAGGCACTTGAGGGGAGTCCACATGAGGTCTGGCAGGTTGTGGATGCAAGCACCGGCCAGAATGCTGTGGTTCAGATGGAGCGTTTCAGGGAAGTTGCCAGCACCACCGGCCTGATCGTGACCAAGCTGGATGGTTCAGCCAAGGGAGGCATTGTCTTGCAGCTTGCCAGAAAATTTGGGCTTCCCATTCGTTATGTGGGGATGGGTGAATCTCTGGAGGACTTGCTGGACTTTGAAAG
>CAYLYU010000131.1:0-4675 GCA_964387725.1 uncultured Zetaproteobacteria bacterium | reverse complement strand
CCGCATATCCACTTTATAGATCGCGTCATCCACACTAATATCCAATAGCGAAATGTTCACCAGGCTGGTGAACTTTGAAGTGTTAAATCACAGTCTTCGGCAATTGCTGGAAGTCAAAATCTACGCGCGTTAGGGTCGGGAATGGATATATTGTTTTGATTGCGTACTTTTGAGATTGGCGGTAAGAAAAAAAGGGGGGAGCATGTATGTCATCACGAATCGGGAAATGGACTATCATGAAGAAGGCCTTGATATCTTTGGAAAAGATCCCAACCGTAGAGGGGCCCAGGAAATATCTCTTGTAAATCTTGAGTTTCGTCAAAACAAGTGGGTGGTGGAGCCGGTACAGGACAAGCTTGCTCCTGCTACCGTAAAGGCACTAAAAAAGAAATACAAACTGGATATTGATGAAAAAGAAGGCTGGTATGCCAGCCTTAAGGTTGCCTGCGAATTGTTTGATCAGGCAAGAAAGTCAGACAGAAATATTCTCTTTTTTGTGCATGGATACAACAATGATGTAGAGGATGTTATCGCCGCTGCTCAGGCTATTGAGGCGCTCTACAATGTTATTGTTGTACCTTTTACATGGCCGGCCAACGGTGGTGGTGTTATTTCTGGCACGGCTGCGTATAAAAGTGACAAGGCTGATGGCCGACAATCCAGTAGTGCTCTGAATCGTGTGGTTGGCAAGATTAAGGATTACCATGCGCTGATGACACAGGCGCAAAAGAATCAGCTGCTTGAACAGGCCAAAAATAAATATCCGCATAATCCGTCTGCCCAACGTGCGTTATTCACCCGTTTGCAAGAGAAGGAGTGCAAAACGAAATTAATCCTGCTGTGCCATAGCATGGGAAATTATGTTTTTAAACACACGCTGTTGACGAGCGATAGCGCAACGTCGGGACTGGTGTTCGATAATATCTGCCTGGTCGCCGCTGATACCAACAATAAACATCATAAGGACTGGGTTGGCCGACTGGATGTCAGGAATCGTTGTTATGTTGTTATCAATGAGGACGACTCCGCCCTTCGGGCTTCCAGGCTAAAGCCGGGTGATGAGCAGCTTGCACGACTGGGGCATTACACCAGAGAGCTCAATAGTCCGAACGCTTACTATCTTGATGTTACAAATCCTCGTACCGTGGGGTCGGAGCATACTTACTTCAAGGGCAAATCAGTTGAAGGCAACCCTGAATTGAAAGCGTTTTTTCATAAGATGTTTAACGGTCGCAGTGTTGAGGATGGCTTGACTTACCATACAGACAAAAACTCTTACATCATGGAGTAAATCACAGATACCGTGATCAAGTCATTGGGCCTTGAATGTTGCAGCGCACATATGCTTGGAGCTTAGTCCCATGAAAATAATCCCGCGCCTGCTTGGGCCTGTCGCAGCAATCCTCTGCATCACTCTGCTCGATATTCCGGGTCACCCCGCAGCTGCGCCGATGTTGGGCATATCCGTGTGGATGGCGATCTGGTGGATATCCGAATGCGTACCACTGCCGCTTACAGCCCTCATCCCGCTGATCTGTTTCCCGCTATTTGGCATTGCCACAGGCAAGGAAATAGCGCCCAGATATGTGAATTCCATTATTTTCCTGTTTCTCGGCGGTTTCCTGATTGCCCAGGCCATGGAAAACACCAGGCTGCATAAACGCGTAGCGCTGAATATGCTGGCCAGGCTGCATGCCAGCCCGCTTCAGCTTGCACTGGGTTTTTCCATCACCACAGCCTTTTTATCCATGTGGATCTCCAACACCGCCACGACCATGTTAATGGTCACCATTGCTTTGCCGATGCTGCATCGCTTAATGGATGAACACGGGGCTGAAACCATTGCCCCGATGGCGGTTAGCTTTCTGCTAATTATTGCCTATTCAGCCAATGTCGGCGGCATGGGCACGCCCGTCGGCACAGCACCGAATCTGGTCTTTCTCGAAAATATGCAGATTGCCGCTCCTGATGCAGTTCCCTCCTTTCTTGAATGGATGCTGGTAGGTGTTCCCATGGTTATCGCAGGCCTTGTCGTATTATTTGCCGTGCTGGGGCCAGGTCTGGCCAGGTTGCCGTGGAATAATTCAGATGGCACTGCGCTGAATCAGTCTTTGATAGAGCTTGGTCCGATGCGTCGGGAAGAGAAACTTGTTGGCTGGGTGCTCGGAATCACAGCCCTGTTGTGGATGAGTAGAAAAGGTATTCATGCCGAGAGCTTTGTTATTCCCGGCTGGGGCTCGCTGCTCCCTTACAAGGGGGTTAATGACGGAACTGTTGCTATTCTGATGGCCGGGCTATTGTTTCTTTTCCGCATCGGGGGCAACAAGCCGATCCTGGATACGACATCATTCAGAAAACTGCCGTGGGACATTGTGCTGCTGCTTGGTGGTGGCTTTGCGCTGGCCTATGGCATGCAAAATTCGGGGCTTTCCGGTTGGATCGGCGTCCAACTGGAATTCCTCAAGACCGTTCCGCTGCCTGTGATGATGCTTGGCATTGCCCTGGCCATCACGTTCCTGACCGAAATCACCAGCAATACCGCCACCACGCAGGTCATGTTGCCGATTCTCGCCGCCGTAACCCTGGCCAATGCGCTCGACCCGATGTACATCCTGCTGGTTGTCACACTTTCCGCTTCCTGCGCTTTTATGCTGCCGGTTGCCACGCCACCCAATGCCATTGTTTTCGGTTCAGGGCATGTACCCATGCAAAATATGATCAGAACAGGTGTTCGTCTGAATCTGATGATGGCATTTGTTGTGATAACGGTTGTTTACCTGATCAGGCCGTTATTACCGGCAGTCAAATGATCCGAATAGTGAGGTCTCAAGCTCGTCCTTGCTCTCTTAATTGCCATGTGATGAAAAAGCGCGAAACAAGACCTGACCCCTTTTGGCATTAGAGAGCAAACAAGGAATTTACCTTACTTATTCTTCTACAATATAGACCGGCCCAGTAAGATTGACGAATGCCTGACGTTTTCTGGCTTGGGTCCTGTTTTTTCCTCATGTCAAACTTGAACTATCAAGAAAATGGCCGGTGATGAAAAAGTCCACAAGCCGGCACGACTTCGATACACTGCGCGACCCCATGAGTCTGAAATCTGAAATCGAAAAACGACGTACCTTTGGTATTATTTCCCATCCGGATGCCGGCAAGACAACGCTGACTGAAAAACTGCTGCTGTTCGGTGGAGCTATTCAAATGGCAGGTGCAGTCAAGGCCAGGCGGGCAGCTGCTCATGCCACCAGTGACTGGATGAAGATTGAGCAGGAACGAGGCATTTCCGTGGCCTCGTCGGTGATGAAATTCAATTATCGTGATTATGAGATCAATCTGCTCGACACCCCCGGCCACCAGGACTTTTCAGAGGATACATACCGGGTGTTGACTGCTGTGGATTCCGCCATGATGGTGATTGATTCGGGCAAAGGCGTGGAAGGGCAGACTTTGAAGCTGATGGAAGTCTGTCGTATGCGGAATACGCCTATTGTCACCTTTATCAACAAGCTGGATCGCGATGGTCTGGAACCACTGGATATCCTTACCGAGATCGAGGATAAATTGCAGATTGAATGCACACCCATGTCCTGGCCGGTTGGCATGGGTAATTCTTTTAAGGGTGTGTACAATCTATACAGGAGAGAAATCAATCTGTTCAGGGCCGGCACACAGGATTTCGAGTCCGTACACACTGATGATCTGGATGATCCGAAACTGGATGAGCTGCTGGGTGTGCAGGCCGATGAATTGCGCGATGAAATCGAGTTGCTGGAGGGAGCAGCCAATCCGTTTGAGTTGGAACACTTCCTCAAAGGTTCACAAACCCCGGTCTTTTTTGGAAGTGCCATCAATAATTTTGGAGTGAAAGAACTTCTCGACGCCTTCGTGGAGCTGGCTCCCGCACCCGGCTCACGTGATGCCGTGCAGCGTAGCGTCAAGCCGGAGGAAAAGGATTTTTCAGCCTTCGCCTTCAAGATTCAGGCCAATATGGATCCGGCACATCGTGATCGCATCGCCTTTTTCCGAATCTGCTCCGGTAAATTCAAGAAGGGGATGATGGTGCGCCATCACCGCCTCGGCAAGGATGTGAAGATTGCCAATGCCGTTATTTTTATGTCCAAGGATCGCACCCATGTTGAAGCGGCTTACCCCGGCGATATTATCGGTATTCACAATCACGGTACCATCAAAATCGGGGATACATTCACCACGAAAGAGCTGTTGAAGTTCACCGGTATTCCGAGCTTTGCCCCGGAGATGTTTCGTCGTGTGCGATTAAAGGATCCGATGAAGCGCAAACAGTTGCATAAGGGTCTGGTGCAATTGTCCGAAGAGGGCGCTGTGCAGGTCTTCAAAATGATGTTGAGTGGTGATTACATCCTTGGTGCGGTTGGCGTTTTGCAGTTCGATGTAACTGTGGCGAGATTGCAGGCAGAGTATCGGGTGGATGCTGATTATGTGGGTACCGATTTTCAGGTAGCTCGTTGGGTCAGTTCTGAGGACAAAAAGAAAATGGATGAATTCCGCCGCCGTTTTGAGCCAAGTCTGGCCGAAGAAGCCGATGGCTCTCTGGCCTACCTGGCCCCTACCGCATGGCAGCTAAGATATACCGAGGAGCAATGGCCGGAGATCATCTTCCATAAGACCCGTGAACATATTTAAAGGGGTTTAG
>CAYLYU010000130.1:0-4703 GCA_964387725.1 uncultured Zetaproteobacteria bacterium | reverse complement strand
TTGTCGGCTATATCCCGTCGCCGGATGAACGCCATGCCTTTTATAAATTTCTGCTCCCGTATCTGGACGAGATAGCTTCATTGCCGCGCGCGCCGGTTCATCTGGACTATCATAGCCGTAACCTGATGCTGCCCGAAGATAGTTTGCCGCTGGGTGTGATAGATTTTCAGGATGCTGTCTTTGGCCCTGTCACCTATGATCTGGCCTCGTTGCTCTACGATTGTTATCAGGATTATCCCGAATCCGAACGGCTTCATTGGAGCCAGATTTTCTTTGATGCCTTGCCGGAAAAATTCGCTGGCAGTTTTTCCGATTTCGAGTCGTGGCACCACGCTCTTCGCCTGACGGCTATGCAGCGACATATCAAGGCCATCGGTATATTTGCACGATTGGCCCATCGTGATGGTAAGCATAACTTCCTCAGGGAGATCCCCTTAACCCGCAAACACCTGCTTGAGGAATTATGCGCTCTTGAAGTTGGCAAAGACCAAATTCCCTTGCTATTTGACTAATTCTTGACCTTCTGGCCGGAAGGCCAGGCCATCGGATTGATGGATTGAAGTTGCAACTGAACATGTCTGATCAGAAATAAAGCTTTTGGCAGTAGATGACTCTGTTGTTTCAATCCGGTAAATATTTACAGATGGATGTCCGGGGGGGAAATGAGCAATCCGGCCCGAACTGGTGGCGACAGGTCCGCCATTGATGTCGGTAACAGGCCCCTCTACCTCTGCCGCCCTGGCCCATGCAATCAAGCGGGCATTGTCATTCTTCAACATTGTTGCTGCCAGAATATCGTCACTGTAAGCTGCATGGGTCAATTCTTTGGCAAACTCATGCAACAAATTCGGAGAATTCCGGTCAAACACAAACAGTCCTTGAGTTGTAGCCAGCGCAATGCGATTTTCCGGGGTGCCGGCAATATATGACAGGCTAATAACATCTACCTTGTTTTTGTAATGCCAGGACCACGGTTCTTCTTCGCTCACACTGCTTTTCCCTAACTCCCATTCCTTGAGGTAGATATCCGTTGCTGTTGAAGCGGATGCATCTATTGTGTTGTAAACAACAGCAACACGACTACCATCTTTTGACCAGGCAAGCCTTGGCGGAGAGAATACAATCTGTCCCTGTGGGCCGGAGAGGGAAATGGTATCTGACTGATAATCAGCCTGAAGCGGAGAGGTGATTTTGAGTCTGTATTGGCTTTCTGTTTCTTCGATCAAGGCCAGACCTGCATTGCTTCCCGGTCTGAAGGCGACATCTACAAAATTTCCCGAGAAGCTGCCAAGTGATACCGTTGGATCATCAGCATCACGTACAAAGATTCCACCCGGTTGCAATACGGCAACTTTCCTGCCGGAAGGGTCATAAACAACCTTTTTGGGATTCAGGAAGGGGACAGGCGGAGCAAATAAGCCACCGTCTTCTGCTCGGCAGATCATAAGATAATTGCCATCCAGGTAAGCAAGTTGTTGCTGGCTATTTTCGATGCTAACGGTGGTGGACACAGTAATGTCAGTTCCCGGCAGGGAAAAAGTCACCATGTGGGAGCCTTTGTCAAATGTAATCGTATTTCGGTCGTCCTCCGGCGCAGTTTGCAGATCACAGCCGCCGGTCACAAAAACCTTGTTCAGCACATCCCGAATGCGGGGGTCAGTGGCAGAGATTACGTTTTCGTTCGGATTCAGGAAGACGGAAAAATGGTCAGGCGCGTGTAAAGAGACTGCTTCGGCAGCAATGTGGAAGGCGTAGGTAAAGGAGGCAGAACAACCCGATGTATTGCCTGCAGTAATCTCGATAACATGCTTTCCCGCAGGCAACGGCTTTAATAATGCAAACTGTGGAGCCGGGTCAGGTCCACAATTTGTGCAAAGTGTTGCCGGGTTGCCCCCATCCACCGTATATTGCAGCCAATCCACATTGGCGCCGTCAGAATTTACATGAACCGTAAACTCAATCTTTTCGTCCACCTGACAGTATGGTTGTGCGGGTAAAATGCCAACATCAAGAGGGGAGTAGTTGTCTCCGGCCGTATTAAGCTGCAAGCAGGATCTTGCCGCTTGGCTGCAGCCAAGGGGTGTCTGCGGCATGGTCCATACTGGCAAGGTCGCAACCGTGTCAACCGAATTGGGCTCTGTTGTCACCAAGTGCAGCCTTGGCGTAACCCTGTATTGATAGCCAGCTGGAAGAACAGCCGAAACTAAAGCTGTAGAAGTTTGCGGAGAAGCTGAACGAGGCACACCATAGGCCCGGTTTCCCGGGCCGGGAACGGTATAGATTGAACCGGGTATAGAAGTGTTTGCAGGCGATTGCCCAAGGCCCGATATGTTTGTTAATTCAGGGCCATAGACGGAACTAAATGCAGTGTCAGCAGAAAACTGCACTTCCACCTGTCCAAAACAGATACGTTCTTCAGGAAGTTGAATGGTTTTCGAAGAGTCAACCTTTGCTGTGTGAATAAAATAATCCGGATTATTGTAATCAAGAAAGATGCCTACGCTGGATTGGTTGGATGCGGGTTGACCCGTTGACACCCTGACATTTGTAACCTGATTTGCCGTGGCGAATACGCTTTTTCCGTCGGAGGGTCCTGTTACCGGGCTTAGTCCCGTCATTAAGAGCTGGTAACTGGCATCTACTGCGCCGGATCGAGACTCGAAATTTCCGTTGAGTCTTCCGTAGCTGCTTTGGATTGTAGCAGCCGGGCCAATTCTCCGGGAAGTCACATAACTATTATGTTTACCCTGACTTAATCCAATGAATGGAGTGCTGATAAATTGGCCTAATTCTGTGGTCTGACCCGGATCCAGAAGCTTGACAGTCCCCACTGCCTTGCTGGGATGTGCCATAAAAGTAGTTCCAATGTCGGTTGTTTGACCGGGAATGATATTGACAGTCTTGTATGGAAAAAAGGTGATTGTGTTGCCCTGAATATTCGCTGCAGCACTTACCTTTTGAAGCCCTGAAGGAAGATTCCGGATGTTCCGGAGTGGACTTTCCTGAGCATCGGCAGACTCGGGGCTGATTGCATGCACATAAGCCCCGTTCAAAACTACCGCTGCGGCTGATTCATCGTGGCCGGTTATATCAAAATAGCCTGAGAGAGAGCCGGTATTTCCCCGGTCGACGGGGATATGAATACTTGCATTGACTATGCTGCCGCAAGTAGCTGCTGTGGAAGCGGTCAAACTTGCTGAAGCTTCAACCTGCCCCTTCCCGTTTAAAATGTAGTCCCGGGCACCGGCAAGGGGTTTTGCCTTGCAGGTAGCCCTAAAATCATAATTTGATCCATCAGCACGGATGAGAAACTCGACAACCCCTCCCTCGCCTTGTAATTCATGCAAGAGGAAATCGTGACCCCTGGACCTGGCCTGTTCTCCGGTTTCGGTCATGGCCGATACGGTGCAGGAAAGCGGAGCATCCGGGTCGATGCCAGCCAGTGCATCCCGAGCATCCGTCACCTTGCCCAGGTTCAGGCTGAGGCGAGCAAGTGCTGCGCATTCCGTGATATTACAGACCTTGCCGTCGATTATATTATCTGCTGGCAGAACAAGGCCGCAAGTAAGTGGACCGGTGCGTGATCCAAAGCGGTAGCTGTCTCCGCTATTGAATTCAACATTTGCCTTTGGGAAAAAGGTGGATCCGTCAGGATCCACGGCTGGTTTTATCGTGTAAGTGGCTGCGGTGAAGTAGTTGTTACCCGTATCTAATGTATTGCGAGGGATCAGGTCTGATGTCTGTGATAACGTGATATTTCCAGGAGAAAAGAGATGAATATGACCGGATGATATCGAATTACTGATGAGAAATTTCGAAATATCCGGGGATGTTTTTTCAAATTTGAGCGCACCGCTCACTTTTCCTGAAGTGTTGGTTGTTTCAGCTGGCGTGCATCCAATGAGTAAGGCACAGAGCGTAAGTGCTAACCGACTGCACAGGCTTTTGATAAGGTACGGTGCGCGATGTTCCATAACCTCCCCCTTTTTTTAAGGTGTCCCGAAGCACAAAGTACCATTGATTCTCATGCATGGAAAACCCATTGTATTTTGTCAGCTTTTTCCACCGTTTTCAGGACTCTTTGCTGTCCTGCTGTTAGGGTTCGATCATGCGACTTTCCAGTCAGTTACGTGATGAATTCTTGCAACATGAGTTGCGTACATACGGGCGCAAAAACGGCTTTATTACCAAGGGTCAGGCTTTGAGAATGGAGCGCCTCTTTCCTGTTGTCAGTCTTCAGCCGGAAGCCATGCTCGATACAGCCAGTTTTAAACAGCCGGGCCCACTGGTGATGGAGATCGGGATAGGCAACGGGGAATTTCTGGACAAACTGGCCCGGATACATCCTGAATGGAACCTGATCGGTATCGAAATTTACCTCCCAGGTATTGCCAAGGCCATTTCAAGGCTTGAGGCTTCGTCTTCCCTTGACCGTGTTCGTTTATCCCAGAATCCGGCTCAATATGTTCTTGAGAGACAGATAGAGCCTGATTGTCTGCACGGTATATACATCAACCATCCCGATCCGTGGCCCAAGGCCAGACATGCCGGGCGCCGTTTAATTCAAGCAGATTTTGCCAGCTTGCTGGTTTCTCGCCTTAAGGCAGAGGGCTTTCTTAAACTGGCTACCGACAGGCCCGATCTGGCTGAATGGATGCGTGAGATTCTCGACAGAACCGATGGCTTGCATAATATGGGCGATG
>CAYLYU010000129.1:0-4797 GCA_964387725.1 uncultured Zetaproteobacteria bacterium | reverse complement strand
TCAAGAGCTTGTGCCATGTGGGTGCTTTCAACTGAGGTTTCTAGGATTATTCTACCCTGTTCAGTTTCAGACCCAATGCGCGTTAGGGTATGCGAATGACTAATATAACATCGCCAAATTCGCATTCCGTTTTCAACAGGCCAAAATATAGGCCCGGACTATCCCCTGCCCCGCAGTTGCCGATGAGCAGAGCAGAGATGGAAGCATTGGGCTGGGATAGCTGTGATATTATTATCGTTACGGGTGATTCCTATGTAGATCATCCCAGTTTCGGCATGGCTGTGATCGGGCGAGTGCTGGAAGCACAGGGCTTTCGTGTCGGCATTATCTCGCAACCGGACTGGAAATCGGCAGAGGGATTCCGTGCCCTTGGCAAACCCGGGCTCTTTTTCGGTGTGACTGCCGGCAACATGGATTCGATGGTCAATCGCTACACATCCGAGCGGCGGATTCGTTCGGACGATGCCTACACGGCAGATGGTATAGCCGGTAAACGTCCCGACCGTGCTGCCACTGTCTATGCCCAGCGCTGCCGTGAGGCATTCAAGGGCGTGCCTGTTATCATCGGCAGTATTGAGGCATCCCTGCGCCGTATCGCTCATTATGATTACTGGTCGGATACGGTTCGCCGCTCAGTGTTGCCGGACTCCAAGGCAGACATGCTGGTGTTCGGCAATTCAGAGAGGCAGATCCTTGAAATCGCTCACCGGCTGGCAGCAGGTGAACCGATCAGGGATATAACGGATATTCGCGGTACTGCCTTCATGCGTCGGGAGGTCCCCGCTGACTGGTCAGAACTGGACTCGACCGAACTCGATACGCCCGGCGCACTGATCAGACACCCCGACCCCTATGCGATGACAAGTGCAGATAATAGTTCCGACTGTGCAGCAAAAAGCGAGCCGGGACAGGCCAGCGAAACTAGAGTCCCTGTCTCTCACCTGAAATTGGACCGGGCCACGGCGGTAATTCGTCTTCCTTCTTATGAGAGGGTGAAGGCTGACCCCGTACTTTACGCCCATGCCTCCCGCCTGATGCATCTGGAGACAAATCCGGGCAATGCGCGTGCGCTGGTGCAAAGGCACGGTAAGCGCGATGTCTGGCTTAATCCCCCGGCTATTCCGCTCACCACCGAAGAGATGGATGCGGTATTCGATCTTCCCTATTCGCGTGTGCCGCACACGTCTTATGCTGGCGCTCGCATTCCGGCTTATGAGATGATTAAACACTCGGTAAATATCATGCGTGGCTGTTTTGGCGGCTGCACTTTCTGCTCCATTACCGAGCATGAAGGGCGTATCATCCAAAGTCGTTCGGAGAACTCGATCATCAAAGAGATCGAGAATATCCGCGACATGACCCCCGGATTTTCTGGCACGATTTCTGATCTTGGCGGGCCCACTGCCAATATGTACCGATTGGCCTGTAGATCACGTAAAATCGAAGCGGCCTGCCGAAAGCCATCATGCGTCTTTCCCGGCATTTGCAAAAATCTGAATACCGATCATAGACCCCTGATTCACCTGTATCGCAGGACTCGCCGGTTGCGAGGCATCAAACATGTCTTTATCGCTTCAGGGCTACGTTATGATCTGGCTGTTGAATCGCCGGAATATGTCGAAGAACTGGTAATCCATCATGTTAGCGGTTACCTGAAAATCGCTCCGGAACACACGGAAGATGGCCCGCTGAACAAAATGATGAAACCCGGAATTGGCAGCTTTGACCGGTTCAGGAGAATGTTTGAAAAGGCCTCGAAGAAGGCAGGTAAAAAGCAGTATCTGATACCTTACTTCATTGCCGCCCATCCGGGCACTACGGATGAAGATATGCTGAGTCTGGCCCTGTGGCTGAAAAGCAACCGCTTTAAACCTGATCAGGTACAGGCCTTTCTGCCCTCTCCGATGGCCACGGCGTCCGCCATGTATTATTCGGGCAGGAACCCCTTACGAAAAATCGGCAAAAAAAGCGAAGGTGTGCACACGCCAAAGAAAAAGAAGCGGCGTGACCTGCACAAGGCATTCCTGCGTTGGCACGATCCCTTAAACTGGCCACTACTGCGCAACGCCCTCAAAAAAATGGACCGTGCCAGTCTGATTGGCAATAGCCCTGAATGTCTTGTTCCTCCTCCGGGAAGAGGCGATCAGATGAGAAGGAAGTCAACATTGCATAAGGTAGTGAGGCACAACAGGAAGAACCGGCAATAATCCTGCCGATTGGCTCACTTATCCTTTTGTTTTTTAACTTTTCGCCGTGGAGGTTTCCTATCCGAACCAGCCGCAGGACGACTTCGCCCCTTATTACTACGCTTGGTGCGTCTTTCTCCGGCAGGAGCTTTAAACTTCTTCCTCGGCCTTCTTCTAGCGCTGCTCTCACCGCGAAACGGGGAAGCATTGAGTTGCTGACCGCATACCCACACCTTCCTCAGACTTGAAAGAAGTGCCCTGGGCATGCCTTCGGGAAGATCAACAGTACTGTGACCATCCATAATCTGCACACGCTCTATAAAGTCACTTTCCAGACCGATTTCATTGATAATAGCGCCAACAATATTCCCCGGCTTCACTCCGTGGGCTTTACCCACTTCCAGTCGGTAGCGCTCCATACCCTGCTTCGGAGGAGACTCATCAGAACGATAACTTTCCGAATGTTCATGTCGGGATTTTTGTTTCGGCTCATCCTTGAGCAACAGCGGCATCTCACCCTGCACCATTTTAGCAAGTGCTGCAGCAAGCTCGGTTGACGAAATGTTCTGCTCCTGACGATATTGCTCAACAATATCAGCAAATAATTTCAGCCCTTTACCGGATTCAAGTGTTTCAGTAATACGCTGCTTGAACTCGGCAATGCGTCTGTCATTGATTGCTGCGGTAGTTGGCATCTCAAACTTGTCGATGCGTTTCCTTGTTGCACGCTCAATGGCGTAAAGCATGCGTTCCTCACGCGGGGAGACAAACAGAATGGCATCCCCTTCACGCCCTGCCCTGCCGGTTCGGCCGATACGATGCACGTACGACTCGGTATCATGCGGCACATCGTAGTTGATTACATGCGAAATTCGATCCACATCCAGCCCGCGTGCAGCCACATCCGTCGCCACCAGAATATCCAGATTTCCCTTCTTCAAACGGTTGATTGTCGCTTCACGCTGCTTCTGGATGATATCTCCATTCAGAGCTGTGGCTGCGTACCCTCGTGCTGCAAGCTTTTCTGCCAGTTCCACGGTAGCTGTTTTGGTACGTACAAAGATGAGCACTGCTTCAAAGGATTCAGCCTCAAGAATACGAGTCAGCGCATCCAGTTTGTGCCTGGCGCTGACCATCCAATATCGTTGGCGAATTGTCTCGGCAGTCGTCTCTTTTACCTTGATAATGACCTGTTCGGGATTGTTCAGGTGTTGTGCAGCGATTTTGCGAATAACCGGCGGCATGGTGGCTGAAAAAAGTGCGATCTGGCGATGTTTCGGAGTCTGCTCAAGGATCCACTGCACATCGTCTATAAAGCCCATGCGCAACATTTCATCGGCCTCATCAAGCACCAGCGCTTGCAGGCCATTCAGTTTCAGTGTGCCCCGGCGCATATGATCCATCACCCGACCCGGAGTGCCAACTACGACATGCACACCGCGTTTAAGCTGCCTGAGTTGAATCTCATAGCTCTGGCCACCGTAAATTGGTAAAACATGAAAGCCCCTCATATGACAGGCATATTTCTGAAACGCCTCAGAAACCTGAATGGCCAACTCACGCGTTGGCGCCAGAACCATGATTTGCGGATGTTTTTTAACCAGATCGATGTGTGAGAGTAGAGGCAAGGCAAAGGCAGCGGTCTTGCCGGTGCCAGTCTGCGCCTGACCCAGCACATCTCTACCCTGCAATAGCAGGGGAATTGTTTGCTCCTGAATTGGAGTAGGCGTTTCATAACCTACATCTTCCAACGCTTTAAGAAGGGGTGGGGTTAAATTCAGGCCGGTAAATGTGAACCGACCACCTTCATTTGTTGACATGATTTACACCTGCGGAAGTTACCGGTGGCGAAGGATGCCTGCGTATTCATTAAGAAACCATGAGAAAGATGGTAGCTCAAAGCCCGCCAAGACCTTAGATTTGCCACATGACCAATAATAATATCCTCAAAAAAATTTCCATTGCCAATAATCTGAAACATTTCGAGATCAGGGAAATTTTCGAACTTGGCAGCTTTAAATTCAGTAGCAGTCAGATTAAGGCATTCATGGCCGGATCCAAAAACAAAAATTACGAGAAGTTATCCGATGAACATTTTGAAGGTTTTCTCAACGGGTTTATTATCTATTCCCGTGGCCCCATTGATGATCCGACACCGCTGCCCAGAACAATTGAGAATTCAATCATTGGTCTGATCGAGTCAACGAATGTAGCTGCCATTAAGGAGATTCGCAGCCTGATCGAAGGAGTTGAAGATAATATCAGGGCTCCTGGTTAACTGCCTTTCTGCCTTCCCATCCAGTTTACATTGAGAAGCTCAACCTCATAGATCAGGGTTTCATTCGGCTCTATCGAACCTGATCCGCGGTTGGTATAAGCAAGATAAGGAGGGATAAACAACCGCCACTTATCCCCTTCGTGCATAAGCAACAGTGCCTTCTTCCAACCCGGAATCATCCTTTTCAGCGATATAGTAAGGGGCTCGCCTCGCTTGTAAGAACTGTCAAATTCACTGCCGTCTATGTGCATTCCACGGTAATGAACTGTGACGGTATCGGTCATTTTGGCCTGATCACCATCTCCGTTTTTGAGAACCATATACTGCATACCG
>CAYLYU010000128.1:0-4842 GCA_964387725.1 uncultured Zetaproteobacteria bacterium | reverse complement strand
TTTCTGGAGTAAAGGAAGAGAGCATACAAAACAAATCTTTATTTCTTGCTATTGATCAGGGTAGTCAGTCAAATCGAGCCATTGTATTTGATCACTTGGGTGCAATGGCTGCGAATGGGTGCAAGCCTGCATCAATGATACCATCGCTAGCGAGAGATTATGCCATAAATAACGATGGACTGACCACAAATTTCCAATAACGTTCATCACATGTCCATCATTCGTCCTTTTACAGGCCTGAGACCTCTGTCAAATCGTGCAGCGGATATAGCTGGCCCCCCTTATGATGTGTTAAACAGCAGTGAGGCGCGTCAGCGGGCCAGGGGCAGGCCGTGGAGTTTTCTGCATGTCTCAAAGCCTGAGATCGATCTGCCGGAAGATATTGACCCTTATAATCCGGCAGTTTACGCCAAAGGGGCAGAAAATCTTCAACGTATGCAGGATGAGGGCTTGCTGATTCGCGATAAAACCCCCTGCTATTATCTCTACAGCATGATGATGGGGCGGCATACGCAAAGGGGGATCGTTGCGGCAGCATCGGTGGATGCCTACGACAGCAACCGCATCCACAAGCATGAATACACCCGGCCGGACAAGGAAGAAGATCGGGTTCGACATATCAATGCCTTGAGTGCCCAGACCGGCCCTGTACTTTTAAGCTGTCGGCAATCAATTGAATTTGACGCGTTGCTGAACGAGTTGTGCAGAGCGCCTGCCGATGTAGACATCACTCTGGAAGACGGTGTGCGGCACGTTCTCCATGTTATTTCTAACGGGGAGGAGATCAAGCGGATTTCAGAATGCTTTGAGCATGTCGGTGACCTGTATATCGCAGATGGCCACCATCGTTCGGCAGCTGCTTCCCGCATAGCATCGATGCGGCGGCAGGCCTGCAATACCAGGCAAACGAGAGAGGAAGCGTACAATTTTTTTCTGGCCGTTATTTTTCCCGTCAATCAGCTACAAATCATGGATTACAACCGTGTTATCAGAGATTTGAATCACCACTCCCCACAATCATTTATGCATGCGGTATCAGATTCTTTTCAACTTGAAGACAGTGCGTTGGCTGTAAAGCCAACCAGTCCGGGTCAATTCGGTATGTATCTGGATGGTCGTTGGACTAGGCTGCACATCAACACTGGACTCATCCCGACGAATGATCCGGTTGCAGGATTGGATGCCAGCCTGCTTAGTGAGCACCTTCTGGGTCCAGTGTTGGACATCCACGATCTTCGCCGTGATAAAAGAATCGAGTTTGTCGGCGGCATCCGTGGTTTAAGCGAGTTGGAGAGGAGGGTGGATTCCGGTGAAATGGCTGTGGCTTTTTCACTGCTTCCTACCCGCATGGAAGATGTCATGGCTGTGGCCGATGCAGGGGAAGTGATGCCGCCAAAATCCACCTGGTTTGAACCCAAACTGGCCGATGGCCTGATATCTCATGTGTTGGATTAGCCTTCATTAATATTTAACTCACAACATCATGGACAGCTTTTTCTTTTCCTTCACCCTGTACGCCATCCCGGCGAATTTTATTGGCATGATGTTTTTCCTGGTCGGGAAAAATAAAGTGGGGTTGCTGAAAACCGAGTATTTCTTCATCTATGTTCCGTGGTTCAGTTTGATCGTTCTGTCCTGGCTTTTTTTTGAAGATGCTCAGGGTATAACGGATGAACTTTCCTTGCAGGCCTTTCTGGTTATTCTGCAATCGGTGAGTTGCGGGATTCTCGGAGGACTGGTGCTATTGCCGCGTTTTCTGTTCAAAAGCAGAGTTAGCGCCAGCTCTACGACTGCTGAAAAATTACGTTTTACCTGCATTAGCTCTCTGGTTATGACGGGATTATATATCATCAGCAGGGTTATTTTATTTGTGGGCATTCGTGCCGTTCTTTAAAACTCGCCGCTATTCACAAATATAGAAGGCCCTGAAAGCTGCATGGAAGCAGCTTTCAGGGCTTGTGGAGTTATTGAGCGCTTAGCATCGCTGCATGGGCCGCTGCCAGACGGGCGATAGGTACACGCGGTGCCGAACACGACACATAGCTAAGCCCAATATTGTGACAGAAACGGATAGAGGCCGGATGACCGCCATGCTCACCGCAGATACCAACTTTGAGATCCGGTTGTACTTCCCTTCCCCAGTTAATAGCCAGCTTCATGAGCTGGCCCACGCCCTTGGTGTCCAGAACCTCGAAGGGGTTGTTCTGAAGGATTCCAGCTTCATTGTACATAGGCAGAAATTTGTTCTCTGCATCCTCACGCGAAAACGAAAAGGCGGCCTGCGTAAGGTCATTGGTGCCAAAGGAAAAGAACTCCACCTCCTCGGCAAGTTGCTCAGCACGCATACAAGCCCGAACGACCTCAATCATCGTTCCAAATTTGAAGTTCAGGGGAAAGCCATAAGTTTTTTCAACTTCCTGTTTAATCTGCTGGACGTAGGCTTTAACACGCTTGAGTTCTTCAGCCGTACACACTTGGGGAACCATGATTTCCGGGTATACCTCTACACCTGCCTTTGTGCACTCTGCTGTGGCTTCAAGCACGGCCCTGATTTGCATGCAATAGATTTCCGGATATGTTATCCCCAATCGCACACCACGGTGACCCAGCATGGGATTGACTTCATACAGAGCCCGGACCTTCTTGAGCATCGCTTCCTTCTTGCTGATAGCATCATCAACCAGGCGCGGGTTGGCAAACCTTTCGACCTGTAGAGAAATCTCCCCGGCATTCGGAACCTCGCCACCGGGGTTGAGGAGGCTTACGGTATCCGAGAATATCTCCATGCCCTGCACCGTATTCCGAAGATGGCCAAGTTGTACCAGGTCATTTACCAGTTGCTGCTCTGTTGGAAGAAACTCATGAATGGGAGGATCAAGCAAGCGGATAGTCACCGGTCTGGGCGACATCACGGTCAACAGATCCCTGAAGTCATCCCGCTGAATTGGCAGGAGCTTATCGAGAGCTATCTGCCTTTGCTCCAGAGTGTCGGAAACAATCATTTCCAGCACGATGGGTAGCCGCTCCTGGGCGTTAAACATACGTTCAGTTCGGCACAGACCTATGCCCATGGAGCCATATTTAAGTGCGCGTTTGGCATCCTCGGGCGTGTCTGCATTGGCCATAACCTTGAGCCGGGCTTCTTCGTCCGCCCAACTCAGCAGAGTTACCAGTTCCTGAGAGAAGTCGGCCTCTACCATGGCTACTTCTCCCAGATAAAGATTGCCACTCGTGCCATCGATGGTAATGAGATCACCTTCTTTAATGGTCGTGTCACCGATGAATGCCCGGCGAACCTGAACATCCACATGAATACCTTCGGCACCGGCCACGCATGGTTTGCCCATGCCACGGGCAACGACAGCTGCATGTGAGGTCTTGCCGCCACGGCTGGTAAGAATGCCCTGCGCTGCAAAAAAACCATGAATGTCCTCAGGTTTGGTCTCCTCCCGTATCAGGATGACTCGCTGGCCACCCCTGCCCAGCGTTTCAGCCCGGTCGGCATCGAATACTGCGTGCCCGCAGGCAGCGCCAGGTGATGCTGACAACCCCTGGGCAAGGGCCTCAACCTTGGCACTCGGGTCTAGACGCGGGTAAAGCATTTGCTCCAGATATTCAGGATCGATGCGCAGCAGCGCCTGGCGCCTGGAAATTAACCCCTCCCTTTCCATTTCTACGGATGTTCGAACCATAGCAGAGGCGTTCATTTTTCCATTGCGGGTTTGCAGGCAATAAAGCGTGCCCTTTTCAATGGTGAACTCGAAGTCCTGAACCTCGTTGTAGTGGCTCTCCAGCTTGTTCCTTAGCTCCTGTAGCTGGCGATAGATCTTCGGCATTTCTTCGGCCATGCTGTCAATGGACTTGGGTGTTCTGACACCAGCCACCACATCTTCACCCTGGGCATTAATTAAGTACTCACCAAACAGCTTGTTTTCGCCGGTATCCGGGTAGCGCGTAAAGGCGACGCCGGTACCTGAATCATCCCCTCGATTACCAAAAACCATGGTGCAGATATTGACGGCAGTACCGTTGGCCATGTCCGTGGTAATATTAAATTCCCGCCTGTAATCTACGGAGCGCCTGCCTGACCATGAGTTGAAGACCGACTTGATAGCAATTTCCAGCTGCTCGTATGGGTCTTCGGGGAAGGACTTACCGGTTTCCTGCTCGACAACATTCAGGAAGCGTTCGCTGATCTCCTTTAAATTGGCTGCTGACAGGCCCACATCCTCGGTAACGTGCGCTTTTTGTTTCACTTCATCAAATTCCGCATCAAACAGTTCGTCCGGAATCTCCAAAGCCACTTTTCCAAACAGCTGGATAAAACGTCGGTAGGCATCGTAGCCGAAGCGCTCATCTCCGGTGTGCTTAATTTCTCCGGCCAGAGTAACGGAGTTTAGACCAAGGTTAAGAATGGTATCCATCATGCCGGGCATGGACATGGCGGCTCCGGATCGAACGGAAACCAGAAGAGGGTTTTCCGCGTTCCCGAAGCCCTTTCCGGTAGACTTCTCAAGGGCACGCATCTGGGCACGAACCTGATCCATCATCCCCGATGGGGGTGTCCGGGTTGGAGAGTCCAGGTAAGCCAAACAGGCCTCTGTACTGATCACAAACCCCGGTGGCACATTAAGGCCAAGCTGAGTCATCTCACACAGGTTGGCCCCTTTGCCTCCGAGCAGTTGCTTGTTTTTTCCATCGCCTTCATCAAAGGCGAAAGCATATTTGTGTTCAGCACCGTTGTTTTCCATGATTTATCCCTCAGTTTCATTCGATTATTGGCAAAAATGGCGAAAGGCCGCTCACCCTAATCTTCGCCGCAAATAATTCCAGCCTGTTTCG
>CAYLYU010000127.1:2171-4846 GCA_964387725.1 uncultured Zetaproteobacteria bacterium | reverse complement strand
ATGCAGCTGATACGCAACCCGAAACAATTCGATGTAATTGTCACCACAAATATGTTTGGTGATATTCTGTCGGATGAAGCCTCGATGTTGACCGGTTCAATCGGCATGCTGCCTTCAGCCTCTATCGGTGAGAAGTATGCAATGTACGAGCCTATTCATGGTTCAGCGCCTGATATCGCCGACCAGAACAGGGCAAATCCTCTGGCTACCATTCTCTCTGTGGCCATGATGCTGCGCTATTCTCTGGGGCGTACCGATCTGGCCGATAAGCTTGAGCAGGCGGTTGAGCTGACACTTGCTGATGGCGTTCGTACCGTGGATATTGTTCAGACTAATGAGGCAGCAGTATCCTGCTCGCAAATGGGAGATGCTGTCTGTCAGCATCTGAAGGCGCTTTAATGGATGTCTTGCTAACGAAGAAGAATGGTTACCGTGTCGCGGTTGTCGGGGCGACGGGAGTCGTCGGGAAAACGATGCTTGAAATTCTTGCCGAACGGGACTTTCCGATATCGGACATCATTCCTGTGGCCTCCAGCCGCAGTGCGGGAACAGAGCTTGAATTCAGAGGAAAGAAATATCTGGTTCAGGATTTGGAAGAGTTTGATCCGTCGGGTTTGGATATTGCGTTGTTTTCAGCAGGAGGCAGCACTTCCCTGAAATATGCACCGAAATTCGCTGAAGCAGGTTGTTATGTGATTGATAATTCCAGCGCTTGGCGTATGCATGAAGATGTGGCCCTGCTCGTTCCGGAGGTGAATCCACTGGCACTGGAAATGGCCAAAGGAAACCGGATTATTGCCAATCCGAACTGTTCCACTATCCAGATGGTGGCAGCTCTGGGTCCGTTGCACAGAGCTGTTTCCATCCAGCGTGTGGTTGTTTCCACCTATCAGGCGGTTAGCGGTGCGGGTGGACGGGCTATTGATGAGTTAGTAAGACAGACACGCGATTTGCTTTCCGGTTGTGAAGATTCAGACGTGGAAGTTTTGCCTGCACGGATTGCTTTCAACGTCATTCCACATATCGATGTATTTCTGGAAGATGCTTATACCAAAGAAGAACATAAAATGATGGATGAAACCCGCAAGATTTTATCGGCTGATATTACGGTAACTGCGACAACTGTGCGCGTGCCTGTGTTTTACAGTCATGCTGAGTCTGTGAATATCACTTTTTCCGGTTCGATGACTGCGGAAAGGGCCAGAGATATCCTTGCGGAGGCTGAGGGTTTGGCAGTTGTAGATGACCCTCTTAGTGAGGACTACCCTATGCCCAGTGAGGTAGCCGGAACGGATGCTGTCTGGGTAGGGAGAATTCGTGATGATCACTCTTTCCCGAATTCATTGAACTTATGGATTGTGGCTGATAACGTGCGTAAAGGAGCGGCTCTAAATGCCGTTCAAATAGCGGAAATGTTGATTCATTGAATGTAATGAGGTTAACCTTTTGTCTGATTGGTCACCAGGAGTTGCCCATATCCAAAGTTTCGAAGGGTACGCTAAGGGAGCAGATTTGTTTGCTTTGGGATTATTGAAAAATCATTCGTGTGCTGTTTCCGGCCAGTTGATGCGGTCAATCATGATTGTTTCTTTTTTGCTGATGTTGCCGAGTCTGGCGGCAGCGGTTTCCCTTGGTAAAGTTGATGTTGGCAGTCACCTAGGTGAGGCATTCTTTGCTGAGGTTCCCCTGCAACTGGAAGAGGATGAGTCCATCAGTAATGTTTTTGTAGAGTTGGCCAGCCCTGCCGACTATCGTATCCTTGAAATATTTCGAGAACCTGACCTGAATGTTATCAGGGTGGACATTCTGAATGATTCTCGTGGTCAGCGGGTAGAATTATCGTCTGACTCTTCTCTCTCGGTGCCGTATTTCAGTCTTGTTCTTAAACTACGCTATGGCCGTGCTACCCATTTCAAGAAATATCCCATTGTACTTGACCTTCCCAGGACACAGACGAAAGTCGCTCAACCATTACCAGAGACACTCCCATGGAACAGACCAGCTGAAGACGTACAAGTCATCAGCAAGTCGAGTCCGGAGGAGTTGATCGTTAAGCCCGAGGTTAAATCCGGGGCAGACAAATTTACCCCCTTTGACGGGTGGGCCAGAACGAGTAGATACGGCCCCATGGTTTATGGTGATACCGTATCCGTTGTTGCCCGTCGCCTGCAGATAGACCAGCGCTATACGCTTATTCAGGTCATGGTGGCGCTTTATAATAAAAACAGGGATAAGTTTGACCAGAATAATATCAATCTGATCGAAAAGGGAGCTTTTCTGGATGTGCCTGAAGCCAGAGAGGTTGAGGCATTTTCACCCTTACAGGCAAAAAAAATTCTGAGAGAACATGATAAGCGTTGGCGGGAACTCAGGGAGAAGCCTGAATATGAAAAGATTGCTGATGCGCAGAAGCTCCGTTATAGCAAGCGCATTCATATGGGAGAGAAAGCTACCGGTGTGGGGACGAAGTCCGCAGCACCGGTATTGGCAGATAGAGAACAGACAGAGGTCGAGCCGAAAACTTTGCAGCCCCCGACGGAGCCAAAGTCTGCCCCGCCTGAAGCAACTTCAGAGATTGCCCTTCTGAGTCAGAAAAATGCTGACCTGGAGAGGCGCCTGGCTGATGCCGAAAAAAAACTCCAGACAATTGCTGCGCGAGTAATCCAACCTTCGGA
>CAYLYU010000127.1:0-2071 GCA_964387725.1 uncultured Zetaproteobacteria bacterium | reverse complement strand
AACATCGATCCGAATATGGATTATCTGGGAGAGGCGGAAGTCTACCTTCGTTATGGCATGGAAGATGAGGCCATCGAGAATATTCGACTGGCTATTCTCCAGCACCCGGACAATGTTGAGGCGCACTGCAAGCTTATCAATATGTTAGGCAGCCGGGACAGTGAGGCATTAAACCTTGCTCTTGTTGCAGCCAGAAAGAGCTTAAACGGAGAGTCATTGGACCGCCTCGAGGCTGAGCTTAGTCATATCACGTTCAGGGAGGACAAACCATCGGGGAGTACGGCTTCTGAAGCTGAAGTTGATGCGGATGAAGGTGACAGTGATGCCGGTAGCATTGAAGCCAAATACACTGAATTGGAATCTGTTTCTCCCGAGGAGGAACCTTTCATTGAACCGGGTGAAATTGAGTCTTCCATTGGCGAGGATAAGAAGGGCGCAATCGAATCCTACGATGAATTAATGAAGCGGGAGGGCGAACAGAGTTCGGATTCAGGGTTGAGTGATGATTCGTTTATTTTTGAACTCGATACGGATATGGAAACATCTGAAGAAGGCCCTGATGCTACAGCCGAAGTCTTGAATGTGAGCGAAGAAGTTGGGCCTGACTCAGCATCAGAGGATATACCGGCTGAATCATTGATGGATTTTGGCCCTGAACCCTTGCTGATAGATACAGCACGCAGTTTTTTGGCAGCGGGGGCTCTTGAGGAGGCAGAAGAGTCTTTCAAACAGGCACTGGAAGGCAAGCAACATTGCCTTGCCCTGCTTGGCCTGGCAGAGATCGCCCAGAGAAAAGGCGATACAGAATTTTCTCAATCCTTGCTGGCAAAGGCAGAACCTTTACTGGATGGGGACAGCCAGACCTGGTTTAACCAACTGAAAAATTCTGATTAGCAACTTGTAGAGTATGAAACAACGGTTGGCTCTGGTTATCGAATATGACGGCGCTAACTTGCATGGCTGGCAGCGCCAGGCTAACGCTTCAAGTGTCCAGGCCCATCTGGAGAAAGCTCTGGCCCGAATTGAGGGCTATCCTGTCGCTTGCACTGCGGCAGGAAGAACGGATACCGGAGTTCATGCGGATGCCCAGCTTGTGCATGTTGATGTTGATGAAAAGCGTGCCAACACCTCTATAGGGGCTTACTCACACGGTCTGAATCAACTTCTTCCAGCTTGCATCAGGGTGTTGACAGCACGGGTCGTAAGGCCGGATTTTCATGCCCGTTTTGACTGTCTGGAACGTGCCTACTGTTACCGGATATGGAATCGATCCACTGCCTCAGCTCTCTACCCCTGGCGCCATTGGTGGATGCCTCGGCCACTGGATTTGCTGGCTATGCAGAGCGGTGCCGATATTCTTCTGGGCGAGCATGATTTTTCTTCCTTTCGGGCCAGTGGCTGCCAGGCTTCATCAGGTAAGCGTGAACTCAGACAGATACGCATTGAGCGGCAGGGCTGCTGTGTGCTGATTTATGTCCGGGCTGATGCCTTTCTTTACCATATGGTACGTAATATTGTTGGGACTCTGGTTGAAGTTGGTCTTGGTAAACGGGAGCCTGAAGAAATGAAAGTTCTGCTTGATGCCAAAGATCGCAGGTTGGCTGGCGCGACAGTACCTGCACAGGGTTTGTACTTCACCGATGCAGTGTACCCCGAGTTCAGCTCGGCTGAATTGGATGGAAGTTAACGTCGGCGTATTTCTTTCTTCCTCCTTCGGGCGCTGATAGTGATCCACACATCCATGGCCAGGGCTGCCAGAACGAGAAACCAAAGAGCCTGAATGGGCAACCCTGTAGTTTCTGCCACAACGCTTATACCGGACTTTTTATCACCCCAGAACCAGAGTTGACAGACCATAATAAGATGGCCGCCAATCAGGATCACAATTCCTGTTCCAACTTGCAGGCTGCTAATTAGCAAACCCCAGGTGGATGAGGTTCCGGGTTGTCTCATCAGTTAAGGAAGTGCTGAATAAATCCGGTTCGATGAGGCTGCAAAGCAAAAAGGGCGAGATCAAGGCAAGGATTGCAAGTAATAGCACCGCTATTGCTCAAATCTTTAACGCAGAAAT
>CAYLYU010000126.1:0-4868 GCA_964387725.1 uncultured Zetaproteobacteria bacterium | reverse complement strand
TGCACGGTCTTGATCTGGATGTGTATGAGGGTCAGGTGACGGCATTTATCGGCCCATCCGGTTGCGGTAAATCTACTTTTCTGCGCACCCTGAACCGCATGAATGATCGCATTCCCTCATGCCGGGTCGAAGGTAAGGTTTTGCTCGAAGGTAATGATATTTATGCGCCTGAAGTGGATGTAGTGCAGCTGCGCAGCCATGTCGGCATGGTATTTCAGAAGCCTAACCCGTTCCCCAAAAGCATTTATGAGAACATCGCCTATGCGCCGCGCATTCACGGCTTGGTCAGCAAAGGGTCAGAGATGGATGAGCTGGTCGAAATATCATTAAAAAAGGCCAGCATCTGGAATGAAGTAAAAGATAAATTGCAGCAGCCCGGCACAGCACTTTCCGGAGGCCAGCAGCAGCGCTTATGCATTGCCCGCACCATTGCCGTGCAACCCGATGTGATTCTGATGGATGAACCATGCTCAGCACTCGATCCAATGGCTACGGCTAAAATTGAAGAATTAATGGATGAACTGAAACAAGAATACACCATTGTGATCGTCACCCATAATATGCAGCAGGCAGCACGCGTGTCTGATTATACAGCTTATTTCTACCTGGGTGACCTGATCGAATTTGGTGATACTGAAACGTTGTTCACTTCTCCGGCAAACAAGCAAACCGAAGACTATATTACCGGACGATTCGGATAAGGAGCACAGAGATGCCACAACACACTTTGACACGTTTTGATGCCGAACTGGATCAGCTAAAGCAACACATCCTGTCAATGGGAGGGCTGGTTGAGCGCGCCATCAAAAATGCCGTTAGCTCCATGCTTGAACAAGATAAAGCTCTTGCGGAAAAAACAATCGAGCGAGATAAGGCGATTAATGCACTTGAGGTTCAAAGTGATGAAATGACAAGAAATATTCTTGTTCGCCATCAGCCTGCGGCAGTGGATCTTCGCTTTATTGTTGCCGCCATCAAGGTGGTAACAGATCTGGAGCGTATGGGTGACCTTGCAACTGGCATTGCAGAAGGCACGCTCAGAACCCTCAAGTTTCCACCCGCAGAGTATTCAAATCTCGAAATTATTGGCGAAAAGGTTCTTCTCCAGGTCAATCGCTCACTGGATGCTTTTTCACGTGGCGACATTGACCTGGCCATGGAGGTCATTCATAAAGACAGAAAAATTGATAAACGCTATAGAACCATGTATCGGGAATTGCTGACCTATATGATGGAAGACCCTCGCTCGATTAGTTCGTCAATCATTATGACCAATGTGGCTAAAAACCTTGAGCGTATTGCTGATCACGCTACCAATATCTCCGAAATGGTTGTCTACATCATTCGCGGCCATGATATTCGGCATGTTGATCATGAAGCGGCAACCATGTTATTAAACGAAGAAGATTAGCCTCCTCAATAGTTGGCGACCTTGCCTTTCCAGTGCATGCTTTGCTTGTGAAATCAGCCAAACAGACCCTTGACAATGAATTGACTGCAAACGAGGCCTTTATCGGGGCCATTGATGTTGGTTCCAATGCCATGCGCCTGGGCATTGCTACGCGAGATCCTGACGGTACACCGCATCTGATCCAGCGCTTTCGTGAGCCGGTTCGTCTTGGCCATGACGCTTTTACTACAGGCATACTTAGCAAACAGACCATGGACGATGCTGTCGAGGCCTTTCAACGCTTCCGGGGAATTCTCGACCGACACCATATTGATAAATACCGGGCCATAGCAACCAGTGCCATGCGTGACTCTGAAAATGGCCATATCCTGGCTCGACGGATTCTTGATAAAACCGGCATCAAACTGGAACTAATTAGTGGAGACGAGGAGGCGCAGCTTGTGCACTATTCCATTTGCCGCCGAGCTGACCTGACAGGCAAGTTGACCCTTCTGGTAGATATGGGTGGTGGCAGCGTTGAAGTTACACTTTGTGATGACGGTAAAGTTGTCGCAGCGCAAAGCTTCAAGATAGGGACGGTAAGGCTCCTGGAAATACTTGGTGAGGGGAATAACTTTAACCTTCTGTTGCGCGAATATCTCGATGGAACCCGTAAAAAGTTGAGGGAGATGATTGGCAAACGCAAAATAAACCTCTGTATTGCTACCGGTGGTAATGCCTCGGCCATCGGCGAACTTGCTTACAAAAGCTTTAAAACGGAATCTCCACATCAAATTAGCCGTAAGTTTCTTCGGGAACTGATTAAACATTTAGCCAAATTAAACCTTGAAGCTCGAATTCGTGAGCTTGGACTGCGTCCGGATCGGGCCGATGTTATCCTGCCTGCGACCATGGTATTTCATGATATTATGAGCCTGGCCAGAGTAAAAAATATGGCAATGCCCGATGCCAGCCTGCTTGACGGAATTGCGCTGGATATGATGGACAGCACGCAGCAAACCTTTGTTTCAAAACGGCTCAACCTGCTGGCCTGGGTAAGGAGCTTAAAGAAAAAATACCATGTGGATAAGAAATACGGGGAAGAAGTTTCCCGCCTGGCCCTGGAACTTTTTGACCAGAGTATGGGCCTGCATCATATGGATAGCGGCGACAGATTACTTCTGGAGATTGCTTCCCTGACACATGAACTTGGTATGTATGTCCGCGTTGGAGGACATCACCGTCATGCCGCCTATCTCATCTCAGCCTCCCCCCTGATTGTTCTGGACAAATATGAGAAGTTGATGCTGTCACAAATAGTGCGCTATCAGCGCAAGGCGGAGCCCTCCGAATCACATCCGGAATTCGAGCGGCTAAAACGTGAAGAAAAGAAAAAAGTCTGGCAACTAAGTGCCTTGCTGCGTGTCGCCATAGCCCTGAATAAAGACCGGCGCAGCCGAGTCAGTAGCATGGAAGTTAAAATTGATAAGAAGTCGGTGACGTTGTACCTGCTGGGTAGTAGCGACATGTTGCTGGAACGCTGGGCTGTTCTCAAGACAGCCCCGTACTTCAAACAGGCATTGGGACGTTCTCTACACATGGATCTCGATGCCGTTAAATTCAGTTGACTTTGGAGTGGCCTGTTCTCAAATGCTTCCACACCCCTGATTTAGTACTTCTCCGGCACAAATGTCTGCGTATTCATATCCGGTCGATTGTAATTGTCCTGCTTTTTCCTTTCGGGCAATTCAACGGGCGCGGGCATAATATCCTCATAGGGAATTGCATCAAGGATATGGCCCAAACAGTTTAGTCGCGCCCGCTTCTTAATGTCTGCATCCACGACATACCACGGGGCCTCGGCAATATCGGTGTAAAAAAACATTTCATCCTTTGCTTTAGAGTATTCCACCCAACGATTACGCGACTCCAGATCCATTGGGCTAAGCTTCCAGTGCTTGGTGGTATCGTTTGCGCGTTTCTGAAATCGCCGTTCCTGTTCCTCATCGCCAACCGAAAACCAATATTTCAACAGGATAATGCCAGAACGCACAATCATACGTTCAAATTCGGGACATGAGCGCATAAACTCTTTATATTCTGTATCAGAACAGAAATTCATCACGTGTTCTACGCCGGCCCGGTTGTACCAGCTGCGATCAAAAACGACTATTTCACCGGCAGCCGGAAAATGTGATACATAACGCTGGAAATACCACTGTGTTTTCTCCCGGTCGGAAGGAGCAGGCAGTGCTATCACATTACAACCGCGCGGGTTCAATGGCTCGATCAGTCGTTTGATCGTTCCCCCTTTGCCAGCGGCATCGCGTCCTTCAAAAATGATGATGACACGCAGCCCTTTGTGTTTGATCCAGTACTGCCATTTGACCAATTCAATATAAATATCTGACAGGCTTTTTTCATACTCTCCCCGAGGTATTTTCTTACCTTTGCTCATGTCAGCCTCCCAAGGGTTGTGATCCTATTGCGATAACGGCTGGCAGGTCAAACTTGAAACTGTTCACCATTTTTTTCCTTAACTGTCAATGAAGAGCCTTTTTCATGAATAGGCCTTTCCCAATATACAATTTTGTGTATAATAATTTTCCCTTTTTGGAAATTTCGTCACGGGTCAAATCACTCATCACAGGAGCCAAACAAATGAACACGCAGGCAAATTCCGGAGTTGTACGGATTGCGGACACAAACGTACCGCAGAAAACGGACTCAAGGGAGAATGCCAGTCAAGTCATCGGGAAATATAGCTTGAGCGACAGAGCAATCGAAAAAATTGTCACAAAATATATGCAAGGACAGAGTCTGAAACCTTTTCAGGCTGAGCTAATAAAATTACAACAACACCTTGATAATACAGGCCAACGAATGATCATCCTTTTCGAAGGAAGGGATGCCGCCGGCAAGGGAGGCACCATTCGTCGGGTGACACGTTATATGAATGAAAAGCACTATCGCGTGGTGGCTCTCGGCAAACCAAATGAAGAACAGCGCACGCAATGGTTTTTTCAAAAATATGTATCGCAATTCCCGCGTGGTGGCGAAATCGTGCTGTTTGATCGCAGTTGGTACAACCGGGCCATGGTAGAACCAGTGTTCGGATTTTGTTCCGAACGGGAATATAAGGATTTTATGAAAGGCGTGGTTGGTTTTGAAAAGGATCTGGTTCGCCAGGGAACGGTCCTCGTGAAGCTATATTTCAGTGTTACCAAAAATGTTCAGAAAGAGCGCTTTGACAGTCGGAAGGATGATCCGCTCAAACAATGGAAGCTTAGTGAGATTGATGTTCAGGCTCAGGATCGCTGGGATGACTTCACCGAAGTGAAATACGAGATGCTCAGGCGCACACACACCAGCTCAGCGCCATGGACTGTCATTCGCTCCGCTAACAAGAACCGTTGCCACCTTAACGCCATCAAGGCGATTCTTAATGCCGTGGATTATGAAGGATATGACGACGAGC
>CAYLYU010000125.1:0-4899 GCA_964387725.1 uncultured Zetaproteobacteria bacterium | reverse complement strand
GCGCCGAAGTGGGGAAGTAAATCGCTGCTCACGACTTTTGCAAGTGGCTCATTAATAACTGATTTCAATTCGCCCCATATGAAGATTAACGCCGCCATTGGGGGCTTTGATACCGGCATTGGAAAAGTGCAGGAACCGGTAACCAAGCCGTACATTTTCTGACAGTCGGATGCCAATTCCGCCCATATCGCCAAACTCGAAGACCGTACCCAGATGTCCGGAAGCAGTGGCATTGACAATTGCATGCGCCCCCACTGTTCCTTCCAGATAAAAAACGTCATCATAATATATCCTGAGAACGGGAGAGAAACCGATACCATAGGCGTATTTGGCACGACCCGGCAGTGGATTCTTCCACCGCAGAACCTCCAGGTTATATTCCCAGAGCCCGCCAACAGAGAAACCGGCTCCCAGTTCATAATTCCACGACCAGGGTATATCAAGGCCAAATTGCACGGCTGCCGAAGCATGCTTGCCCGCGCCCCCATTGACGAATATCGTGTCATCCGCCAGGGATTTAACTGCCCCGCCTGTCATTAGCACCACCAGAAACAGCCCAATGAAGAAAAGCTTTCCTGATATGATTGTACGAATTCGCAGCTTGTCGTTAATATGGTTAACCTGTTTTTTCATTATTTCCCTTCCCTGCACGTTATAGTTGTCTGAATCTGGATTGATCGTAGCGAAGAAGTGTAAAGGCGCAAGTTAATTTCACGAGCGATACTCGTGCATAAGGACTAATTTAAATTTGGACATGAATTCATGAAGATAACCAGGTTAAGCTTTGCCATCTTCTGGCTGTGCCTGGCTCCGGACGTTTTGCATGCGGCAACCTTTGATTTTCCACCTCCCGGAGATGACCTTGTGGGCAATATTCACACTGTCAGTGCACGCTATGAAGATACCCTCCCGGATATTGCTCGTCGATTTGACCTCGGCTACGAAGATATCGTCTTGGCGAACCCTCAAATAGATATCTGGCTGCCGGGCGAAGGTGCCCAGATCATATTACCAAACCTTTTTATTCTTCCTGATGCACCCCGTGAGGGAATCGTTATCAATCTTGCAGAAATGCGATTATATTATTATCCAAAACAGGAAAATAGAAATTCCGGCAAACAACATGTAATCGTTTACCCCGTGAGTATAGGCCGCCAGAACTGGCGAACCCCGATTGTTTTCACACGTGTGACGAGCAAGCGCGCCAATCCGGTCTGGCATCCCCCCGTCTCTATCCGGAAGGAGCATGCTTCAGATGGAAACCCCTTGCCCGATGTTGTCCCATCTGGGCCGCAGAATCCTCTTGGACTTTTCGCCTTGTATCTCGATCTGCCGCAATACCTGATCCATGGAACCAACAAGGCCTTCGGAGTTGGCATGTCTGTTACACATGGCTGTATACGCCTCTACCCGGAAGATATTGAAGTCCTGTTCCAGAGCGTACCGTTGGGAACACCCGTACGTATTATCAATCAGCCATACAAGGCAGGCTGGCGTAAGGGTTCTCTGTATCTGGAGATACACCCACAACTAAACAGAAAACCAGCGCAAAAAACTCCAGGCCAGACTTCTTTGACAAAAACAATCATGACGGCTACAAAACTACGGCCCGATTACACTGTTGACTGGGCACGGGTTCTTCATATTGCTAAACATCCTCAAGGAATTCCGGAACAGATCGTGAGTAAGCCCTGAATGGTTCAGGGCCTCCCACAGTCATCGGAGAAATAGTGGTGAGCTGAGGAGTTACTCTTATTTCTGCATACTCTTCTTAAAGGCCCGGTCGATTTTTTCGCTGTTCTGCTGGCAGCAGGCTTTGGCTTCATTGGCAGCCTGCAAGGCGCGATCGGCCTTCGCAGAGGCCTCATTCGCTGCCTGCTGAGCCTGCGCGGCACTGGCTTCAACCCGATTCACATGCTCAACAGTGGCACAACCGGAAGTTAAACAAACAACGGCTAATAGTGCAAAAACCTGAAACACTTTCATAAAAAACCCTCCCTCTTAATGTTTCGATATTAGATCTTAATAGTACGCAGCTGGCATTCATTTAGCCACTGCAAGAAAAAATTAAACAAATCGACTAGAGTCCCTGCATGCGCCAACTTCGTAGCCAACTTATTGGATTATTGGAAGAAGCCCGAAAACAACAGCGGCAGGGTTTGCTACCAACTCGCCTGGCCGCTGCCCTTGTACACAATTTTTTTTCCCTGCTAACCGACAGAAAATCCAAACGTTATGGTCTGCGTTGGTGTTTAATCAGTCAACATCAGTTACACCGACACATTATCTGCATTCGCTGCCCTGATCAGGCCTTTTATCTGAATGGAATAAAAAATTATTTCAGGCGCAGAGGAATTCAGACTCTGGAACAGCAGACCATGGTTGTCCGTATCGCCTGTGACGATACAGGCTGTACCCTCTCGGTACGCCCGCCGGATGAACAGCATCAGCACAACTATATGTTCATTGCATTGCACATCTCGGCCACGCTTGTGCCTGATGGAAAGTCCCTAAGCCAGGAATTGAGTTATATCCTTCAAGCAGTTGATATGTCGGTTCTGGATTTCCCGGCCATGCGTTCATCCATTGAGCACGCTACCGAATTATTAAAAAAGGATGATCAGGCCGCTGCCGAGCTTCTGACCTGGATGAACGATGACAAATATCTCTATTTCGGGCTGTGCCAACAAAAGAACCGCTATGGCCTGATGAGGAATAGTCGTGTATTGAACAGGGTTGCGAAAGGCCTGGCTGAAGAAATAAACACCCTCCCTCCTCCTGAGAAACCGGGACTCGAATGGCTTTATCTCGGATCAGCCCAAAATTATCTTTATAGCCTGGCCAGTTTGGAGATAGTGCGTATTTGCTGGCGATCAGATGGCCAGTTAAACAGTGCAGTTCTCCTGGGGCACTTCTCTCACAGCGCACGTTATACCAATGCAAGTCGCGTCCCATACATCAAACAGATTTGGCAAGATTTGCAGAGCGAACCATTGCTGCAGCAGTCTGCCTTTTATCGTAGGGAAATACGCACTGTTTTCGACCGCATGGCGAAACCCATCCTGTTGACGATTCCGGTCAAACGGTTTCTTGCCCCCTTGAAAGATATCATTGATGCGGCCAGCCCGATGGAAACCAGGACAGCAATCTGGCGGCCACACCCAGGCAATGTCTGTATCCTGATGGCATCAATGCCGTCCACTCGATTTGGGCCAAATATTCTTGCCAACATTCTCAACGGCATAAAAGAGCTCGGGCTTGAGCCACTGGGACAGGAGTCATTCATCGTGGGGCCACAGCGCCTGCTGTTTATTCCGCTGCAATGCAGCATTGATGAGGCGCTGGAAAAGAAACTAGGTGATCTGATTCAGCAAAGCATCATCTTCTGGAAAGACCGGGCTAAAGCAATTGTCCTGAAAAATGCAAAGAGACTTAACGTTCCAGGAGTGCTCGCGGAGATCGAAAAACTCCCCCATCTTTACCAGGAGCTTTTTTCCCCTGATCAAATTCTGGATGACCTGGCGACACGGGATCTGGTGCATACTGACAAACGTACACGCGTGCGGGTTCATCGCAGCAATTCCGGCCTGGATCTGTACATATTCTCATCACAGGAAATCGCTCTTGGCCGACTGGTAAGCACAGTTCAGGCCTTCGGGATGACGGCGCTTCAGGAAGCAGTTGTCACTTTTCCGGGAAAGACTATTGTGCATTTAAGCAACCTTCGTTGCGAAATTAGTCAACCCATCATTGAAACCAGTATCATCCGTGTAAGCGAAGGCCTGGAGCAAGTCTTAAACGGTGAAGCCGATAATGATGCCGCCAATGCCCTGATCCTTAGTGCAGGACTGAGCATCATGGAAACCGGCATTATGATCGCTCTGCGAAATTATTTAATCCAGTTACTGGCAGATGCAGCACCTACCCCGCTTACCCGAATGCTGAATCGTTACCCCAAAACTTCCGCCATGCTGCTTAGACTTTTTGAGGCTCAACACCGACCTGACATGCCACTTGCCTTTGCTCCTCAGGCCAGAATTGATTTCGATCAATCCATGAATGAAGTTCAGAGCCTGACAGATGACCGGTGGTTCCGAGCACTGCAGGAAATTGTAACGGCAAGCGTACGAAGTAACGCCTATATACGGCAGACTGGAGAACCGATCAGCATCAAAACTGATTTGGAAAATTTGAGCTTTGTCCCCAAACCAATCCCTTACCGTGAAATTTTCGTACATGGTACCCATGTCGAAGGCATTCATATGCGTGCTGGCCCGGTAGCCAGAGGAGGTATTCGCTACTCCGACAGGCCAGCTGATTTCCGTACCGAAGTTAGGGAACTCATGGCCACCCAGATCGTAAAAAACGGCCAGATTGTCCCGACAGGAGCCAAAGGGGGATTTGTTGTACGTGAAGGAAAAGGAGAAACCTTTGTTCAAGAGCAGTATAGAGTCTTTATCCGTTCCCTGCTTCAATTAAGCGACAACCTTCGGAATGGAAAAATATTGCCGCCACACGGCATTAAAATACCTGCACAGGACAGGCAGGATTCATATCTGGTGGTAGCAGCTGACAAGGGGACTGCACGTTACTCTGACCTCGCCAATAATGAGGCAATACAAGCTGGCTTCTGGCTGGATGATGCTTTTGCCAGTGGTGGCAAACACGGATATGACCATAAAGTAATTGGTATTACTGCCCGTGGTGCCTGGGTCTGTGTGCGCGAACATTTTGCTGCCCTTGGCATGAATGCTGATGAAGATCCCATCAGCGTGATCGGCATTGGTGACATGAGCGGGGACGTGTTCGGTAACGGCATGTTACAAAGCGGAACCCTGCGCCTTGTCGGAGCTTTCAATCATCGGCATATTTTCCTTGACCCCAACCCCGACCCAAAAA
>CAYLYU010000124.1:1353-4947 GCA_964387725.1 uncultured Zetaproteobacteria bacterium | reverse complement strand
GAAACATATGCATCTGCCAGTGCCGTAGCCGCCCGTTATGCTGAGGCCAGCAACAACAGGGGTGAGGACGCGCAAGGTGTTCATCAACGCGCATTAGACGGGGATAAAGTGGCCAGAAAGACCATTGAGGAGGCAGGTTCCTACCTTGGCATGGCACTCGCCGAAACGGTGAAGATTCTGGATGTGCGCAACATCAGCATAAGCGGTGGTCTCACCGCAGCCTGGAATATGCTTCTGCCTCCGATGCGGTTATCACTGGAGGATAAACTTATCCCCCCCTTGCAAAAACAGGTAAGTATATCCCTTTCATCTCTGGGGGATTATGCCGGTCTGCTCGGCGCATCTGTCCTGGCCTTTGACAATATTCCGGAAAAGGACGGTTAAGTCGGGCCATGAAAAAGTCGTAGGCGCTCGCCTACAACCATTTCATCAAACCAAGTGAATAGGGATGGGCAAGATCGGGATGTGTGGGAAAAATACGAACCCGATAAGAAAAATTACCGGTATCATCGGGATGAATATTGGCCTCATAGTTTCCTTCACCCAAATGTTCCAGCTCAATGACACTATATTTTTTATAACCCCCCTGACGCGTTGGACGGCTAAGAACAGCTTCAACACGAATCTCGTCGGGGGACAGACCATTACCTTTCACCTGTATACCTAACGTTATTGTTTCTCCAAAACTCCAGTGTTCTTTGTCATCCGGAGAATCTATTCTTTTTACAGAAACTTTTGGCCAGGACTTCTTTACTTTTGCCTTCCAGGCCGTCATTTCCCTCGTTCCTTTGTGTTTTTTCTCCATCAGTTTTTTAGCCCTGCGTGACGACGGAACGTAAAAAAGCTTCACGTAATCGGCAACCATCCTGTCCGTATTAAAATTAGGAATTGAACTGATCATGGCCCGCTTGGCAATTCGTACCCACTCTTCAGAGAATCCACTGTCGTTACGCCTGTAGTATGTGGGAATAAGGTTATAGGCCAGAACATGGTAGAGAGACAGAGCATCTTCCTCATCAGTCAACGAATCTTCAGCAAGTTCATGCTCACAACCTATCACCCAGCCGTTATCCCCTTCATATCCTTCAGGCCACCAACCATCAAGAACGCTCAGGTTCGGCGCCCCGTTCATAGCAGCCTTCATGCCCGAAGTGCCACTTGCTTCAAGGGGGCGACGTGGATTGTTCATCCAGACGTCCACGCCTGAAAGCATATAGCGGGAAAGGCTCATATTGTAGGATTCCAGCATCAGAATCCGGCCGGCAAATTCAGGTTTGCGGGACATTTGATGAATTTTTTTGATAAGATCCTGACCGGGTTGATCCGCAGGATGTGCCTTACCGGCAAACAGAAAAACAACAGGCCGATCAACATCTCTGAGAATTTTGAGTAACCTTTCCTCATCGTGAAACAGCAAGGCAGCCCGCTTATATGTTGCAAAGCGTCGGGCAAACCCGATAACAAGTGTTCGTGGGTCAAAACAAGAGGTCAACTCCCGAACCATTTCCTCGCTTTCCCCGTTCCGCTTTGCCTGCCTCAATAGCAGCTCACGAACGTGTTGTAACATCCTCTGTTTGTTGGTCTGGTGAATACTCCAGAAAAACTGGTCAGGAATATCCTGAATTTTCTCCCAGAATTCCGGATCAAGCAGGTGGCCTCGCCAACGTCCGCCAAGGTGCATATCGAAGGCATTAACCCACTCCGGAGCTAACCAGGTCGTGACATGTACACCATTGGTAATGGATGTAATAGGGTTGTCTTCCGGAGGAACATCCGGCCAAAGCGAAGCACACATTTCCCGGCTCACCTTACCGTGCAACCGGGAAACTCCATTGTGATACGTTGAACCCCGAATAGCGAGTGTGGTCATATTGAAACCACTACCATGATCCATACTCTGACCAAGCTGACGCACATAGTTCATGCTTAGTCCCGCACTTTCCGCGAATGAAGTAAAATAGGCTTCAAACATCTCAGAAGGGAAAATATCATGACCGGCAGGAACGGCGGTGTGGGTGGTAAATATGGTCGATGTCCTGGTTATTTCGAAGGCTTCTTCATTATTCACGGCTTCCTTACTTATATATTCCCGCATACGCTCAAGAATAATAAAAGCGGCATGACCCTCATTCATATGCCATGCGGTAGGTGATATTCCCATCGCACGTAAGGCCCGTACTCCTCCGATTCCAAGGCATATCTCCTGCTTGATTCTGTTTTCCATACCTCCGCCATAGAGTTGATAAGTAATCTTGCGATCTTCTTCACTGTTTGATGGTAAATCAGCATCCAAAAGCAATAAGCTGATATGGCCGACCCTGGCCTGCCAGACCTTGAGATCAAGATTCCTGCCTGGCAACTCAACCTGGACAACAACAGTATTACCCTTTTTATCAAGAGCAGGTTCCGTACACAAATCTTCAAAACGTGTTTCCATAAAACTCGCGATCTGATGGCCCTGGGCATCAATGGCCTGGTCGAAATAGCCGTGCCGATAGAGAAGTCCTACTCCAACAAAATGAAGTCCCAAATCACTGGCCGACTTGCAATGGTCTCCGGCAAGAATACCCAGTCCACCGGAATAGATGGGTAAAGACTCATGCAAACCGAACTCGGCGGAAAAATAAGCTATCAGGTGTTCATCGGCATCATCAATAGCATTGTGGTACCATAGATGGGATTCGTTTTTGTAGGTGTCGTAATCTGACATAACACCATTGTAATGAGAAAGGAAGGCTCGATCCTTTGCAATGTCATCCAGGCGTTTCTGGCTGATACGACGCAAAAAGGTACGCGGATTATGTCCACACAAACTCCAGAGAATCGGATCCATCATAAAAAACAGCATGCGTGCTCTGGCATTCCAGGAAAACCATAAATCTCCAGCCAACTCATCCAGGCGAGAAAGTTCCTCCGGGATAATCGGACGAACTTGTAGATAAAAATGCTGCCCATTTTCTTTCACAACAACTCCTTTGCGCCAATCAGTCATTCACTCTATCGGCCATATGCAAGGCCGGCATCAAACCGGGAACGGATGTTCTTCGGCGCATCTGATTCAAGTATCCAAAAAGGTGCGGAAGCATCACCAAAGCAGACCCCTAAGTCAATGACTCTCCGATAGAGATGTTGCTTAATTTTTTCCGGAAAGCATACTTTCTTTGAGGCCCTTATCAGCCGGTTTTTTCCCCAGCCATACGGACAGCAGGGCTTCATTAAAATCTTTTCCGGGAATAACGCCCTTTACATCTCCTCTAACCGTAACCCGGGTACCCTCCACTGGTAGATAATCAAGCAGAATCACGTCTCCTGCTTTCACATCGGAGAACATGGCATTAAACTGACTTAAACGCTCTTGAAGTTCATCTCTGACCTCCCTGGACTGGTTTTTTTTAAACCCGTCCTTCCAGCCATCCACAAGCTTTTCCTTACTCACTTCGCTATGGATAAAATGCATGGATACGCGTTTAACTCCTTCCATGGAAATGGCTTCCCTGGCCTCCCTGGCTGGTTTGGGTAAATACAAGGCCCCGGCATAGATATCAAAGAAAAATTTTGTCCGAATTCCTGCACCATTCAGGCTTATCTCCTGAT
>CAYLYU010000124.1:0-1253 GCA_964387725.1 uncultured Zetaproteobacteria bacterium | reverse complement strand
CACTGGGTATGGAGTTTGTCTATATCCCGTCCGGAACTTTCATGATGGGCAGCCCTGAGAGCGAACGAAACAGATATCCTGACGAAGAACAACACAGGGTGGAGATCAAACATGGTTTCTGGATGGGGAAGTACGAAGTCACTTTCGCGCAATATGATGTCTTTAGCAAATCAGCAAAGCATGCTAGGGCATTGGATCATAAGTGGGGACGGGGCAAGCATCCTGTAATCGATATTAAATGGTTTGACGCTGCGGAGTTCGCCATCTGGATGAGCAAGAAATCTGGCCACACTTACCGTTTGCCCACGGAAGCAGAGTGGGAATATGCTGCGCGTGCCGGCACAACCACAGCCTTTTCCTTTGGCGATAATGAAGATGATTTCGGGGATTACGCCTGGAATGGCACAAATGCTGATAAAAAAACCCACCCTGTAGGTTTGAAAGAACCCAATCCGTGGGGCCTGTATGATATGCACGGCAATGTCTGGGAGTGGACAGCGTCAGAGTATAATGAGGATTACAATGGCCTCGAATTGGCGGTTAGCTCCATAAAGTCGAACAGGAAACGGTCAGTCCGGGGCGGGGCATGGTATTTCTTTCCGAAGGGCATGCGTTCAGCCGATCGGCGCGTTTACAGCCCAAGACGTCGGCTCCCCTATATCGGATTTCGCATTATCAGGGAGGATTAAAGCCTTTATGGGGGGGGTTATCTTTCCCTGTGTTCACTGGAGCTAAACATCTCTCCTATCCCCTGGCCATGACCAACCGCCAGGTGATAGAGGGCCATGGAGATATGGCCAGCAAGAAATATCCAGACAAGCACGGCAAACAACTGGTGAATTTCCAGAAGCAGGAGCATATCAGCTGCCATGGTTCCGTCTGAACGCACCCCAAGCTGGACGTAAGAACCGGTCAGACCCAAACCAAGTAAAGCCATGATACTTAAACCATGGATCGCTCCTGCTAACGGGCTTTTGCGCTCAAGCGGAGCAAGCCTGCCTCTGAACATGTCAGGGATCTCGGTTCTTACCGCCCGAAAGAAAGCCGCGCGCCGTTTAGTGGAAAACCACGGCACGAGCAGCCCAAGACCGTCAGGATCATCAGTCATAAGCATTGCGTAGACCCCTGCCAGGACAAATACCACCCAGCCGGAAAACCAGATGTGTATGTAGAAAATTCGTGTGCCCAGACCCACTACCTTTCCCGGCTCCGGAATAATCATCCATTCAGCACTGATCAGTTGAAACAGCACA
>CAYLYU010000123.1:3462-4984 GCA_964387725.1 uncultured Zetaproteobacteria bacterium | reverse complement strand
GACAGATTGACGATTCCATCATGGTTACCGGGGGATAAATGAATTTCTGGATAGCTCTTATATTTGCCACCACATTATTGTTTTCAACAAATTTGATGGCGGAAACTGGAGAAGTCTCCGAGCAGGTCCTGGAGCAGTTCATGCAATATGATGCAGATGAAAGTGGTGCTGTAACGCGTGAAGAATACCTGGAAGTGATTCGTGCACGTGCCCTTTTGCGATTCGAGGGAATGGATAAAAACAAGGACGAGAAAGCCACACCCGAGGAGTATAAAATCTTCTGGCAGGAGAGAAAGAGGAGGTTCTACAAGATGAGAGACAAATAAGTCCCGGAGCTAATCAATAAACTCAGCTTTCGGCTCCACAAGACCTGCTGGATCCTCGTGGATAATAACTTCTGCGCCAGGAAAAACTTCCTTGATGGCAGCTTCCACCTCATCGGCAATTTCGTGCGCTTCAACGAGAGTCAGATCATCTTTAAGTTCCAGGTGTAACTGAATGAATGGCACCGTGCCGGACTTTCGGGTACGCAGATCATGCATGCCGCAAACACGCGGGTGCTTTCGAACTATCGTTGAGATGCGCTGTCTGTCCTCTTCCTGAAGCTCTTTGTCCATTAGCTCCTGCACAGCCTCACTGCCGATTTCCCAGGCGTTATATAAAATATAGATAGCGATACCGATAGCAAAAACAGGATCAATCCCTGACCAGCCAATGCTGGCTAGAAACAAAGCCAGAATAACACTGCCGTTGACAAACAAATCTGCCTTGTAATGCAAGGCGTCAGCACCTATTGCAGTTGATCCAGTCCTCTTAATGACATATCGCTGAATAGCCAACAGAACCATCGTGGCGATGATAGAGAAAATCATCACACCAATACCGATATCAATTTGACCTATATCACGCGGATTCACGAAACGGTTGATGGCCTCAAGAATCAGGAAACCAGCCGAACCGGCAATGAACATGGATTGGCCAAGACCGGCAAGAGACTCCGCCTTGCCATGGCCAAAGCGGTGCTCCTTATCAGCAGGCACCAGGGCATGGCGTATGGCCAGCAAATTGATGATCGAAGCAGCTGCATCCATACTGGAATCAATCAGGGTTGCCAGGAGACTTACAGAACCGGTACTTAGCCAGGCTACAAACTTAACGGCAATAAGAACGCAGGCAGTCGTTACAGACGCATACGTGGCAAGCTTAAGCAGTCGACCAGTTTCTTCGGGCGGTATGGCAACACGCATGAGCTTATTATAAGCGATAGCGTATTAAATCAGCAAGGAAACGAGAATAAAAGCGGGTACACGCTGGCAATTGGCAAATCTCTATGTGACAGCAGCAGGCTGTCATTGCATGATATAGATATGCGAACCTGCCACTTTATTCGGTCACCGCATTTCAATGACCGGCCTGCCGGCACGGATGTGGATTTGATTGTGCTACACGCTATTAGCCTGCCGCCCGGCGAATTTGATAGTTGCTCTGTAAAGGACTTGTTCACAGCCAAGCTGGATATTAA
>CAYLYU010000123.1:0-3362 GCA_964387725.1 uncultured Zetaproteobacteria bacterium | reverse complement strand
AGACGTTTCCCAAAGGTACGCCGGACTCCCGGGCGATGTGTACCAGTGTAGTTTTGTTGAAACCCTGCCTGTGAATCAGAATCCTGGCGGCATTTACCAGCCGTGCTCTTTTCTCACCTGTTTTCGCCACAACAGCTCCCGACTTATATTAAGTTAGCCAACTAACCGAAACATAATACAAGTGAGTTTTATGTCAACGTTACAGGGTCTTTAAATAGGCAATGATATCCTGGCGATCCTCTTTCTTTTTCAAGCCGGAGAAGCTCATTTTTGTTTTGGGTTTGACCGCTTTGGGTTTGGTTAGCCATTCATCCATAGCCTTATCATCCCAGGTGACATACGGAACTCCACTGATTGACGGTTCCCGATTGTGAATTCCTTGCAGGGATGGACCGATTTTCTTTCTGGCTGAATCCAGATAGTGGCACATCTTGCACTTCTTCTTTGCCAATGCGGCACCACGTTGTGCATTGCCTGCCATAATCCCGGCAGAAGAGGGTTCGGCAACGGGCATTTCCGTAATTTTCGTTGTCTGTATTTCCTTCTCCTGCTTTGAGGCATAGACAGGTTTGGAAATAACTTTTTTGTTTTTGCTTTCCGGCGTTGGAGAAGCAGGTGATGCAAACCCGGAAGGTTTTGTCTCCTTTACAACTTTTACCAGCTTGGGCGCAGCTTTTTGAGGCTGTTTCCGCTCTCCCTCCGTTAGAGAACCTTTCATCTCAGCTTCAATCAGTTTGCTGACCGCTATCTTGTCCTGAACAGGTTCCACGTCGGCTTCATCCGTAACCTGTCCGGGATTTTTCTGAGTTTCGATCCATTCCGTTTGAATTTCCGTCTGCTCCTTAGATTCGGTTGGCAGCGTTGCTGATTGTTCCGGCTGGGAACAGGCTGCCAGTGTCATAATGACTCCAAGACCAACAATTATTTGTTTCACTTTATTCCTCCGGAGTTTTTCAGAATATTACCCACAGTTATTCACAATATATTCGACCAAATCAACATATCGCTTTCCCCTGAATGGAGCATGAACAAGCTTGGCATCGATGGTAGGCATGGGTTTGGCTGTAGTTCTAAAACGGGACTAGGTTAATCGATCGAAGATACGGAGTCCTGCCAGATAGGTGCCGATTGCCGAGCCAAGTGAAGAGAAAAGGAATACGAGCAGGATACGCGTCACGCGATTATGCCACCAGCCTTTGATATGAGCTGTCTCGTGGCGCAGTCTGTTGAAATCTGCAACGCTTGGTTTCCTTAACCAAACTTCTACCACAGCTGTAACAATACCTGCACCAATCATTGGGTTTAGCGAGGTAATTGGCGCTGCTACAAAGGCGATCACAATAGTTAGAGGATGTGCCATTGCAATCAAGGCACCAATAGCGGACAACCCCCCATTGATCAGAATCCAGTCAAGAATCAACTGCCATCCTAACGATGTGCTTCTGGAAAACCCGATAGCAAAGCCGGTAAGCACCAATATCGTAATAATCCAGGGAATAAGCTTAAGCCACTTCTCTGGTGGTGGTACACAGTTCAGTTTGGACAAATGGCGATTGAGTTCATCTTTAGAAAGGCTTTGTTCCTGTTCAAGGAACTTGCGTATTCCTCGAAAGTGCCCTGCACCTACTACTGCTACGATGTGATGATGTTCGTCCTTTGCCGACTCCTGAATGAGACGAACTGCCATGTAGAGATCCCTTTCACTAATTAATGTTTCATATAAATCGCTTTCCTTTTGCGCAAATTGAGAGAAAGTGGATTCTAGAATATCGCCCTCTTTTAGCTGCTCAATCTCTTCTTCAGTGACTTTCTGGCGTGAGGCCAGGCTAAGTATAAGTCCGGTTATTAGATTCATGCGACGCCAGATTGGGATACTCCGATAGATTCGCTTCAGGGTCACGCCAATCTCCCGATCAATAAGCAAAACCGGGTATGCAGCCTTATTGGCCTCATCAATCGCAGCTCGGAATTCTTCACCAGGTTCAATATCCAACTGTTCCGCCATGCGTTGTTGAAACGCTCCTAATGCAAGGTTGGCTAAAACCATAGGAGCAAGGCCTTTCTTTAGAACATGAAACATATCCATATCGTTAATGGAATCCGGATTGGTAATTTTTTTATATCTTCCCTGCCCCAACTCAACAGCAACGGCATCAAATTTTCCTGATTGTAACAGCTCCCTAACCTTATCTGCACTCGCCCTGGAGACATGTGCCGTGCCCAGAACAGTGATGCGCTTGTCGCCTCGTTCGAAGGTGAATTCAGGATTTCTGCCCATCTCCGTAAGTTAAACCCCTTCGTGCAAATAATAAACACATCTAGCCGTAATTCGCTGGATAACACATCTGAATGCTGACCACTAAACCACTGAACAAAAAAAGCCCCGGCTCTCCGGGGCTTTTGAATCAGGACTAAATATCAGACCAAAAGTGCGCCAACAAAGAAGGCCGCGGTCACAATACCATTGAAAAGCAGAAAGCCCGATCAAACTACAATTTTTCGATCAACCATCCATGGAGAAATTCTATGCTATCCAGACGAGCTCAAAAGCGGACATTTCTACTTTGCGTTGACAGTATTGTTTGTTGCTGCAAGGAAGCTTGCATTGACCGAGACCGAATCAGCCTTACAATCGTACGCGAGAGGTAACGCAATAGTGAACAAGGTAAAAAAGAATGAAAATGGCATAGATTCATTAAATTTTGAGCAGGCTCTGGAACGTCTGACTCAGCTGGTTGGAAAGCTGGAGTCCGGCCAACTTCAACTGGAAGAAAGCGTCGCTGCCTTTGAGGAGGGAGTGAAGTTGAGCAGGCGATGTGAGGCCTTACTCGAACATGCCGAACAGCGTTTACAAGTCCTCACCGATCAAAACAACGATTAGTTATGTCCGTGTCACAACTACTGGCAGAGCGCGCTAGCCAGGTTAATGAAGCTTTGGAAGCTATGATGCAGGCAAGGAAAACTGTTATCCCGGAGCGTTTGCAGGAAGCGATGAATTACTCTCTGCTTGCGAGCGGAAAAAGAATTCGCCCCACACTTATGCTGGAATGTTATGCGGCGTGTGGTGGAAATCGGGAGATTATGTCTGCCGCACTCAGTGTTGAATGCATTCATGCCTATTCACTGATTCATGATGACTTGCCCTGTATGGATGATGATGATCTGCGCCGGGGACAGCCAACATGCCACAAGAAATTTGGAGAGGCTACAGCAGTCCTGACAGCAGATGCCCTGCAGGCATTGGGCTTTGAGCTGCTCACGGAACTAACGGCTTCAGACCATATCAGGCGCGAACTTATCCATAAAATGAGCATTGCGGCAGGGGGTCCGGGCACGCGCGGCGGGCGCACGAGTGCGCACCG
>CAYLYU010000122.1:3577-5051 GCA_964387725.1 uncultured Zetaproteobacteria bacterium | reverse complement strand
GGGTTTACGACGTAGCCGTAGAAACCCCTCTGGAACTGGCCCCAAAGCTGTCCCGACGTCTGCACAATGAAGTGTTGCTCAAGCGGGAAGACTTGCAACCGGTCTTCTCCTTCAAGCTTCGAGGGGCGTATAACAAGATTGCCAATCTTGACGAGAAGGAGTGTAAGAAAGGCGTGCTTTGCGCCTCTGCCGGCAACCATGCTCAGGGAGTAGCCCTGGCGGCACGTAAACGGGGTTGCCGCGCCACAATCGTCATGCCTCGCACCACGCCTGATATTAAAGTTCATGCTGTTCGTGCCATGGGCGCAACCGTCATCCTGGCCGGAGACAGTTACTCCGATGCCAATAACCATGCCCTGAAGTTATTACAGGAATCGGATATGGTATTCGTACATCCCTATGATGATCCGGATGTGATTGCCGGCCAGGGCACAGTCGCTGAAGAAATACTGCGCCAGTCGCCAAAGGATATTGATGTTGTGTTTGTTCCTATTGGGGGGGGTGGTCTGATATCCGGTATGGCGGTTTATCTTAAACACGTATCGCCAGCCACAAGGGTGATTGGGGTGGAGCCTGTTGATTCAGCTGCTATGTATCGCTCTATTGAAGCCGGTCACATCGTTGAACTCGACCAGGTTGGCATCTTTGCCGATGGCGTAGCCGTCAAGAAAGTTGGAGCACATACCTTCGATTTGAGTAGACGTTATGTGGATGAAATTATCCTGGTTGAAGCCGATGAAATATGTGCGGCCATCAAGGATCTGTTTGACGAGAACCGCAGCATCGTAGAGCCGGCGGGCGCTTTAGCGACAGCAGCCATGAAAAGTTATGTAGAACGCGAGGATGTGCGCGGCAAGATAATGGTTTGTATCAACAGCGGTGCCAATATGAACTTTGACCGCTTGCGCCATGTAGCGGAAAGAGCAGAGATCGGTGAGGAACGTGAGGTTCTGTTTGCCGTCACAATTCCTGAAAAGTCTGGTGCTTTTCTTAATTTCTGCCGACTTATAGGCCAACGGGTCATCACCGAGTTCAACTACCGCCTGTCTATGCGGGATCATGCCCATATTTTTGTCGGCGTTGGCATACAGGACAAAAAAGAAGCCTTTGAAATCGAGAAAATACTGATAAAGCACGACCATGATGTTGTGAATTTACACGACAACGAACTGGCTAAATTGCACATCCGCCATTTGGTTGGCGGCAGAAGCCGTTCTGTCAAAGATGAAGTTTTGTACCGGTTTGAATTCCCGGAACGCCCCGGCGCACTGCTGGAATTCCTGAGCAGAATGGCCGGCCGATGGAATATCTCGCTGTTTCATTATCGCAATCATGGTGCTGACTTCGGTCGCGTCCTTGCCGGAATGGAAGTGCCGTCAATGGACAGAGGCGAATTTCAGACCTTTCTGGATGAACTTGGCTATCCCTATACCGAAGAGACCGACAATCCCGCTTATCACCTGTTTCTTTGATG
>CAYLYU010000122.1:0-3477 GCA_964387725.1 uncultured Zetaproteobacteria bacterium | reverse complement strand
CCTCCGGCTGTGCAGGACTCGGCGAAACGTAAGCGCCAGCCATAACGATTGAGAAGAAACAACAGCTGTTCCTCCGGAAGGTAACCCCCGTCATTGAGTAGCACCTCATCCCGGACGGGTTGAGACTGGTGAACATCGCCTCTTAATCCCGGCTCAAGTTCTATGCCTCCCTCCTCTCCTACCCATATCTGCACCGGCAATAACATCCGGTTCTCAAGAAACACCGAAAGCCATTTCTCACGCTGGTAGGCAACATCACCAATTGGCAAGAGTACAACCCGGCCATTCTTTCCACCCTGATCATAGTACCAGGCCTGCCTGCACGGATTAACAAGATTCACACTTTGCACACCAATCAAATCCCTTTGCCTGCCATCACGAACACAGATTTTCTTTCCATGCGCAAGGGCCAGGCGTAATAGCTCGGATTCGGTCCCTATATAGAGTTGCCAACCTCGAATGTCCGCCCGGCCCTCACACTCAAGGGCATGAATAGACACCTGCTCCGCGCCCGCTGAAAGCAGCCACACCTTAAGCCATCCCGTACCAATACCCGCTGCAGCTAAATGCATGCGAGCTGTTTCGCTAAGAACAATACGGGCCTTGTTCATAACCAACTCTTAATGAACACAAGACCCAGACCGCCAAGCAATCCGGCCATCAGGTCATCGGCATGAATAGTCCACCAGTCCGGCCCACAATGTTCGGCCCAGGAAACAGGCCAGGGTTTGAAAATATCCAGCAAACGGAAACAGACAAATGAGCTTGCAAACACGATAGGGTTCAAAGGGAAGAAGGTAGAGACGGTCATGAGGCAGAGCCACTGACCCAGCCATTCATCAATCACTATCCAGGAGGGATCCTTATTTTCAGAAACCCTCAGTGATTCTATTCCTGCGAAAAAAGCAAATGGAACAAGGAGAAAGAAAGCGATCCAGATCGCCATGGTGCCGCCATATAAATACATTACCCAGGCTGATAAAAGGGCTGCCAGACTGCCGAACGTTCCGGGTGCAAACGGAACCAAACCGCTGCCAAAGCCGGCAGCAATAAATTTACTAGGAGAAATGATCCCAACCCCTTCGTTTCAACTGCAAAGGGTTATTATCCAGACTAACCCGTACACCATTGCCCAGTTCGCAGCTTCCGACCTTAGACGCAAATTGATGTAGTTCAGAGCGAAGTGATATCGGAGCGGTAAACAACAAGGCATAATCTTCCCCACCGGCTAATATAAAGCCCCGTGCATCTTCAGCCGGGACAGACTGGAGCAATATATGATAATCAGGAATAGCGTCCAGACGCAGGTGCATACCAACTCCCGATTTTTCGGCACAGTGATCGGCGTCCTGTAAGAGGCCATCGCTGACATCAATACAGCAGTGAACACCAGATTGCCTCAAATGTATACCTTCATGCAACAACGGGGAAACCTTTCTGAAACGATCAATGTATACTCCATCGCGAATACCCCGCTTCCACTGATTGAGGCCAAAGGAAGCACTGCCCGGGTTACCTATCAGCCAGATATCATCACCAACTTCAGCTGCATCACGCCGCATGGCCTTTCCTTCTGGCACAAGCCCGCCAACCGTTACCGAAATTGCGTTGACTGATGAGCGGGTTGTATCTCCTCCTGCCAGTTCAACCTGATATCTGTTCGTCGCTATGGACACCCCTTTGCCAACAGCTACCGCATCTGCGGGGGACACTGCCTGAACGCCCAACCATATCCATGCCGCTTCTGCACCCATGGCAGCAAGGTCGGATAAGGCAGAACCTATTGCCTTCTCCCCTGCATCAGGTAGCGGGAAGTCATCTGGCCAGTGTATACCTGCCACAAAGCAATCCGTACTTACCACCAGTTCCATGACTGAGGGAAAACAGTGAACGGAGGCATCATCTCCATTAGAAATTCGTGTATAAGGATGCTTAAACCGGCACTGGCTGCGAAAGGCTTCTTCGATTAGTTTAAATTCGGAGCCAGCCGGTTCAGGCATTAGCATCCTTTCCGCGAATTTTCTTTGCCAGTTTATCGAGAACACCATTCACGAAACTACGGGCATTTTCATCGGCATAGTTACGGCTTAGCTGAAGAGCTTCATTAATAATTACGCGATGAGGAATATCAGGACGGTAGAGAAGCTCCCAGACACCCAGGCAAAGGATATTTCTTTCTATACTGGCAATATTGCATACGTCTTTCCTCTGGATAACTTCATTGATGGCTTCATCCAGAGTTTTAATGTTTACTACAACTCCATCTACAGACTCTAAAAGATACTTCTTGTCCTGATCCTTGCGGCCTTTTAGCTGACGTCGACCAGTCAATAACGATGGTATATCCCTAGAGTCACGCCCACCACTACTCCAGGCATATAGTATTTCCACGGCTGATTGCCTGGCCTTATGACGATTGGCCATCTTCTGCCTTCAGAATAGCCAGAAGCTGCGCTACCTCAATAGCCGTCAGGGCAGCCTCCGCACCCTTATGCCCATGTTTACCACCGATACGTTCCCGTGCCTGCTCAAAATCATCCACCATCAGCACGCCAAAACCGACGCCAGTGTCGCCACGCCGGGCAACCCCTGCGACCGCCTCGGTTACAGCCTTACAAATAAAATCAAAATGGCTTGTATCACCGCGAATGACGCAACCCAGACAAACAATTGCCTGATATCTGCCGGATGCAGCCATAGAAGTAGCTATCGTTCCCAACTCAAATGCTCCGGGAACATGAACGGTACGAATCTTTCCCCTCTCCGCACCGTGCCTGATCAACGCTTCAAACGCCCCTGTCAGTAAGGCTTCGGTGATTCCTGCATTAAAACGACTGACAATGATTCCAATAGACATCCCCTTAGCCTCTACACTTCCCTCCATATCCGGAACATCCAGACTCATTCCGCCCGATCCTGGACATTGAGCAGATGCCCCAGTTTCCCCTGCTTGGTTTTAAGGTAACTGATATTGTCGTCATGCGCTTGCACCTGCAATGGAACACGTTCAACAACTTCCATACCATAACCATCCAACCCTATGATTTTCTTTGGATTATTTGTCATAAGCTTCAGTTTTCTCAGGCCAATATCACGCAGTATCTGGGCCCCGATGCCGTAATCGCGAAGATCAGCCCGAAAACCCAGTTCCTTGTTGGCTTCAACCGTATCATGTCCGGAATCCTGCAGGACATAGGCCTTGAGCTTATTGATCAGGCCAATCCCTCTTCCCTCCTGACGAAGATAAAGGATAACGCCCTCACCTGCTTCACCAACCTGGCGCATGGCAGTATCCAGTTGCGGGCCACAATCACATCGTCTAGAACCAAACACATCCCCTGTCAAACATTCCGAATGTACCCGAACAAGGCATGCCTTATCCGGCTTTGGATCACCCAGAACCAGCGCCACGTGTTCGGCCTTATCAACAAGGTTGCTATAGCCATAAAGACGGAAATTTCCATAAAAGGTTGGCAG